>NZ_SPQN01000048.1 GCF_004571065.1 Geodermatophilus sp. DF01-2
TCCGGCCCGGACGGCGGCGCACCGCCACCGGCCCCTGGTGGAAGTCCGACGCCCGGTCCGACCCCTGGCGCGATCCGCACGCACCGGCCGGCCTCACCGGGCCGGCGGTGTTCGAGGAGCCCGAGCAGCAGACCGGCCCGGTCGTCGTCGACGCCAAGGGGCGCCGGCGGCTGCGGCTGGCCGACGTGTCGATCCGGCTGTCGGTCCTGGCCCTCTTGGCCGTGCTGCTGACCGGGCTGGTCGGTGGCGCGGCCGGCTACTGGCTCACCCGCACCGCCGACGAGACGCCGCTGCTGGCGCCCGGCACGCAGCTCAACGAGACCGACCGGGGCATCGCCCGTGAACCCGGCTCGGTGTCCGACATCGCGGAGCGGGTGACGCCGACCGTCGTCTCGGTCGAGGTCCGCATCGGCGAGGCCGGCGCCACCGGTTCCGGGGTCGTCATCGACGGCGCGAACGGCTACATCGTCACCAACAACCACGTCATCTCCGGCGCCGACGGCGTCGAGGGCGCCGAGATCCGCGCGGTCTTCTCCGACGGCAGCGGCTCGGCGGCGCGGATCGTCGGCCGCGACCCGGCCAGCGACCTCGCCGTCCTCAAGGTGGAGAAGCCCGGCCTGCTCACCGCAGCGCTCGGCGACTCCGACGACGTCGTCGTCGGCGACCCGGTGGTCGCCATCGGCTCGCCGCTGGGCCTGGCCAGCACGGTCACCAGCGGCATCGTCAGCGCGCTCGAGCGGCCGGTCCGGCTGGCCGGCGAGGGCAGCGACACCAATGCGGTGATCAGCGCGGTCCAGACCGACGCCCCGATCAACCCCGGCAACTCCGGCGGGGCGCTGGTCAACGGCGCCGGCGAGGTGATCGGCATCAACACCGCGATCGCCTCGGTCGGCGGCGGCAGCGTCGGCCTCGGCTTCGCCATCCCGATCGACACCGTGCGCGACATCGCCGAGCAGCTCATCGCCACCGGGCACGCGGTGCACGCCTCACTCGGTGTCAACGCCCGCTCGGTCACCGACGGCACCCGCGACGGCGCGCTGGTGATCAACGTCGAGCCGGGCAGCGCGGCGGCCGAGGCCGGCATCCGCGAGCAGGACGTCGTCATCGCCGTGGACGGCGAGCCGGTGGGCAGCTCGGAGGAGCTGGTCGTGGCGGTGGACTCCCACGAGCCGGGGGAGACCATCAGCCTCGAGGTGGTCCGGGGCGGCTCCTCGACGACGCTCGAGGCGACCCTCGACGAGGCCTGACCCCCTCATCAGGGGCACTGACCGCGACGCCATCGGAGCCTACGCTGGACCCGCGCGACGGCCGGCCGGGCGCACGAGGAGGGGGAGCAGCGCGTGTTCGACTCGATCGGCTGGGGCGAGATCGTCGTCCTGGCGCTCGCCGCGCTCTTCATCTTCGGGCCCGAGCGCCTGCCGGACCTGGCCAAGGACGCCGCCGCCGGGCTAAAGAAGGTGCGCTCGGCGCTCACCGGCGTCCGCGCGCAGGTCGACGAGTCCCTGGGTGACGATCTCGCCAAGCTGCGCGACCTCGACCTGCGCCAGTACCACCCGCGGACCTTCATCAGGAACCAGCTGCTCGGCGACGACGACGCCCCCCCGCGGGCCGGCGGCGCGACGGCCGCGACCACCATGGCCGCCGCTGCCGCTCGGACGCGGAGCCCCTCCGCCCCGCCCCCGTTCGACCCCGACGCGACGTAGTCGGGAAGCTCTTGCGGTCGTCTGCCTGCTCTTGCGGCGCCGCACCACCGCAGGAGCACGCGAAACACCGCAAGAGTCGCCGAGAGGCTCTCTCGGCGGGTCAGCTCAGTGACGGACCGGGGTGAGCCCCAGCGACATGCCCGACAGCCCGCGCTGGCGGGTGGCCAACGTGTCGGCGACGGCGGCCAGCGCCCGCGCGGCCGGCGACTCCGGCTCGGCCAGCACGACCGGCGCACCGGCGTCCCCGGCCTCGCGGACCCGCGTGTCCAGCGGGATCTGACCCAGCAGCGGCACCCGGGCACCGAGCGTGCGGGTGAGCGCGTCGGAGACCGCCTCGCCGCCGCCGGAGCCGAAGATCTCCATGCGGGAGCCGTCGGGCAGGTCCAGCCACGACATGTTCTCGATGACGCCGACCACCTGCTGGTGGGTCTGGGTGGCGATGGCGCCGGCCCGCTCGGCGACCTCGGCGGCGGCCTGCTGCGGCGTCGTCACCACCAAGATCTCGGCGTTGGGTAGCAGCTGGGCGATGGAGATGGCCACGTCGCCGGTGCCGGGCGGCAGGTCCAGCAGCAGGACGTCGAGGTCGCCCCACCACACGTCGGCGAGGAACTGCTGCAGCGCGCGGTGCAGCATCGGTCCGCGCCACACGACCGGGGTGTTGCCCGGGGTGAACATGCCGATCGAGATGACCTTCACGCCGTAGGCCTGCGGCGGCATGATCATGTTGTCGACCTGGGTCGGCTTGTCGTCGACCCCGAGCATCCTTGGCACCGAGTGGCCGTAGATGTCGGCGTCCACGACGCCCACCGACAGGCCGCGCCTGGCCAGCGCCGCCGCCAGGTTGACGGTGACGCTGGACTTGCCGACGCCACCCTTGCCGGAGGCGACCGCGTAGACGCGGGTCAGCGAGCCCGGCTGGGCGAACGGGATGACCGGGTCGGCGGCGTCGGTGCCGCGCACGGTGCGGCGCAGCTCGGCGCGCTGCTCGTCGCTCATCACGTCCAGGCCCACCTGCACCGAGGTGACCCCGGGGACGGCGGAGACGGCCTGGGTGACCCGGTTGGTGATCGTCTCGCGCATCGGGCAGCCGGAGACGGTCAGGTAGACCTCGACGCGGACCGAGCCGTCGGGGCCGATCTGCACGTCCTTGACCATGCCCAGCTCCGGCAGCGGGCGGTTGATCTCCGGGTCCTGCACGGTGGCCAGGGCGGCGTTGACGGCGTCGAGCGCCGGCGCGCCGGTGGGCGGGGCGGACATCGTTGCGGCAGTCTCCTTCGGCGGGGGACCCGGTCCGGTCCGCCGAGGAGCGGCGGGGACCTGCGTTCACGGGCCTGCTGCCACTGTACGGCCGCACGCGCCGCCGGCTGCTGCCCGGAGGGTGATCTCCCGCGCAGGGGCTCCGGCCGCTCGGCCGACGGACAGGGGGGCCGTCGGCGTCGGAAGGCCTGCCCAGACGGCGTTGCGGGTGACCTTGGCGCGGTACAGGTGCGCGTCCGCCTCGGCGGTCAGCCGCTCCGGCACCGCGGCGTCCCCGGATGCGACGGCCACGCCCAGGGACAGCGTCAGGGAGCCCGGCCCGGAGCCGGCCAGGCCGATGCGGAGGGCGGCGCCGCGCAGCTCCTCGGCGAGGGCGACCGCGCGGCCGAGATCGCTGCCGGGCAGGAGGACGGCCAGCTCGTCGCCGCCCAGGCGCGCGACGACGTCCCCGGCCCGGACCCGTGAGGTGATCGCCGCGGCGATCAGCCGGAGGGCCTCGTCGCCGCCGCCGTGCCCGTGCTCGTCGTTGACCTGCTTGAAGCGGTCGACGTCGACGAGGACGACGACCAGCGGGGTGCCGGCCTCCCGGGCCGCGGCACAGGCCGCCGCCAGTTCGGCGTCCCACCGGCGGCGGTTGGCCAGGCCGGTGAGCGGGTCCTCGTGGCTGAGCCGCTCCAGGCGGGTGAGCAGCGCCCGGGTGCGCTCCTGCTCGCGCTCGAGCCGGATGCGGGCGGTCGACTCCCGGGTGGCGAGCCGGTACCGCTGGTGGTGGGCGAGCACGCCGACACCGGACGCGGTGACGAGATAGATCGCGGCCGCGAGCAGGTCCTCCGTCGGCATCGACGTGGGCGCGGTGAGGGCGGCGACCCCGAAGGCCACCCACGTCACGCCGACCAGGGCACCGGTCCACACCGGCCGGGCCACCAGGAGGCAGCCGCTGGCGTAGACCGCGAGGGTGAAGCCGAGCAGGTAGAACTCCACGTGCTCCACGCGCGGGACCATCCAGGCGATCTCGGCCTGCACCGTGGCGAGGACCGCGCAGGCGAGCAGCTCCGGCTGCCGGCGTCCGAGGGGGTGTCGCCACAGGAGCCAGACGGCCGCGACCATGGGGACGAGGCAGCCCAGCCGGACGGCGATGAAGACCCGCGCGACCCGCGGCTCGAGCAGCACGTCGAAACCGGACCAGGCGGGGACGACGAACACCGCCAGCGCGGACGTCCACAGCGCCGACTCCCGGGCACGGGCCAGCCGGTCCTCGGCGAGGGTGGGCCGGTGGCGCAGTGGCGGGGCACCGGACGGGGAGCGAACGGACACGCCGCTCCATCGGAACGCTGCGGTTCCGGCTGAGCCCTCGCGGCAGGAACGTCCCCCCTCCGGGGGATGCGGCAGCCGTCCGGGGGCGCTCCGGGCCCCGGATAGCCTCGCTGCCGTGTCCGCCGCCCGCACCGCGACCCTGCGCGACGCCGTCGGGTTGGGCCTGGCGGTGGGCCTCTACGGCGTGGCCTTCGGCGCCGCCGCCGACGCGGCCGGCCTGCACGTGTGGCAGGCGTTCGTGATGTCCGCGGTGATGTTCACCGGTGCCTCGCAGTTCGCCCTGGTCGGCGTCCTCGGGGCGGGCGGCGGGGGGCCGGCCGCGATCGGCAGTGCGCTCCTGCTGGGCACCCGCAACACCGTCTACGGCGTCCGGCTGCTGCCGCTGCTGCGGCCGGCCGGCGTCCTGCCGCGGGTCGGCGCGGCGCACTGGGTGATCGACGAGACGACGGCCCTGGCGGTGGCCGCACCCGATCGTCGGCTGGCCCGGCTCGCCTTCCTCGCCGGCGGCGCCACCCTCTACGTGACCTGGAACGCGACCACGGTGGTCGGCGCGCTCGGCGCGGCGGCCCTCGGGGAGACCGCACAGGCGGCGCTGGACGCCGTCGTCCCTGCCGCGTTCCTGGCGCTGCTGTGGCCGCGGCTGCAGCGCGGTTTCCCCGAGGCGGCGGCGCAGCGGAGGGTCGCCCTCGGCGGCGCGGTCGTCGCCCTCCTGCTCACCCCGGTCGTGCCGCCCGGGGTCCAGGTCGTCGCGGCGGTGGTCGCCGTGGCGCTGGCCGGGCGGCCGCGCCGGGGGGCGGCGGTGCCGCGGTGACCGACGGGACGCTCTGGGCGGTGGTGGTCGCCGCCTCCGTGGGCTGCTACCTGCTGAAGCTGGCCGGGCTCTCGGTTCCGGCCGCGTGGGTGCAGCGGCCGTGGACCACCCGCGTCGTCGACTTCGTCCCGGCGGCGCTGCTGGCCGCGCTGGTCGCCGTCCAGGCGGCCACGGCGGGTCCGGCTCTGGCGGCCGACGGGCGGCTGGCCGGGCTGGCGGTCGCGGCGCTCGCGCTGGCGCTGCGCGCGCCGTTCATCGTCGTCCTCGTGCTGGCGGGAGCGACCGGCGCACTGGTGCACGTCCTGACCGGCTGAGGCCGGTCCGCTCAGCCGGCCGCCTCGCGGGCGGCGGCCTCGCGCTTGCGCGCCTTCCTCTCCTCCCGCCGCTGCGCCTCGTCCTCGGTCAGCCGGTTGAGCTCGCTGCGGATGAAGTCGCGGGTGGCGAGCTCGCCGATGGCGACGCGCAGCGCGGCCAGCTCGCGGGCCAGGTACTCCGTGTCGGCGCGGGTCTGCGCGGCCCGGGCGCGGTCCTCCTCGGCCTGCACCCGGTCGCGGTCGGCCTGCCGGTTCTGCGCCAGCAGGATCAGCGGCGCGGCGTAGGCGGCCTGGGTGGAGAAGGCCAGGTTGAGCAGGATGAAGGGGTAGGGGTCCCACTGCAGCCGGACGGCGAAGACGTTGAGCAGGATCCAGACGACCACGACCACCGTCTGGACGGCGAGGAAGCGGCCGGTGCCCAGGAAGCGGGCGATGCCCTCGGCGAACCGGCCGACCGCGTCGGGGTCCAACCGGAGGAAGCTGCCGAAGCCGCGCGCCCCGCGGGGGACGTCGAGCCGGCGGCCCTCAGCCACGCCGGGCCCGCTCGCGCCAGTCGTCGGGCAGCAGGTGGTCGAGCACGTCGTCCACGCTCACCGCGCCCACCAGCCGGCCCTGGGCGTCGACGACCGGGGCAGCGACCAGGTTGTAGGTGGCGAAGTAGCGGGTCACCTCGGCCAGCGGCGCCTCCGGCCGCAGCGGCTCCATGTCGTCGAGCACCCCGCTGACCAGGGTGGACGGTGGTTCGCGCAGCAGCCGCTGGATGTGCGCCAGGCCCAGGTAGCGGCCGGTCGGGGTGGCCGACGGCGGCCGGCACACGTAGACCTGGGTGGCCAGGGCGGGGGTCAGCTCCGGCTCGCGCGCGCGCGCGAGAGCTTCGGCGATCGTGGCGTCCGGGGTGAGGATCACCGGCTCGCTGGTCATGATGCCGCCGGCGGTGTCCTCGGTGTACTGCAGCAGCTGGCGCACCGGCTCGGCCTCGTCGGGCTCCATGAGCTCCAGCAGCCGGTTGCGGTCGACGTTGGACAGCTCGGCCAGCAGGTCGGCGGCGTCGTCGGGGTCCATGACCTCGAGCACGTCGGCTGCCCGCTTCTCGTCCAGCGTGCCGAGGATGGTGATCTGGTCGCCCTCCGGCAGCTCCCCCAGCACGTCCGCCAGCCGCGCGTCGTCGAGGGCCTCGGCCACCTCGTGCCGCCGCTTGATCGGCAGGTCCTGCAGCGCGTGCGCCAGGTCGGCGGCGTTGAGCTCGCGGTAGGTCGCGATCAGCGTCTCGGCGCCCTGACCGGTCTGCGGCAGGGCCAGCCCGGTCACCTCGTCCCAGGCGAGCTGGTGCAGCTGCCCGCGCCGGCCCAGCCGGCCCGGCTCCTGGACGGCGAGCCGGGAGAGCACCCAGTCGCCGGTGCGGGTCTGCTCCATGCCGGCGTCGACGACGGCGGCCGGCCTCCCGGACTCGGCCACCTGCACCCGCCGGTCGAGCAGCTCGCCGAGCACGAGGGTCTCGCCGCGCCGCTGCTCGAAGCGCTTGAGGTTCAGCGTGCCGGAGCCGAGCACCACGGCACCCGGGTCCACCGCGGTCACCCGGCCCATCGGCACGAAGATCCGGCGGCGGGCGACCACCTCGACGACCAGGCCGAGCACGCGCGGAGCCGCGGTGCCCACCCGCAGGGCCACCACCACGTCGCGGACCTTGCCCACGCGGTCGCCGTTGGGGTCGAAGACGGGCAGCCCGGCGAGCCGGGAGACGTACGCCCTGGTCGCCGTGGTCACGGATCCTCCTCGCTGGCGCTCGTCGGCTCCGTGCCGCACGGCTGTGTCCTTGCGGGACCTCGCAAGCTCGGTCCCGGGTGAGGCTACCGTCGGGCCGTGTCGCCCTCCGGAGAGCTCGACTACGAGGTCGTCGACGTGTTCGCGCCACGCGCCTTCGCCGGCAACCCGCTGGCCGTGGTGCTCGACGCCGACGACCTGAGCACCGAGCAGTGCCAGGCACTGGCGAACGAGTTCCACCTCTCGGAGACGTCGTTCCTCTCCGCGCCCGAGGCCGGGGACGCCGACTACCGGGTCCGGATCTTCACGCCCTACGCCGAGCTGCCCTTCGCCGGGCACCCCAGCGTCGGCGCGGCGCACGTGCTGGTGCGCACCGGCCGGCTGGCCGCCGGGACGCTGCGCCAGGAGTGCGGCGCCGGCGTCCTCGACGTGGTGGTCGACGAGGACGGCGCGACCCTCTCCGGCGGCCGCCCCACGCTCGAGGACGGGCCCGACCCCGCCGCCCTGGTCGAGGCGGTGGGGCTCGCGGCCGCCGACGCCGCCGGGGTTCCCGCGCACGTCGCCGGCTGCGGCCTGCCTTTCACGTTCCTCGCGGTGCGCCCCGAGGTCGTCGACGCCGCCGCACCGGTCCCCGCGCTGCTCGGCGGGCGGGGCGTGGGTGAGGGCGTCTCGGTGCTCTCGTGGGACGCCGCGACCTCGACCGCCCGGGCGCGGGTGTTCGCCGCCGACCTGGCCTGGGGCGAGGACCCCGCCACCGGCTCGGCGGCGCTCGGCACCGGCGTCTGGCTGGTCGCGGCCGGCCTACTGGCGCCCGACGGGACGTCGTCCTACGTCGTCTCCCAGGGCGAGGCGATGGGGCGGCCGTCCGTTCTCTCCTGCACGGTGACCGCCTCCGGGGGGCGGGCGGTCGCGGCGACGGTCCGGGGCGCGGTGGTGCCGGTCGCGCGCGGCCGCATCCGGGTGCCTTGAAAGAGGACCCCCCTGCCCCCCACGGCCCCGTCCCGGGTCCCGCCCCGAGTTCGCGAAGGGTGGGGAGGACGGGGTCCTTCAACCTGGAGGAGGGCCGCGGGGCCGTCGCCGGCGCCTGGGCGCTGCACCGGCCGGGTGGGCGGGACGTCGGGATCATGGCGGTCGCCGTCATCGGCATCTCGCTGTCGGCGCCGCTGACCACGATGCTGACCGCCCCGATGCTCGCGCTGGCCTTCTGGCGCAACCTCGGCGGAGCCACGGCGCTGCTGCCGGTGCTCCTGCTGCGCGAGCGGTCGGTGCTGCTGGGCCTGCGGTCGGGCGACCTGGCCAGCTCCGTCGTCGCCGGGCTGTTCCTCGCCGCGCACTTCGCCGCGTGGCTGCCCAGCCTGTCGATGACGACGGTCGCGGCCTCGACCGCGCTGGTCACCACCACCCCGGTCTGGACGGCGCTGGCCGCGCGCGCCAGCGGGGTCCGGCTGCCCGCGACGACCTGGTGGGGGCTGGTGCTGGCGGTGCTCGGCGTGGCGCTGATCGCCGGGGTCGACGTCACGGTCAGCCTGCGCGCCCTCGCCGGGGACGCGCTGGCGCTGCTCGGCGCGATCTGTGCCGGCGGGTACGTGCTGGCCGGCGCGCGGGCCCGGCAGCGGCTGTCCACCTCGGCGTACGCGGTGGTCTGCTACTCGGTGTGCGCCGCGACGATCGCCGTCGCCGCGGCCGTCGTCGGCAACCCGCTCGTCGGCTTCTCCGCGCGGGACTGGCTGCTCATCGCTGCCATCACCGTCTGCGCCCAGTTGCTCGGGCACACGCTGTTCAACCTGCTGCTCTCCTCGGTCGGCCCGACCATGGTCAGCCTGGTGATCCTGCTGGAGGTGCCCGGCGCGCTGCTGTTCGCCCTCGTGCTGCTGCAGCAGGTGCCGCCGCTCCTCGCGCTGCCCGGCCTGGTGCTGGTCGTCGTCGGCGTCGCCCTGGTGGTCCGGGCCAGCCGTCCGGCGGGGCTGGCCGAGCCCGGCACCTGAGCGCCTCGGAGGCCCCTGGCTACTCTCCGGTGGAACCCGACCCCGAGCTGAGTGTTCCACCCACCCACACCACCCCGACGGAGGCACCGTGGCCGAGCTCCGATCCCGCCGTTCCAACCTCGCCGTCCCCGGCAGCAACCCGCGCTTCCTGGAGAAGGCCAAGGGCCTGGGCGCCGACCAGGTCTTCCTCGACCTCGAGGACGCCTGCGCGCCGCTGGCCAAGCCCGGTGCCCGCAAGAACATCGTCGCGGCCCTCAACGAGGGTGGCTGGGGCGACAAGATCCGCACCGTCCGGGTCAACGACTGGACGACGGAGTGGACCTACCGCGACGTGATCGAGGTCGTGGAGGGCGCGGGGGCCAACCTCGACTGCATCATGCTGCCGAAGGTGGTCGACGCGCACCAGGTCGCGGCCCTGGACTTCCTGCTCACCCAGGTCGAGAAGGCCAACGGGCTCGAGGTCGGCCGGATCGGCATCGAGGCGCAGATCGAGACCGCGCAGGGCCTGATCAACGTCAACGACATCGCGTTCGCCAGCCCGCGGATCGAGACGATCATCTTCGGTCCGGCCGACTTCATGGCCAGCATCAACATGAAGTCGCTGGTGGTCGGCGCCCTGCACCCGGACTACGCGGGCGACCCGTTCCACTACATCCTCATGCAGATCCTCATGGCCGCCCGCGCCCGCGGCGTGCAGGCCATCGACGGCCCCTTCCTGCAGGTGCGCGACGTGGACGCCTTCCGCGAGGTCGCCAAGCGGTCCGCCGTCCTGGGCTTCGACGGCAAGTGGGTGCTGCACCCGGGCCAGGTCGAGGCGGCCAACGAGATCTACTCGCCGTCCCAGGAGGACTACGACCACGCCGAGCTGATCCTCGACGCCTACGACTGGTCGACCTCGGAGGCCGGCGGCAAGAAGGGCTCGGCGATGCTCGGCGACGAGATGATCGACGAGGCCAGCCGCAAGATGGCGCTGGTCATCGCGGGCAAGGGTCGCGCCGCCGGCATGCAGCGGACGTCGTCCTTCACCCCGCCGGAGGGCTGAGCCCGCCCGAGGCACGGGAGGCTCTCCCTACGTGCTGAGCCCGCAGACGTGGGAAGGGCCTCCCGTGCCTCGGCGCCTATGGCGCGAAGCCTCCCGAGCCGACCGAGGCCAGGGCGACGACGAAGAACACGAAGCCGAGCACGACGACGGCGGTGCCGAGGCCGCCCACGATGATCCCGGCCAGGGCCAGGCCGTCGCCTTCCTCCTGGGTCTCCCGGATCTGCCGGCGCGCGACGATGCCGAGCACCAGCCCGACCGGGCTGAAGACGAACGCCATCACCAGCGCCAGGATCGCCATGGTGTTGGTCGGCCGCCGGTAGCCGCCGGGAGGGTAGCCGTAGCCGTACCCGGGCGGGGGACCGTAGCCCGGTGGCGGGCCGTACCCGGGCTGGGCGCCGTACCCGGGCTGGGCGCCGTACCCGGGCGGCGGGCCGTACCCGGGCGGCGGGTACCCAGGGGGCCGCTGTTCCTCTCCGCCCTGTGACCGAGCTGCGGGGTCGGGGCCGCCGCGGTGGGCGTCGTCCTGCGTCATCGTCGTCCTCGCTCGGTCGTGGAGTGGGCTCTGTGGGAATGCTGGACGGGCCACGCCCCCGGAGGTGACCGGGCACACGCGGACGGCGACCGCCGGTGGCCCATACTGCCCGGTAACCACGGACAACCGGAGTCCCCGGAGGAGCGACGCGATGACCCGTCTGGCGCAGACCGCCGACCTGACCGACGTCCAGCAGGAGATCCTGTCGACCGTCAGGAGTTTCGTCGACAAGGAGATCGTTCCGCACGCGCAGGAGCTCGAGCACGCCGACGCCTATCCGCAGGAGATCGTCGACGGGCTCAAGGAGCTGGGGATCTTCGGCCTGACCATTCCCGAGGAGTTCGGTGGCCTGGGCGAGTCGCTGCTGACCTACGCGCTGGTGGTCGAGGAGATCGCCCGCGGCTGGATGAGCGTCTCCGGCGTCATCAACACCCACTTCATCGTCGCCTACATGGTGATGCAGCACGGCACCCGGGAGCAGAAGGAGCGCCTGTTGCCGCGGATGGCCATCGGCGAGGTGCGCGGGGCCTTCTCGATGTCCGAGCCGGGGCTGGGCTCCGACGTCGCCGGCATCCGCACCAAGGCCACGAAGCAGGCCGACGGCGACTACGTTCTCGACGGCCAGAAGATGTGGCTGACCAACGGCGGGTCCTCCACGCTGGTCGCGGCGCTGGTGCGCACCGACGAGGGCGCGGAGAAGGCCCACCAGAACCTCACGACCTTCCTGGTCGAGAAGCCGGCCGGCTTCGGCGAGGTCGTTCCCGGGATCACCATCCCCGGCAAGATCGACAAGATGGGCTACAAGGGCGTCGACACCACCGAGCTCGTCTTCGACGGTTACCGGGCCAGGGCCGGCGACATCCTCGGCGGGGCGCCCGGGCGGGGCTTCGCCCAGATGATGGACGGTGTCGAGGTCGGCCGGGTCAACGTCGCCGCCCGCGGCTGCGGCATCGCGATCCGCGCCTTCGAGCTGGCCATCGCCTACGCCCAGCAGCGGGAGACCTTCGGCAAGCCGATCGCCGCCCACCAGGCGATCGCGTTCAAGCTTGCCGAGATGGCGACCAAGGTCGAGGCCGCGCACGCGATGATGGTGCGCGCCGCCCGGCTCAAGGACGCCGGCGCGCGCAACGACGTCGAGGCCGGCATGGCCAAGCTGCTGGCCAGCGAGTACGCCGCCGAGGTGACCCAGGAGTCGTTCCGCATCCACGGCGGCTACGGCTACTCCAAGGAGTACGAGATCGAGCGGCTCATGCGCGAGGCGCCGTTCCTGCTCATCGGCGAGGGCACCAGCGAGATCCAGAAGACCATCATCAGCCGGGGCCTGCTCAAGGACTACGCCCTCAAGCGCTGAACGAGGAACCCCCTACGGGGTCCCGCCCAACTGAGCCTGCGAAGGCGTGAGGCCCCGTCCAGAGGCTCGCCGCGAGCATGCGAGCGGGGAGGGGGGACGGGGTCCTTCCGGGGGTCCTTTCTCAGCCGGCGCTGTCGGCGGGCTCCTCGAAGCGGACCTCGACGTCGTCGACGCCGAGCGACCGGGCGAGGCCGGTCAGCATCGCCCGGGTGTTGCTCTCGGCGCGCTCGCGCAGGTCGCTGGCCGCGGCCGCGGCGGCCAGCCGGTCCTCCGCCAGTGCGTACAGCTCGCTGTCGTCGACGGGGTCGTCGCCGAACGCGTCGCCGACCCGCTCGAACAGCCCGCGGTCGCGGTCGAGGACCCGGCTCTCCTCGGGGTCGATCCGCACCTCGCCCAGGCGCGGGGCCGGCAACGCGATGGTGGCGGAGGTGCCGTCGGGCGAGAGGGCGACCCGGCCGGCGTCCAGACCCTCGAGGTCGACGTACGCGTCGGCGGTCCCGGTGGCGAGGAAGCTGACCCGCTCCCCGCTGATCACCGACGGCACGTACCGGGTGTCGTCCTCGCGGTCGACGACGACCTGGAAGGTGCCGGTCGCGGCGTGGTACTCGTGCAGGTCCTCGAGGGCCAGCAGCAGCGGGGTGGTGCTGCGGTCGACGACGTCCTGCCCGAACAGGTCGAGCGCCAGCCAGTCGGCCAGCTGCGTGCCGAGCGGCACGAGCACGACCAGGCCGATGCCGGCCGCGGCGAGCCGGCGGGGGACGCGTCGGCGGCGGCGCGGGGCCGGGTCGAGGGAGACGGGGCGGGACGGCAGCAGCGTGGGCATGCGCGGCCTCTCGGGGTCAGGGAATGAGATGCGGTGCGGTGCTCGCCCGCTCCAGCGACGGGTGTGCCCGCCCTCATTCCCCGACACGCGACGACACGCCGAAACCGCCGGGCGAACCAGCCGGCCGGCCGGGGCCCGATGGGCAGCGGCGGCACGCCGTCGGTCAGGGTGGGGGCGTGCGAGCTGTCGGAGTGACCGAGTTCGGTGGGCCGGAGGCCCTGCGCGTCGTCGACGTCCCGGCGGAGCCGCTGGGGCCCGGGCAGGTGCGGATGCGGGTGACCGCGGCCGCGGTGAGCCCCACCGACACCCATCTCCGCGAGGGCGCCTACGCGCGGCGGGACCCGGTGCAGGAGTTCCCGTACGTGCCGGGGATGGACGCCGCCGGCGTGCTGATCGAGGTCGGCCCGGACGTGGACACCGACCTGCGGGTGGGCGACCGGGTGATGGCGGTCGTGGTGCCCACCGGCGCGCACGGCGCCTACCGGGAGGACCTGGTGCTGCCGGCCGGCTCGGTGGTCCGGTCCCCGGCGGGCAGCACCGACGCCGAGGCCTCGACGCTGCCGATGAACGGGCTCACCGCGCGGCTGGCGCTGGACCTCATGGGCCTGCAGCCGGGCCAGGTGGTGGCGGTGACCGGGGCCGCGGGCGCCTTCGGCGGCTACGTCGTCCAGCTGGCCCGGGCCGACGGGCTGACCGTCGTCGCCGACGCGTCGGAGGCCGACGAGGAGCTGGTCCGCGACCTGGGCGCCGACGTCGTCGTCCGGCGGGGGGACGACGTCGCCGATCGGATCCGTTCGGAGTTCCCGGGAGGTGTCGACGGGCTGGCCGACGGCTCGGTGCAGGACGCGCTGGTGCTGCCGGCGGTGCGGGACGGCGGGGCGGTGGCGACCGTGCGCGGCTACCGGGGCACCGGCGAGCGGGACCTGCGCGTCCACCCGACCCTCGTGCGGCGGTACGCCGAGAACCGGGCGGCGCTCGACCGGCTGCGGGAGCAGGCCGGGCAGGGCGTGCTGACCCTCCGCGTGGCCCGGACCCTCCCGGCCGAGGAGGCCGCCGAGGCGCACCGGTTGCTGGCGCGCGGGGGCATCCGCGGGCGGTTGGTGCTGACGTTCTGACGCCTCGTGGCTGCGGTCGCACGGACTCGCGGTCCGTGCGAGGGTCGCGACCGTGAACGGCGCGCAGGCACTCATCCGGACCCTCGTCGGCGCGGGCGTCGACGTCTGCTTCGCCAATCCCGGCACGTCGGAGATGCACTTCGTCGCGGCGCTGGACGACGTCCCGGAGATGCGCGGTGTGCTGACGCTGTTCGAGGGCGTCGCGACCGGTGCCGCCGACGGCTACGCGCGGATGGCCGGGCGGCCGGCGGCGACGCTGCTGCACCTGGGCCCGGGGCTGGCCAACGGCCTGGCCAACCTGCACAACGCCCGGCGCGGCGGCGCGCCGCTGGTGAACGTCATCGGCGACCACGCCCGCTCGCACAAGCGGTTGGACGCGCCGCTGGAGTCCGACCTCGACGCCCTCGCCGGGGCGGTGTCGGGCTGGCTGCGCCGCTCGCTGTCGCCGGCCGACGTCGCGGCCGACGCCGCCGAGGCGGTGGCGCAGGCGGCCCGGCGCGGGATCGCCTCGCTGGTGCTACCCGCCGACGTCTCGTGGGAGGACGGCGCCGCGCCCGCCGACCCGGTGCCGGTCCGTCCGGCCCCGCGGGTGGCGTCGTCGGTGGTGGACGACGTGGCCGCGGTCCTGGCGTCCGGCGAGCCGGCGGTGCTCTTCCTCGGCGGGGACGTCGTGGCCAGCGAGGAGGCGCTCCTGGCCGCCGGGCGGGTCGCCGCCGGCACCGGCGCGCGCCTGATGGCCGAGACCTTCCCCGCGCGGATGGTCCGCGGCGCCGGGCTGCCGGACCTCGCCAAGCTGCCCTACCCGCCGGAGATGGCGATGGCCGCGCTGGCGGGGACCCGCCACCTGGTGCTCGCCGGAGCCACCGCGCCGGTCCACTTCTTCGCCTACCCGGGCCTGCCGGGGACGCCGGTGCCCGAGGACTGCACGGTGCACGTCCTCTCGGCGCCGGGGGAGGACGGCGTCGCCGCGGTGCAGGCGCTAGCCGAGGTCGCCGCGCCCGGCGCGCAGCCGGAGCTGCTGGAGGCGTCGCGGCCCGAACTGCCGTCCGGCCGGCTCACGCCACGGTCGATGGCGGCCGTCGTCGGGGCACTGCTGCCGGAGCGGGCGATCGTGGTCGACGAGGCACTCACCTCCGGCGTCGGCCTCACCGAGCTGACCTCGGGCGGGCCGCGGCACGACTGGCTGGCGCTGACCGGCGGGGCGATCGGCGACGGGCTGCCGATGGCCGTGGGCGCGGCGGTGGCCTGCCCGGACCGGCCGGTGGTCGTGCTGCAGGCCGACGGCAGCGCGATGTACACGATCCAGGCGCTGTGGACCATGGCCCGCGAGCAGCTCGACGTCACCGTCGTCCTCTGCGACAACGGCTCCTACGCGATCCTCGAGCACGAGCTGTCCCGGGTGGGTGCGGCGGAGGACGGCAAGCGCGCCGGGGAGCTGCTGCACCTGGGCGGTCCGTCGCTGGACTTCGTCGCGCTGGCGACCGGCATGGGGGTGCCCGCGACCCGGGCCACGACCACGGAGGAGCTGGCCGACCAGCTGCGGTCGGCGCTGGCCGCCCCGGGGCCGCACCTGGTCGACGCGGTGCTGCCCGGCCGTCGGTGACATGGCTGCGCGGGCCGTCGGTTCCGTGGCGATTCGCCGTCCGGCCTTGCACTGCCCGGGGCGCGCGAAGCAGAGTGCGAGGCGGTGACGTCCGTCACTCAGTGATCGAAGGAGCTCACTCCGTGTCCTTGCACCGCAATCGGTTCGTGCACCTCGCCGCCGCCACGTGCCTGAGCGTCGGCGCGGTCGCCGTCACCGGGACGCCCGCCCTGGCCGGGCCGCCCGACTCCGTGCAGCCGCCGGGCCGGGCGGAGGGGCACCCTCCGCCGGGATCGGAGGACTGGCAGCCGGTCCAGGAGTCCCCGAGGGAGCCGCTCTTCGACCTCGACTGGACGATCGCCGACCCTCGCTACGACTACAACGCGCGGACCGGTCAGCCGGGTGCCGAGTTCGTGCCGCTGACCGACGAGGCCGGGAACGAGCTCAGCAAGGTGCTCTACGGCGTGCACAAGGGGGCGGCCTACCGCATCGAGGTGCCCCTCGACTGGAACGGCGACGTCGTGTTCTGGGAGCACGGCTACCGCGGCACGGGCACCACCCTGTACGTCAGCGACCCGAGCTACGACCTGCGCCGCACCTACATCGAGAACGGGTACGCCTGGGCGGCGTCGTCCTACAGCGCCAACCGGTACGACATCGAGGCCGGCGTGCGGTCGACCGAGCAGCTCGCGAGGCTCTTCGACCGGCTGGTGGGCAAGGCCGACCAGCGGTACCTGCAGGGTGTCTCGATGGGCGGGCACGTCATCGGCGTGTTGCTGGAGCGCAACCGGGGTGTGGAGTGGGCCGGTGCCGCGCCGATGTGCGGCGTGATGGGAGACCGCGAGCTCTACGACTTCTTCCTCGACTACAACCTCCTGGCGCAGACACTGGCGGGGATCGACGCCTACCCGATCCCCGAGGACTACGTGAGCGACGTCGTGCCGAGGATCAAGGCCGAGCTGGGGACCCCGCTGCAGCCGACCCCGGTGTACTCGGGCCTCACCGAGGAGGGCGAGGTGTTCCGCGACCTGATCACCGCGATCTCCGGCGGCGAGCGCCCCGGTGACGACGAGGCATTCGGCTACTGGGAGGGGCAGAGCTTCGTCTACGGCGTCGTGGCCACCGAGCCCGGCGGTCTCGACGGGGTGGCGCCCGGTGCCGTCTGGTCGAACGTCGACACCGACTACCCGATCGACTACACGTTCGACGACGGGTCCACCCTCGACGAGCAGGTGGAGCGCGTGGCGCCGGCGCACCAGGCCCGGCGCAGCGGCCCGTCGGCGTACGTCCCGGACATCACGGGTGACTTCGACGTCCCGGTGCTGTCCATCCACACCCTGGGCGACTACTACGTGCCGTTCTCCATGCAGCAGTACTACGCGGCCGACGCCGCCGAGGAGGGCAACGCGGACCTGCTGGTGCAGCGGCCGATCCGGGCCGCCGGGCACTGCGAGTTCACCCCCGAGGAGGCGTCGGCGCAGTTCTTCGACCTCGTCGAGTGGGTGGACGAGGGCGTGGAGCCGGCGGGTGTCCCGGTGCTCGACCCGGAGGTGGTCGCCTCGCCCGACTACGGCTGCGCGTTCACCACTCCGGCCCGGACCGGCACGCGGGCGATGTACGACCCCTGCCCGGTCGCGACGGCCGGCGACTGACACCTCGCCGCGCAGGGCGTGAGAACAGAGGGCCTTCTCTCCCGCAGTGGGAGGGAGGGCCCTCTGCTCGTTGCGCGCGGATGGCGGTCCGATGGGAGGTCTCGGGTCGACCGACAACGTCGAGCAGACGGCCTTCGAGGAGGCCGGCCTGCCCGACCTGTCTCCTCCGAGGACGGCTCCCACGGCCACTCCGGGGACGGGACGGGGGAGGCCTGACGTACCGGCCGACGCCCGCCGGCCGTACCGCGAGCGCCACGCCGGCCCGGAGCCGCGCAACGGTGCCCCCGTTCACCTGGCAATCGCCGTCCGCGGCCGCGAGCATGGGGCCTCGACGACACGGGGAGGCCGGATGGACGCCGCACGGTTGCGGGAACTGCAGGCACCGATCAAGCAGCGCTACCGCGACACACCTGCGACCGCCTGCGTGACGATGCACGCCGAGGCGGACTTCTCCGACCCTGGTGTCACGTGCACCGTGCAGACCTGGGCCGGCCCGGCCCGCGCCGGGCTGCACCCGTCGACCGGCGGCGACGGGAGCGACGCCTGCTCCGGCGACATGCTGCTCCAGGCCCTGCTGGCCTGCGCCGGGGTCACGATGCGCAGCGTGGCCACGGCGATGGGGGTCGAGATCCGCTCGGCGCGGCTCACCGCGCGCGGCGACATGGACGCCCGCGGCACCCTCGGCGTCTCGAGGGAGGCCCCGGTCGGGATGGGTTCGCTCACCGTGGACGCCGAGCTCGACACCGACGCCGACGACGCCACTCTCGCCAAGCTGGGGCAGCTCACCGAGCGGTACTGCGTCGTCGCCCAGACCCTGGCGCAGCCCCCGCACCTCACGGTCCGCCGCGTCTGATGCAGCGCTCGGTCGTCCTGGCGACCCCCCGGGCGCGCCTGACGACCTGGCTGGCCGAGGACCTGCCGGACCTGTGCGCGCTGCACGCCGACGCTCGGGCCATGCGCTTTCTGCGGTCCGGCGTGGAGGACCAAGCCGGTACGCGTGCCCGTCTCGACGCCTACCTCCGGGAGCAGGTCGAGCGGGGCTGGACCCGGTGGCGGGTCGAGGACAGGGCCGGCCGCATGGTGGGCCGCGCCGGCTTCCTGCCTTCCGTCGACGGTCGACGGCGGGAGCTGGGCTATCTGTTGGAGCCTCGACAGTGGGGAGGGGCCTGGCCACTGAGCTCGCCCGGGCGCTGGTGCACTGGCACGGCGAGAACCCGGACGGCGTGGACACCGAGCTGGAGGCGCACGTCTTCGCCGACCACGCTGCCAGCCGGCGGGTCCTGGAGAAGAGCGGCTTCGTGCTCGTGGGGCCGAGCGAGGACAAGGGGCCTGGTGTCGTCCTGTACGTCCACCTGGGGCGGCTGAGCTGACCACCTCCAGCGCCCGCCGGTGACCATCTCCGGTGGCGGGTGACACCTGACCGGGTGGCGCTCGGTGTCACGTCGTCCACAGATCGGGGCGACGGCCACCTGCGGACCGCCCCGTCCTCCTACTGTCCGTCGGAGTCCTGACCGGGCGTGACGACGGGGGTGCCGTGCCGACTGCGACCAGTGCGCTGGAGGTCGTCGACGGCGAGGTGCGCGAGCTGATCCGCCGGCGTGGGCTGGACCCGTTCACCGATCCGGGGCCGGTGCGCCTGCTGGTGCGCGACGTGGTGGCCGACTACTCGGAGCGGTCGCTGACGTCTGCGCTACCCGCGCTCGGCGACCCGGAGTCGGTGGTCCGCGACGTGCTGGACCGGGTGGCCGGGTTCGGGCCGCTGCAGCGGTGGCTGGACGACCCCGAGGTCGAGGAGATCTGGGTGAACGAGCCGGGCCGGGTGTTCGTCGCCCGGCGCGGCCGCAGCGAGCTGACGACGACGATCCTCGCGCCCGGGGAGCTGGCCGACCTGGTGGAGCGGATGCTGCGCACCTCGGGCCGGCGGATCGACATGTCGACGCCTTTCGTGGACGCGACGATGCCCGACGGGTCGCGGTTGCACGTGGTGATCCCGGACATCACCCGGCGGCACATGGCGGTCAACATCCGCAAGTTCGTGCTGCAGGCGCACTCGCTCGACGAGCTGGTGGCGCTGGGCACGCTGACCCCGCAGGCGGCCCGCTTCCTGGAGGCCGCGGTCGTCTCCGGGCTCAACGTCCTCGTCGCCGGCGGCACCCAGGCCGGCAAGACCACGCTGCTCAACTGCCTCTGCGCCGCGATCCCGGCGCGCGAGCGGGTGATCACCTGCGAGGAGGTCTTCGAGCTGCGGGTGCCGCTGCCCGACGTGGTGGCCATGCAGACCCGCCAGCCCAACCTCGAGGGCGCCGGGGAGATCCCGCTGCGCCGGCTGGTGAAGGAGGCGCTGCGGATGCGGCCCTCGCGCATCGTCGTCGGCGAGGTGCGCCAGGAGGAGTGCCTCGACCTGCTCATCGCCCTCAACTCGGGACTGCCGGGCATGTGCACGCTGCACGCCAACAGCGCCCGCGAGGCGGTCACGAAGATGTGCACGCTGCCGCTGCTGGCCGGCGAGAACATCGGCCACGCGTTCGTCGTCCCGACGGTGGCCGCCAGCGTCGACCTCGTCGTCCACGTGGGCAGCGACCCGGACGGACGGCGGCGGGTGCGGGAGGTCGTCGCCGTCCCGGGCCGTGCCGAGGACGGCGTCATCGAGCTCGCCGACGTCTTCACCACGCGCGACGGCCGGCTGGTGCGGGCCACCGGCTACCCACCGCGCCCCGAGCGCTTCGCCGCCCACGGGTTCGACCTGCCCGCCCTGCTCGACGACGCGCGGTGGCGGGCGTGACCGAGCTCGCGAGGTCACGCATGGACACAGCACCGCCCGACACGGGGCTGACGAGTGCCAGCGAGGAGGCCCCGTGACCGGGGCGCTGCTGGGACTGCTGCTGGGGGTCGGGCTGCTGCTGGTCTGGCGCAGCGGCCCGCGGGCCCCGCAGCGGCGCGACCGTGCCATGCGCCCGTCGCGGCGGCAGCAGCAACTGGCCGCGGCCGGCCTTCCCGGCATCAACGCCGCCCAGCTGACCGCGCTGCAGGTGGGCCTGGGGCTGCTCGCCACGGTCGTCGTCCTGCTCACCACCGGCACGGTCACCGTCAGCCTCCTCTTCGGGGCCTTCGCCGCCGCGCTGCCGGTCGTGCAGGTGCGCCGGCTGGCGGTCAAGCGGCGGGCGGACCTGCGCGAGGTGTGGCCGGAGGTCGTCGACAACCTCGCCTCCGCCGTCCGGGCCGGGCTCTCGCTGCCCGAGGCGCTCTCGGCGCTGTCGACCCGCGGCCCGGAGGTGCTGAGGCCGCCGTTCGCCCGCTTCGCTGCGGAGTACCGCTCCAGCGGCCGCTTCGGCGACTGCCTGGACCGGCTCAAGGACGACCTGACCGATCCGGTCGGCGACCGGATAGTGGAGACGCTGCGGGTGGCCCGCGAGGTCGGCGGCAGCGACCTGGGCCGGGTGCTGCGGACCCTCGCCTCCTTCCTCCGCGAGGACGCTCGCGCCCGGGCGGAGCTGGAGACCCGGCAGGGCTGGGTGGTCCAGGCCGCGCGGCTGGCCGTTGCCGCGCCGTGGGTGGTGCTGCTCCTGCTGGCCACCCAGTCGACGACGCTGGAGGCCTACGACTCGCCCATCGGCACGGCGATCCTGCTCGGCGGCGCGGCGGTCTGCCTCGCGTCCTACCGGCTCATGTTGCGGATCGGCCGGCTGCCGCAGGACGTGCGGGTGCTCCAGTGAGCGGCACCCTGGCGGGGATGCTGCTCGGCCTGGCCGCGGCGGCCGGCGCGCTCCTCGTGGTCACCTTCGCGCCGCCGTTCCGCTCGGTGCGCCTGGTCGACCGGCTGGCGCCGTACGTGCACGACACCCCACCGCCGTCCCGGCTGCTGGGGACGGCGACCGAGGCCGGTCTGCTCACCGCCGCCCGGCGGCTGTTCGGCCCGGTGGTCGCCGACGGCGCCCGCCTGGTCGACCGCGTCCTCGGCGGCCGGACGGCGGTGCGCCGCCGGCTCGACGCACTCGGCAGCGACCTCGGGGTCGAGGACTTCCGCGTCGAGCAGGTGGTGTGGGGCGGTCTGGGGCTGCTCGGCGCGGCCCTGCTCGCGGCGGTCGGGTCGCTGCTGGCCGGGGACGTCAACGTGCTCTCGGTGGCGCTGCTGTGCGTGGCCGGCCTGGTCGGCGGCGTCCTCGGCCGTGACTGGTGGCTGGCCCAGCAGGTGCGCCGCCGCGAGGAGCTGCTGCTGGCGGAGTTCCCGGTGGTGGCCGAGCTGCTGGCGCTGGCGGTCACCGCGGGGGAGGGCCCGACCGCGGCCATCGCCCGGGTGACCCGGCTCTCCGGTGGCGAGCTGGCCCGCGAGCTGGGCGCCGCGCTCGGCCGCGCCAGGGCGGGTGTGCCGATGACCGAGGCGCTCCAGGAGCTCGCCGACCGGACGTCGCTGGACCCTCTGGCCCGCTTCGTCGACGGCCTGCTCGTCGCCCTGGAGCGCGGCACTCCGCTGGCCGAGGTGCTCCGCGCCCAGGCCGCCGACGTCCGGGAGGCCGGCAAGCGCCGCCTGCTCGAGGCCGGCGGCCGCAAGGAGATCGCGATGATGGTCCCGGTCGTCTTCCTGGTGCTCCCGGTGACCGTCCTCTTCGCGCTCTACCCCGGCTTGATCAGCATCGTCACGCTGGCGCGATGAGCCCGCGGACACGACAGGAAGGACGCAGCATGCCGTTTCTCACGGGGGTCCTCGCGGCGCTGGCCGCACTGGCCGACCGGCTCCGAGGAGACGACCCCGAGCGGGGCGACGTGCCCGGTTGGGTCATGATCACGGTGATGACGGCGGCCCTGGTGCTGGCCATCCTCATCCCCTTTCGCGAGGCGATCCTCGCCGCGGTCACCAACGCCCTGGCGTCCGTCACGACCGGTGGCTGAAGAAGGTCAAAGGACCACGTCCTCCCCACCCCTCGCACGCTCGGGGCGGGACCCGGGACGCGGCCGCCCACGCCTCGCAGGCTCGCAGCTCGGCGGCGAGCGGGGTGGCGCGGTCGTCGAGTTCGTCTTCGTGTCGGTGCTGGTCGTGGTGCTGCTGCTGGCGGTCCTGCAGGTCGCCGTCTACGTGCACGTGCGCAACGTGGTGACGGCGAGCGCGCAGGAAGGCGCCCGGTACGCGGCCAACGCCGACGTGCCGCCGTCCGCCGGTGCCGACCGCGCGGTGGCCGTCGTGGCGCGGGCGACCTCGCAGCAGACCGCCGACGGGCTGGTGTGCAGCTCGGGAGAGGAGGCCGACGCCAGCGGGCTGACCCTGGTGGTGGTCCGCTGCTCGGGCGCGGTGCCGACGCTGCTGGCCGGGCTGGGCTCGGTGCTGCCGGTCGAGGTCACCGGCCGGTCGGTCGAGGAGGCAGCGTGAGGCGGCTGCGGGCCCGGCTGGGCATGCTGGACGGCGAACGCGGCTCGGCACTCGTCGAGTTCGTCTTCATCGCGATCGTCGTCTTCGTGCCGCTGGTCTACATCGTGGCCGGGTTCTCGGCGGTGCAGCGCGGGGTGTTCGCCTCGACCGCGGCGGCCCGGGAAGGGGGGCGGGCGATGGGCACCGCGCCGGACCCGGTGACCGGCGCGGCCCGCGCGGAGGTGGCCGCCCGGCTGGCGGTTCAGGACCAGGCGGTCGACGCCACCGACGTCCGGATTGCCTACGCGCCGGCGGGTGCCGGCTGCGATGCCGCAGGGAGCTACGCGCCGACGCTGACGCCGGGGGAGGAGTTCTCGGTCTGCGTGACCGTCACGGTGCGGATCCCGCTGCTGCCGGAGTTCGTCGACGCCAACACCGCCACCGGCCAGTTCGTCGTCGAACGCGACCGCTACGTCGACGGCTGACCAGCCGCGGCCGGCCACAGCGCCACGGCAACTCCCGCGCCACGGGGCCGAGCGCGGTCCCGTCGCCACGCGGTGACGGAACGTGGTGCCCCCGCGCTAGGAGCGGGAGGCGTCGGTACTGGGCGTCGACGGCGGCTCCCCGGGAGGCCACCATGGCCGCACCCATCCCGGTGCCGGCCACGAGGAGTGCGCCATGCGAGCACGGCAGGCAGTGATCACCTCAGCAGCAGTCGGGCTGCTCGTCCTCGTTCCCACGTCGGTCGCGTCCGCGGCCCCGACGCCCGGTGGCTGCCGGGACTTCGGCGCCAACGTCAGCGGACTCGCGCGGGATCCCGCCGTCGACTTCGGCGGCAACGCGTCCGGTGCCGCGCGCGCGTTCCCGGGCGCGTTCCCTCAGCTCGTCGTGCGCCCCGAGCAGGAGCGGTTCTGCGGTGAATCGGACGCGTGACCGGGACCGGTGATGCCGAGGCCGTTCAGCGCACGCCCGGCGTCCCGTTGGTCGCGGTGACCGTCACCCGCCCGACCCTCGACCGGATCCCGTCCCGCGGCACTCCCGCAGGTACTCCTCCCAGTTCCACCCGGCGAGGAACTCCCGGGCCGCCGCGGATCCCGAGGCGATCAGCCGGGCTCGCTCTGCAACCCCGATGTCGAACTCGGTGAGGCCGGTGCCGGTCGTGTCGATGGGGAAGGCCCGGCGGCGCACGCACGGCTGGGCGAGGTAGCCGCGGTCCCGCGCGGTGACCGTGGTGGCCACTAGCGAGTCGAGCAGCCGCAGTGGCGGCGGCAGCAGCCAGCGGTGCGGGAAGACCGACACGTCCTCGTCGGAGAGCGTGGCCCCGACACCGACCCCGAACGTCGGCCAGCGTGGTACGGCGCCGTCGGTGCGGTCGAAGGTCTCCACCGGGAAGTTCGACAGCACCCCGCCGTCCACCAGGGTCGACCGGCCCCCGGTGCGACGGTTCCGCAATGTCCGGGGAGCGAAGAAGTACGGGATCGCCAGCGACGCCCGAACGGCGTCGGCGACGGGCTGGGCATCGGGATCCAGGCCGTACTCGCGGTAGTCCCAGGGCAGCCGCAGCAGCCGGCCGCGGGTGACGTCGGTCGCCGTCACCACCAGGCGGTAGCGCTGCCACGGCGCCAGGGCCGGGTCGTCGCCGGGGTCGTCGCGGCGGAGATCGCCGAAGGTGTGCACGCCGAGGTCGGCCAGCTCGCGGCGCACCCACTCGGTGATGTAGCGCCCCGGGTGCAGCCCGGAGCGCGTCAGCAGCCCGATCGCCGGCGCGACGACGGGCACCGGCGCCCAGGCGTCGGGGACGCGGTCGTACTCCAGCCGGGACGCCCGCTCCAGCACACCCTCGGCGTCCAGCCCCGTCGCGAGGAACGCGGCGAGGACGGCGCCCGCCGACGAGCCGGCGACCCGCTCGAACCGGTACCGGCCCAGCAGCTCGAGAGCGGCGCCGACGAGGGCGATCCCCTTGACGCCACCGCCCTCGAGGACGAGGTCGGCCGGCAGTCGGTCGGGAGGGGTCACGTGTCCTCCTCGCTGGCGCTCGTCGCCCACGTGCCCGAGGGTGCTGCGCCCATGCCTGAAGTCGCGAGCTCGGTCACGTCCCTCGAACCGTAGGCGCAACCCCTCCGCTCGGCTCAGCCGCCGCGCTGCACCTCGGCGGCCACGACACCGCGAACCGCGAGGACGAGCGCCTCGTCGGAGGTGTCCCCGCGCTCCAGGGCGTCGCGGGCGCCCTCGGGCAGCGTGGCGAGGTCGACGTCGTCGAGCCAGGCCGTGTCGTTCCCGACCCGGTGCCCCACCTTCAGGCTGCCGCCCGCGGGGCGGAGCAGGTAGTCCTCGCTGTCGATCCGGACGGTCATCTCGTCGCTCATGGACCCAGCCCTACCCCACGGAACTGTCATCCCACCCCTGTTGGATGGCCGCGTGGTGGAGGAGTGCTGCGAGATCGTCGTCACCGGAGGTGACGCCGAGTGGCTGAGCGGGTACATACGGATACTGGTGGAGGAGAGGCTGGCCGCCTGCGGCCACCAGCTCGCCGCGATCCGGTCGGTCTACCGCTGGGAGGGTGCCGTGCACGACGAGCCCGAGGCGCGCGTCGCGCTGCACACCCGCCGGTCGCTCGTGCCGGAGGTCGTCGCGCGCACCGCCGAGCTCCACCCCTACGACGTCCCGTGCGTGGTCGCCATCCCGCTCGTCGGCGGCAACCCCGACTACCTGCGGTGGGTGGTCCAGGAGACGAGGGAGCCGGAGAGCTGAATCACGGTCACCCGAGAGGAGTTGCGGGGGCATGAGCGCCGTGGAGACGGGCACCGTATCCGTCGAGGCCGACGAGGACCGCTGGGACCTGGCAGGAGTGCGCGTGGGACGACGACCGGGAGAGCCCGACCTGCCGCTCGACGTCCGCCGCCGGGTGGAGGGTCCCACCCAGTCCGCCGTCGTCGTGGAAGCCGTGCTCGACGCGCTGCCGTCGCCGACCCTGCTCATCGACGCCGCGGGCACGGTGCTGCTGTCCAACACCGCATGGGACAAGGCCGCCGACGTCCTCGGCGACGACCGGGTGCGCATCGGGGTCGACGGCGACTACTTCGCGATGGCCCGCCGGCTCAACAGGACGGAGAGCACCGCCGCCCTCATCGACCAGCTGCGTGCCCTCTCCCGCGGCGAGCGGTTCTCCGTGCAGGCCGACTACGCCCTCGACCTCCCCGGCGGCACCCGGTGGATCCACCTGCAGGCCTCCCGGGTCGACCAGGCCGGCCAGGTCGTCGTCACCCACACCGACGTCACCTCGCGGGTCGCCGCCGAGCGCGCGTCGGACTGGCGGGCCCGCCACGACACCCTCACCGAGCTGCCCAACCGCGCCCACCTGCACGAGCTCATCGACGCGGAGCTGCAGCGGCCCGACCGGGGCCCGGTCTCGGTGCTCTTCCTCGACATCGACGGCTTCAAGGACGTCAACGACTCCCTCGGCCACGACGCCGGCGACGACCTGCTGCGCCAGGTGGCCGGTCGGCTGACCGGCTCCACCCGCGCCGGCGACACCGTCGGCCGGCTGGGTGGGGACGAGTTCGTCGTCCTGTGCCGCGACTGCGACACCGTGGGCGCCGAGGCCCTCGCCGACCGCTGCCGGGCCAGCATCGACCGCCCCTTCGACCTCGGCGGCCGGCTGGTGCGCCTGGGTGTCAGCATCGGCGTCGCGACGGCTCCAGAGTCCCGGCCCTCTCCGATGCGCTCCACCGACCTGGTGCGCGACGCCGACCTGGCGATGTACGCGGCGAAGGCGGCCGGCCGCAACCGGGTCCGGCTGTTCACCGCCGACCTGCGCGCCGCCGCGCAGCGCAAGGCCACCGTCGCCGCCGAGTTGCGGGAGGCCATCCTCGGCGACCAGCTGACGCTGCACTACCAGCCGATCGTCCAGCTGCCCTCGCGGCGGTGCACCGGGATGGAGGCACTGGTCCGCTGGCAGCATCCCGAACGCGGGCTGCTCGCGCCGGCCGAGTTCCTGCCGACGGCGGCCCAGCACGACCTGATGACGCCCATCGCCCGCTGGGTGCTGCGTGCCGCCGCCCGGCAGACCGCAGCGTGGGCGGCGGGCGGCCTGCACTTGGTGACCTCGGTCAACATCAGCGCCAGCCACGTCGCCACCGGCACACTGGTCGCCGACGTCCACGGGGCCCTGGCCGAGGCCGGGCTGCCACCGGAGCAGCTCGTCGTCGAGCTCACCGAGACCTCGGTCGCCGAGGACGCCGAGCGCGCCGCCGCGCAGTTCGCCGAGCTGCGCCGCTCCGGTGTCGAGGTGTCCATCGACGACTTCGGCAGCGGCTTCTCGTCGCTGGGGCAGCTGGTGGCGATGCCCGCCGGCATCCTCAAGATCGACCGAAGCCTGGTGGCCGTCCCCGAGAACCGGCGCAGCGAGGCCGCCGCGGCCATCGCCGCCGTCGTCGCCCTCGGCCGTGCCTGCGGCGTGCGCAGCCTCGTCGAGGGCGTCGAGACCCCCGAGCAGCTCGACCTCGCCGTCGAGCTCGGCTGCAGCTTCGCGCAGGGGTTCCACATCGCCCGGCCGATGCCGGCCGACCGCGTCGCCGGCTGGCTGGTCGGCCGCGGCGAGCACGCCCTGGCCGTCGCCGCCCGCTGAAGAAGGACCCCGTCCTCCCCACCCCTCGGAGAAGGACCCCCTGCCCCCCACCACTCGCAGGCTTGCGGTGGGACCCTGCAGGGAGCCGGGCCGGGGAGGGGGCCGCCGACGGCCTCGCTGAGCTCAGCCGGGTTCGCCACGCGCCTTGCGCCGGGCCACCACGACCACGTCGACGGCGGCCACCGCGGCGAGCACGAGCAGCACGACCGCCGGCCAGACCGGCAGGTCACCGGCCAGCCACAGCAGGCCGGCGCCCAGGCAGAAGACGAGGCCGAAGCCGGCCAGGACCAGCCGCAGTGTCAGGGCCGACCGGGCCGGAGGCGCGCCGCCGATGCCGGCGGTCGGGTCGTGGTGGTCGGGGAGGCCGCGCTCGTAGTCCTCGCGGGGTCGCCGTCGACGAGGCTCGCTCATGCCACCGCTGCCTACCCCGGCCGGAGGCGCACTACCCTGGGAAGACGTGGCCGCTGACTTCTCCGTCGTCCTGGACGAGCTCGACACGACCCTGACGTCGATCGAGGCGGTCCTCGACGTCGACCGCCTGCGCCGCGAGGTGGCCGAGCTCGAGCAGCAGGCCGCCGCGCCCGACCTCTGGAACGACGTCGAGGCCGCCCAGGCGCTGACCTCGAGGCTCTCCTACCTGCAGGGCGACCTGCGTCGCGTCGAGGAGCTGCGCAGCCGCCTGGACGACGTCGGGCTGCTGCACGAGATGGCCGTCGAGGAGGGCGACGAGGCGACCGCCGTCGAGGCGGAGCGCGAGCTGGAGAGCCTGCGCACGGCGATCGACGAGCTCGAGGTCCGCACCCTGCTGTCGGGGGACTACGACTCCCGCGAGGCCCTGGTCACCATCCGCTCGGAGGCCGGCGGGGTCGACGCCGCCGACTTCGCCGAGATGCTCATGCGCATGTACCTGCGCTGGGCCGAGCGGCACAAGTACCCGATCGAGCTGTACGACGTCAGCTACGCGGAGGAGGCCGGCATCAAGTCGGCGACCTTCGCGGTCAAGCAGCCCTACGCCTACGGCACGCTCTCGGTCGAGCAGGGCACCCACCGGCTGGTTCGCATCTCGCCGTTCGACAACCAGGGCCGCCGGCAGACGTCGTTCGCCGGCGTCGAGGTGCTGCCGGTCGTCGAGCAGACCGACCATGTCGACATCCCGGAGAACGAGGTCCGCATCGACGTCTTCCGATCCAGCGGCCCCGGCGGGCAGAGCGTCAACACCACCGACTCCGCCGTCCGGATCACCCACCTGCCCACCGGCATCGTCGTCTCCTGCCAGAACGAGAAGTCGCAGATCCAGAACCGCGCCGCCGCGATGCGGGTGCTCCAGGCGCGGCTGCTGGCCAAGCGGCAGGAGGAGCAGCGGGCGGAGATGGACGCCCTGCGCGGGGAGGGCAGCAGCTGGGGCAACCAGATGCGCTCCTACGTGCTGCACCCGTACCAGATGGTCAAGGACCTGCGGACCGAGCAGGAGACCGGCAACACCGCCGCCGTCCTGGACGGCGAGATCGACCCGTTCATCGAGGCAGGCATCCGCTGGCGCCGTCAGCAGGAGTCGGTCACCGCCGGCTGACCGCGGCGCGCAGGCCGGCCGGCGTCATCGCCGGCTGGCCCGGGACATCGGGATCAGGCGTCCCGTCCACCACAGGCGTCGCACGGTGGGTCCGGGAATGGGCCACGCTGGGTGACGGGCGTCCGGGACCGCCCGGTGGGGTCGTGATGCGCGGTGAGGCCGCCTCGGCGACAGGCCTGCGCACGACACTCCATCCTCCAACGTTCGAGAGGTACCGTGGCCCCTCGTGATCGAACTGCAACACGTCACCAAGCTCTACCCGGCCAGTTCGCGGCCGGCCCTCGATGACGTGTCCACGGAGATCGGCAAGGGGGAGTTCGTCTTCCTCATCGGCTCCTCGGGCTCGGGCAAGTCGACCTTCCTGCGGCTGCTGCTGAAGGAGGACGACCCGACCAAGGGCACGGTCATGGTCAACGGCAAGGCGCTGAACACGATGAGCAAGTGGCAGGTGCCGAAGCTGCGCCGCACCATCGGCTGCGTCTTCCAGGACTTCCGGCTGCTGCGCAACCGCACCGTGGCCCAGAACGTGGCCTTCGCGCTGGAGGTCATCAACAAGCCCCAGCGCACCATCAAGCGCGTCGTCCCCGAGGTGCTGGAGATGGTCGGGCTCGAGGGCAAGGCCAACCGGCTGCCCGGCGAGCTCTCCGGTGGCGAGCAGCAGCGCGTCGCCATCGCCCGCGCGTTCGTCAACCGGCCGCTGGTGCTCCTCGCCGACGAGCCCACCGGGAACCTCGACCCGGAGACCAGCGAGGGCATCATGCTGCTGCTGGAGCGGATCAACCGCACCGGCACGACCGTCGTCATGGCGACGCACGACTACCACATCGTCGACTCGATGCGCCGCCGCGTCATCGAGCTCAACGGGGGAGTGCTCACCCGCGACCAGTCGCGCGGCGTCTACGGGGTCGGCCGCTGACACGGCGTCCCCCTCCTCCGCCTGCCTGAACTACGACAGGAAATCCATGCGCGTCAACTTCGTGCTCTCCGAGGTGGCCACCGGGCTGCGTCGCAACCTGACCATGACGGTCGCGATGGTCCTGACCACGGCCATCTCGCTCGGCCTCATGGGCACCGGCCTGCTGATCGCCGGGATGATCTCCGACATGAAGGAGATCTACTACGACAAGGTGCAGGTCTCCATCTTCCTGGCCGACGACGTCACCGACGAGCAGCGGGCGGCGATCGAGCAGCAGCTGGCGAACTCGCCCGAGGTGGCCAACTACCTCTACGAGTCCAAGGAAGAGGCCTACGCCCGCTTCCAGCAGCAGTTCAGCCAACAGCCGGAGCTCGTCCAGAACACCCCTCCGGACGCGCTGCCGGAGAGCTTCCGCGTCGAGCTGGTCAACCCCGAGCGCTACGAGGTCATCGCCGCGCAGTTCCCGAACGGCGAGAACGGCGTCGACCAGGTCCGGGACGAGGGTGACTTCCTCGACCGGCTGTTCAGCCTGCTCAACGGCGCCCGCAACGCAACGATCGCCGTGGCCGTCATCCAGGCGCTCGCGGCGTTGCTGCTGATCTCCAACACCATCCAGCTCGCCGCCTTCAACCGGCGCAACGAGACCAACATCATGCGGCTGGTCGGCGCCTCGCGCTGGTACACCCAGCTGCCGTTCATCCTCGAGGCCGCGCTGGCCGGGCTGATCGGTGCGCTGCTCGCGGTCGGCGGACTGGTCGTCACCAAGGTGCTCTTCGTCGACAAGACCCTCGCCGGGCCGATCCGGGCCGGGATCATCCCGCCGGTCGACTGGGGGGCGATCGCCACGATCAGCCCGATCATCGCCGCTGCCGGCGTGGGCCTGGCCGCGATCGCCGCCTACGTGACGCTGCGCCTCTACGTCCGCATCTGACACTTCGCGAGATCTGCACACTCGGGGTTCTCAGTCACCCGAACGGCCCGAGTGTGCAGATCTCGCGCGGGCCTGTGGACAGCGTCGGCGGGTTCGGCGCCCTTCCGGCCAGGCTGTCCGCATGCCGAGACGACCAGCGGCCAGCCGTCTGACCGGTCCCGCCACGCGCAGGATGGCCCTCGAGGCCGGTATCAGCGACGAGCAGCTGAGGCAGCGGGACGTCGTCCGGCTGTCCCGGGACACGTACCTCCCGAGGGCCACTGCCGCCGACCTCGGTGCCCGCATGGACGCGGTGCTGATGACGGCGCCCGACGGAGCCGTCATCAGCCACCGGACCGCTGCGGCGGTGTGGGGTCTGGCCATCCCGCTGCAGCCGGACGACGACCGGGTGCACCTGACCGTGGCGACGGGGTCGGCTGTTCGGGCGCGGAGGGACCGGTGCATCCACCGGAGCCCGCTGACTCCCGACGAGGTCACGAGCCGGCACCGCCTCCCGATCACGACACCGGCGCGCACATGGCGGGATCTCGCCGCCACGCTCGACCGAGCGCCTCTGCTGGCGATCACCGACCAGCTCCTGAGGGTCCACTGCAGCGCTGCCGACCTCGCTCGGCAACTGGCGCGCCGACCCTCCGGTCGCGGTGCCGCTCGAGCGCGTGACGTCCTCCCGGTCGCCGATCCGCGGTCGGAGTCCCCCATGGAGTCGGTGCTGCGCTGGTTGATCCACGCGGCCGGCCTGACCGCGCCCGAGCTGCAGTTCGTCGTCCGTTCCGACGGTGGGGTGTTCCTCGGGCGGGCCGACCTTGCGTGGCCGGACAGGAAGGTCCTGGTCGAGTTCGACGGAGACGGGCACCGGGCACGGGAGGTCTTCGTCAAGGACCTGCGCCGCCAGAACGACCTGGTGGCGGCCGGCTGGACCGTCCTCCGGTTCAGCTCGGCCGACGTCCTGGGCAGGCCCGGCGAGGTGATCGCGGCGATCCGGGCGGCCCTCCGGTGAGCGAGATCTGCACACTCGGGGCTCTCAGCCGCCCGAACGGCCCGAATGTGCAGATCTCGCGGGATGGGGCGCCGGTAACCTGGAGCCATGCCGCGTGAGACCGGGCGGAAGCTCATCGCCCAGAACAAGAAGGCGCGGCACGACTACTCGATCCTCGACACCTACGAGGTGGGCCTGGTGCTCACCGGCACCGAGGTGAAGAGCCTGCGTGCCGGCCGTGCCTCCCTCGTCGACGGGTTCGCCACGGTGGACGACGGCGAGGTCTGGCTGCAGCACGTCCACATCCCCGAGTACACCCAGGGCACCTGGACCAACCACGCCCCGCGCCGCAAGCGCAAGGTGCTCATGCACCGCGCCGAGATCGACAAGCTGATCGGCAAGACCAAGGAGGGCGGCCTGACCCTCGTGCCGCTCGACCTGTACTTCAAGGACGGCAAGGTCAAGGCCACCCTGGCGCTGGCGAAGGGCAAGAGGTCCTACGACAAGCGCCAGGACATGGCCGAGCGGGACTCGCGCCGGGAGATCCAGCGGGCCTTCGGCCGGTACGTGAAGGGACGGCGGTAGTGCGGGGCGTGGCCTACGACGCGTTCGGCGGCCCCGAGGTCCTGACCGTGCGCGACGACCTGCCCGACCCGCCGGTCGGCCCCGACACCGTGCTGGTGCGGGTGCACGCGGCCGGGGTGAACCCGGTCGACCTGCTCATCCGGCAGGGCGGGCTGGCCGGCGCCTACCCGCACCACTTCCCGATCGTCCCCGGCTGGGACGTCGCCGGGGTCGTCGAGGCCGCCGGCCCCGCCGTCACCGCGTTCGCTCCCGGCGACGAGGTGTACGGCTACGTCCGCCGGGACGACGTCCAGTGGGGGACGACGGCCGAGCTGGTGCCGGCGCCGCAGCGGTGCCTGGCGCCCAAGCCCTCGTCACTGTCCTTCACCGAGGCGGCCGGGGTGCCGCTGGCGGGTCTCACGGCCTACCAGTCGCTGACCGAGGCGCTCGACGTCGGTGAGGGCGATCGCGTGCTGGTGCACCGCGCCGCCGGCGGGGTCGGCTTCTCCGCCGTCCAGATCGCCGTCGCGCTCGGCGCACACGTCATCGGCACGGCCAGCCCGCGCAACCACGGCTTCCTCCGCGACGCGGGCGTCGCCGAGGTGTTCGACCACTCGGCCGGGCCGATCAGCGAGCAGCTGTCCGAGCCGGTCGACGCGGTCCTCGACCTGGTCGGGGGTGACACCCTGGCCGACGCCCCGAAGCAGGTCCGTGACCGCGCCCGCATCGCCTCGGTCGTCGACCCGGTGGTCAACGAGATGGGCGGTCGCTACGTCTTCGTCCGCCCCGACTCCCACGACCTCGAGGAGCTCGGTCGGATGGCCGACGCCGGACAGCTGCGGGTGGCGGTCGCCAAGGCGTTCCCCCTGGAGCAGGTGCGCGAGGCGCAGGAGCTGGTCGCGGGCGGGCACGTGCGCGGCAAGGTGGTGATCACGCTCCGGTGACCACCCCTCCGGTCGACGACGCCGACGTCCCCCGGTACTGGCGCGAGCTGGGCCTGCCCGGGCTGGTCGACGTGCACGTGCACTTCCTGCCCGAACGGGTGCAGGCCAAGGTGTGGGCGTACTTCGCGGGGGCCGAGACGCACTACGGCGCCGCCTGGCCGATCCAGTACCCGCTGTCCGACACCGACCGGCTCGAGCACCTCGGCCGGCTCGGCGTCCGGGCCTTCCCGACGCTGCCCTACCCGCACAAGTCGGGCATGGCCGCCTGGCTCAACGACTGGTCGGCCGAGTTCGCCGCCGGCCGCCCGCAGGTGCTGCACTCGGCGACCTTCCACCCCGAGCCCGAGGCGGCGTCCTACGTGGAGACGGCCCTGGCCGCCGGAGCGCGGGTGTTCAAGGTGCACGTCCAGGTCGGCGCCTTCGACCCCCGGCACCCGCTGCTGGACCCGGTGTGGGCGCGGCTGGAGAAGACCGGCACCCCCGTGGTCATCCACTGCGGGTCGGGGCCGCTGGCCGGCGAGCACACCGGTCCCGAGCCGATGACCGGCCTGCTCGAGCGGTATCCGCGGCTGCAGCTGGTCATCGCCCACCTCGGCATGCCCGAGTACCGGGCGTTCCTCGACCTCGCCGAGCGGTACGAGCGCGTCCACCTGGACACCACGATGTTCGCCACCGACTTCACCGAGCGGCTGATGCCCTTCGACCCCGCCGACCGGCCTCGGCTGGCCGCGCTGCGGGACAAGGTGCTGCTCGGCAGCGACTTCCCGTCCATTCCGTATCCCTACGCCCACCAGCTGGCGGCCCTGCACCGGCTGGACCTGGGGGAGGAGTGGCTGCGCGCGGTCCTGTGGTCCAACGGCGCCCGGCTGTTCGGGGTGGCGCCGTGAGGCTCACCGCCACCGTGCTCGACACCCCCGACCCGCCCGGCCTGGCGCGCTTCTACCAGCGGCTGCTCGGCTGGCCCCTCGGGACCGACACCCCGCAGTGGGCGACGCTGCGCCCGGAGGACGGCGGCGCGGGCCTGTCCTTCCAGCTGGAGGAGGACCACGTCCCGCCGGTGTGGCCGGCCGGCCCGGGCGACCCGCGGATGCAGCTGCACCTCGACATCGAGGTCGACGACCTCGACGCTGCGGTCACGCTCGCCGTCCAGGCCGGCGCGACGGTGGCGGAGTTCCAGCCGCAGGACGACGTCCGGGTCTGCCTGGACCCCGCCGGCCACCCGTTCTGCCTGTTCGTGGCCGAGGGGTGACCCTCAGGCGGGGCCCGGGCCGTAGTCGGGGTGCAGCCGGGCGGCCCGGTCCACCTCCTCGGGCGTGACCAGGACGACGGTACGGACGGCGGCCACGCCTCCCGCGCTGATCGACAGCGACAGGGCCGCGGCGGCCGCGGCGTCGGGCAGGTCGACGACGGCGTAGACGTCGGCGTCGCCCAGCGCGAAGTCGAAGCTCTCCAGCCGTCCCTCGAGGTCCAGGACGGCGTGCTCGAAGACGCTGCGGCGGGCCGACCCGCCGCCGGCCATCACCGCCCGCGCCCCCTGGGCCTCGTACCGGGCGATGACCAGGAAGCGGGGCACGGGGCCCTCCTCTCGGCGGCGTGCGCCGATGCTGGCGGTCGGTGACCTCGGCCGCAAGGGCAGGATCCGACCGAACCCGGTCGACCGGCGGGTCGGGCGTCCCTACGCTGCGCGCGTGCCCGAGCCGGTGGACATGACCTGGGACGACGATGCCGGGCTGGTCGAGCTGCCCGGTGGGGTTCGGGTCCGGGGGCGCGAGCTGGGCGCTCCGGCGTCGCCGGCCGACCACGCCGTCGTCCTCGGGAAGGGGCCGCTGCCGCCGTGGCCGGCCCGCCGGGTGCGCTGGCCGGACTTCTGGGTGCCGCTCGACCGCGACGACGCCCTGGCCGCCCTCACCGAGGCCCTCGAGCGGGCGCGGGCCGGGGGACGGGTCGAGGTGGCCTGCCGCGGCGGGGTCGGCCGCACCGGCACCGCGCTGGCCGCGCTCGCCGTCCTCGACGGGCTACCGGAGATC
>NZ_SPQN01000049.1 GCF_004571065.1 Geodermatophilus sp. DF01-2
CGGCCGGCCGCCCGGACGGGGCCGGCCGCCCGGCCGGCCGCCGCCGTCGTCCCGCCGCCTGTGCCCGAGCCGGTGCCCGTGCCCGACTGGGTGCACGAGCCCGAGTTCAGCACCGGACCGATCACCTCCCGTGAGGAGGCGATCGCCGAGGTGCTGCGCGCGGCCCTGGCGCACGACACCTCCGATGCGGCGCTGACCCAGCTGCTGCGCGGCGTGCTGGCCGGTTCCTCGCAGGCCGAACACGGCGCGGCCGGCGAAGAGGAGTGGGGTGACGCCTTCGCGGAGGCACACACCGCCGAGATCCCCGTCTGGGTCGACGCGACCGCCGAGGCCGACGAGTGGGAGGCCGAGGTCCTGGCCCCGACCGCCAGCGACCCCGCTCCGCTGCCGGTCGACGCCACCACCGTCCTGCCGCCGCTGTCGCTGCTACCGCCGCCCGCACCGGGCACCGCACTCGCCGTCCCCCCGCTGCTGTCGCGCCCGCCGGTGCCGACGGCGACCGGCCGCCCGGGGCAGATGGTCGCCCACGTCTCCGGTCCCACCGCCGAGGCCCGGCTGGCCACCGTGACCCGGCTGCCCGTGGACAAGCGCGCCGCCGCCTGGCGCCGCTCCGCCCCGATGGTCGTCCCGTCGGTCCGCGGTCGGTCGACGCCCGGCGGGAACGGCGGTCCGCTGCCCGGCGCGGCGGAGGACGCCCTCGTCTGCGAGCTGCTCGAGCTCGGCGTGCCCGAGCGGCTGCTCGGCGACGACTTCGCCGTCGAGGTGTCCCGGCTGGGCACCTACGCCGCGCTGACCCGCGCGCTGGCCGCCGGCCTGCCGGCCGCCCCCGCGCTGCCCTCCGGCGCGGGTGAGGTGCTGCTCGTCGTCGGGCCCGGCGTCGAGGCCCTCGGTGCCGCGCGGTCGCTGGCCGCCTCGCTGCGGCTGGACGGCGAGCAGTTGCAGTGGGCCTCCCGTGGCGACCTGGCCAGCCTGGCTCCGCGGGGCAACCGGATCACCGGCATCGACACCGCCCTGGAGCGCAGGCAGGAGGCGGACCGGTCGAGCACGCTGACGATCGTCGCGGTCGACGTCCCGCTGCGCGCCGGTGGCGGGGCGTGGCTCGAGCAGATGCTCGCGGTCTTCACGCCGGCTGCCGTGTGGGCGGTCGTCGAGGCCACCCGCAAGCCCGAGGACGTCGGCCCGTGGCTGGACGCGCTGCCCCGCGTGGACGCGCTCATGGTCCAGGACACCGACCTGACCGCCGACCCGGCCGCGGTCCTCGCCCGTACCTCCACGCCCGTGGCCCTCCTGGACGGCGCACGGGCGACCGCCCACCGCTGGGCCTCGCTGCTCTGCGAGCGGCTGGAGAGCTCGGGGGCATGAGCCCGCTGCGCTGGGACGTGCTCGGAGTGTCGTTCGTCCTGGCCCTGCCGGTCATGGCCCTGGGCCTGCGCGGCGACCTCGGCACGGAGGACGTCGTCGCGCGGCTGCCGTGGTGCCTGGCGGCCGGCTGGGGTGCGGTGGCGCTGCTGCGCTGGGCCGCCACCCCGCGCCCGCCCGCCCGCCGACTCCCCGCCGAGGACGACCCCGCCCCGCCCACCTGACCCGCCGGGTTTGCGCCGCTGTCCACAGATCTGACGGGACCGTCATCGGCACCGCGCCGCACGACCACTCTCGGGTCCATGCGCACTCAGCCGTGGCCCGAGTTATGCTCCGCCGCTCCGACGCCCTCGCGGACGGCATGTCGGATGACGAGCTCTCGCGCATGGTGCGCCGGGGCGAGCTCGCCCGACTGCAGCGAGGGACCTACCTGCAGGACGCCGCAACTCTGTCGGGCACGGCTCGGCACTCGGCGATCGTGGCGGCGACGGTCGCCGGCCTGCGCGTGTCCGCCGTGGTGAGTCACGTCTCCGCGGCCGTCCTGCACGGACTCCCGCTCTGGAACGTTCGCCTCGACCGCGTACACGTGATCCGGCAGCCACCGGCGAACGGCAGCGGCACCCGGCGGGTACACCTGCACGTGGCCCGGTTGTCCGACGAGGAGGTCACCGTGGTGGCCGGAGTCGCGGTCACCGACCTCACCCGCACGACGGTGGACGTGGCGCGCAGTCTCCCGTTCGAACAGGCCGTCGTCATCGCGGATGCCGCCCTGGCCACTGAGAAGAGGACCCGGGAACAGCTGAGAGCGTGTCTGTCCGGCATGGGCGCCATCCCGGGTGCCCGTCGCGCTGCTCACGTCGTCTCTTTCGCGGACGGCCGCAGCGAGAGCGTCGGGGAGAGCCGCAGCCGGGTGCTGATGAGGCGGCTCGGCCTGCCGGCACCCGATCTCCAGGTGCGTCTGCGGCGCCCGGACGGCACCGAGATCGCACGCTGCGATTTCGGCTGGCGCGACCACCGCACCGTGGCCGAATTCGACGGGCGGGTCAAGTACGGTCGCCTGCTGCGTCCAGGGCAGGCGCCGGGAGACGCGGTCTTCGAGGAGAAGATCCGCGAGGACGCCCTCCGCGACGGCGGCTGGAAGGTCGCGCGCTGGACGTGGGGCGACCTCGACGGCCAACGGGTGGTGGGCGACCGGCTGAGACGGGCCTTCGCCCGGCCATGACCACAGTCTTGCGGTGTTCCCCTCGCTCTTGCGGCGGTGCAGGACCGCCGGAGCGGGAGGAACACCGCAAGAGCGGGACGGGCGCCGGCGCCCCCCTGCAACGTTCCGCCGCGAGCCTACGAGCGGCGGGACCCTGCAGGGGGTCCTTGGTCAGCGCGGGAGGTCCTCCAGCATCTCGGTGACCAGCGCGGCGATCGGCGAGCGCTCCGAGCGGGTCAGCGTCACGTGTGCGAACAGCGGGTGCCCCTTGAGCTGCTCCACCACCGCGGCGACGCCGTCGTGCCGGCCGACCCGCAGGTTGTCCCGCTGGGCGACGTCGTGGGTGAGCACCACCCGCGACCCCGAACCCAGCCGCGACAGCACGGTCAGCAGCACCCCGCGCTCGAGGGACTGCGCCTCGTCGACGATCACGAACGAGTCGTGCAGCGACCGCCCGCGGATGTGGGTCAGCGGCAGCACCTCGATGAGGTCGCGCGAGGCGATCTCGTCGAGCACGTCCTTCGAGACCAGCGCGCCCAGGGTGTCGTACACGGCCTGCGCCCAGGGCGACATCTTCTCGCCCTCGCTGCCGGGCAGGTAGCCGAGCTCCTGCCCTCCGACGGCGTACAGCGGCCGGAAGACGACGACCTTCGCGTGCGCCCGCCGCTCCATCACCGACTCCAGGCCCGCGCACAGCGCCAGCGCCGACTTGCCCGTCCCGGCCCGCCCACCCAGCGACACGATGCCGATATCCGGGTCCAGCAGCAGGTCCAGCGCGATCCGCTGCTCGGCGGACCGGCCGTGCAGCCCGAAGGCCTCGCGGTCGCCGCGCACCAGGCGCACGTGCTTGTCCGGCATCACCCGCCCCAGCGCCGAGCCGCGAGGTGAGAGCAGCACCAGCCCGGTGTGCGCCGGCAGCTCGGCCGCGGCCGGCGCGTACACCTCGCCGTCGTCGTAGAGGGCCGAGAGCTCGGCGTCGTCGAGGGAGAGCTCGGCCATCCCGGTCCAGCCGGCGTCGACGGCGTCCAGCGCCCGGTACTCGTCGGTGTCCAGGCCCACCGCCGCGGCCTTGACCCGCAGCGGCACGTCCTTGGTGACCAGGCAGACGTTGCGGCCCTCGGCGCGCAGGTTGAGCGCGACCACCATGATCCGGCTGTCGTTGCTGTCGTTGCGGAAACCGGCCGGCAGCACCGACGGATCGCTGTGGTTGAGCTCGACGTGCAGCGTGCCGCCGTCCTCCCCGACCGGCACCGGCGCGTCCAGCCGGCCGTGCTTCACCCGCAGGTCGTCGAGCAGCCGCAGCGCCTGGCGGGCGAACCAGCCCAGCTCCGGGTGGTTGCGCTTGTCCTCGAGCTCCCCGATCACGACGAGCGGGAGGACCACGTCGTGGGCGCCCATCCGCAGCAGGGCACCGGGGTCGGAGAGCAGGACGGAGGTGTCGAGGACGAACGTGCGACGAGTGTTCACGGATCGACTCCCGTGGGGCGCAGCACGCGCCCCGGCTCGAAGGTGGCCGGGCCCCGGCCGAGGAGCCGGGTGCCGGCCCCTCTGGTCGACGAGTTCGTCAGCACCCACCGGGCCTCCCGCGGACGGCGAGGTGAGCTCGCCCTCCACCGCGGACGGTAGGCGCAGCAGCTGACAGAACCGCGCCGAGGAGGGGGCGTGTCCCCCCATCGGGGCACCGGACGCACCAGCCGCCTCAGCGACGGGGCCGGACGGCGACCAGCACCCACACGAGCGGGACGAGCAGGACGGGCCACTGCAGCGTCAGGTCGCCCAGCCACCACAGCCCGCCCACGAGCAGCACGGCGAGCCACCCCGCCGTCCACAGGCCCAGGTCACGGGCCTCCTCCGGACTGCGTCGCGCCACGTCTCAGCCGGTCCGCAGCTCGCCGGCGACGGCGGCCGGGGTGAGCGGCTCGTCGAGCAGCCGGACGAAGCGGTCGACGACCGGCTGGTCGGCCGGCCGGGCGTCCAGCCAGCGCGAGAGCAGGTCGAAGCCCTCGACATAGGTGGTGATGTAGGTCCGCCACAGCGGGTGGGTGAGGAAGCGCAGCTGCTGGCGCGCCCGGTCGGCGCTGACCAGCGACCAGCGCTGGATGTAGGCGGCGACCTCGTCCGCGCCGTCACCGCGGTCGTGCAACAGGACGGCGGCGTCCTGGCGCACCCGGTTGAGCGGCGCAGCCGCCGCAGCGATGTGCTCGGCGAGATGCCCGTCGAAGTGCAGCCCGAGGTCGCCGAGCACCTCGGCGGCCCACGGCCCCCAGCCGGGGCCGATCGCGGCCTGCACGCCGAGGTCGGCCAGCCCCTCGGCCATGAGGCACTCGGGGGTGTTGACCAGGAAGACCGTGTGCTCGAGCCGCGAGTCCCGCTCCACCAGCCCGAGTTCCTTGCGGCAGTGCTCGGTGTGATGCCCGGGGTAGGCCTCGTGCGCCACCAGCTGCGGCAGCTGGCCCAGCCGGTGCGGCAGGTCGGCGTTGATCGCCACGCGGGAGCGGTAGTCGCCCTCGTAGTAGTTGAACCCCGACCACGGCTGGTCGGTGACCACCTCGTAGCGGACCGTCTCCACCTCGGGCAGCCCGTACGCGCTGCGCACCCGGTCGCGCAGCGCGCTGGAGAGCGCGTGCACCGCCTCGGCCAGCCGCTCCGGCGGGCACTCCTCGCGGCGCCGATGCGCGGCGTAGCGCTCGGCCAGCGGACCGCTGCCGGGCAGCAGCGCGTCGAGCTCGGCGTGGGCGGCCGCGTAGGCGGCGGGGTCGCCGAGGGTGAGGTCGACCTGGAAGTAGCTGCGCACCTCGTCGAGGAAGGCGACGGGCTCGCCGCTCATCTTCCGGGCGGTGCACTCCAGACCGGTGAGCTGACCGCGGAGGAACTCGGTGCGGTCGGCGGGCAGGCCGGCGGCCGGCAGCTCACCGAGCAGCGCGCGGGCCTGGTCGCGCAGCCCCTGGGGAGTGGGCGCCGGCTCGTCCTCCACCTGGGCCCGGATGCGCCGGTCGCCGGTGTAGGCGTCGACGAAGCCGGACTCCAGCCGGTCGAACCGCAGCCCCAGACGCACGTACTCCAGGGGGACGTCGAGTGATCGGGCCATGACGATGAGTTTCTCAGCCGCCGAAGCGCCGGTGCCGGGCGGCGTAGGCGCGCAGCGCACGGAGGAAGTCGACCCGGCGGAAGTCGGGCCAGTAGACGTCGGTGAAGTGGAACTCCGAGTGGGCGGTCTGCCAGAGCAGGAACCCCGACAGCCGCTGCTCCCCGCTGGTGCGGATCACCAGGTCGGGGTCGGGCTGGCCGCGGGTGTACAGGTGCTCGGCGATGTGCTCGACCTCGAGGACGCCGACGAGCTCGTCGAGCGTCGTCCCCCGGGCGGCGTGCTCGGTCAGGAGCGAGCGGACGGCGTCGGCGATCTCCCGCCGTCCGCCGTAGCCGACGGCGAGGTTGACCGTCGCGCCCGGCCGGTCCCGGGTGGTCTCCGCGGCCTGCTTGAGGACGGCGACGGTCTCGGCCGGCAGCAGCTCCAGGGCACCCACCGGGCGCAGCTGCCAGCGCCGGTCGGGGGCGGCGAGGTCCTCGGCGACGCCCTCGATGATCCGCAGCAGCGGGACCAGCTCGGGCTCGGGTCGGGACAGGTTGTCGGTGGAGAGCAGGAAGAGGGTGACCACCTCGACGCCGGCCTCGTCGCACCAGCCGAGGAACCCGGCGATCTTGTCGGCGCCGCGGCGGTGACCCGCATTCGGGTCCTCGAGGCCGATCGCCCGCGCCCACCGCCGGTTGCCGTCGACGATCACCCCGACGTGCCGCGGGATCGCGGCGCCCTCGAGCGCCCGCGCCAGCCGCCGCTCGTAGACGACGGTGAGGACGTCGCGGACCCACTGGCGCACCCCCACGGTGGGTAACCCTAGAAGGACTCCGTGCCCCCCACCGCTCGCGGGCTCGCGGCGAGCCTCTGGACGGGGCCGCCCTGCCCCCACCGAGAAGGACCCCGTCCTACCCACCCTTCGGAGAAGGACCCCGTCCTCCTCGCAGGCTCGCGGCGAGCCTCTGGACGAGGCCGCCCCGGAACGGGGCCGCGACGGGGCCCTGCAGGGGGCCATCCGGGCTGCCAGGGAGGTCACAGCCGGCTTCCGTCGCAGCGCTCCCTACGCCTGCGTAACCTCGGCGCATGAGTGCCCTTCCCGACGAGCGCGGCCCGGTGCGGGTCGAGGCCGACGGCGCCGAGATCGAGGCACCTCCGCAGCAGGCGGTGCACGCCGTCCTCGAGGAAGGCGAGCGGGTCGAGCAGACCTGGACACCCGAGGACTTCCGCGACAACGACTGGGACCACCCCGACACCCGGCCGCGGATGCGCGGCTGGCTGCACCTGTTCTCCTTCTTCGGCGCGATCGTCGCCGGCGCCGTGCTCATCCCGCTGGGGTCGGTGCTCGGCGCCCGCGCCGGCTTCTCGGTCGCCGTCTACTGCGCGACCATCTGCGGCCTGTTCGGCGTGAGTGCGCTCTACCACCGGCGCCGCTGGTCACCCCGCGGCTGGAAGCTCATGAAGCGGCTCGACCACTCGATGATCTTCCTGTTCATCGCCGGCACCTACACGCCGTTCTCGCTGCTGGCGGTCGACCAGCCGACCGGCTACTGGGTCCTCGCCGGTGTCTGGGCCGGCGCGCTCGCCGGCGTCTCGCTCAAGCTCACCTGGCCGACCGCCCCCCGCTGGGTCGGCGTGCCCCTCTACATCGGGCTGGGCTGGGTCGCCGTCTTCATCCTCACCGACATCCTGCAGATCGCCGGGGTGACCTCGCTGGTGCTGCTGGCCGTCGGCGGGGTGCTCTACACGCTCGGCGGGGTGGCCTACGCGGTCAAGCGGCCGAACCCGTGGCCCGGCGTCTTCGGTTACCACGAGGTCTTCCACGCGATGACCGTCGTGGCCGCGATCTGCCACTACATCGCCGTCTACTTCGCGATGTACTCGAGCCCTTTCGTCTGACCTCTGGTCAGACACCGCGGCCACGTGCCGTTCCCCGGTTGCGTTGAGCCCTCCCCGACCGACGTCGGGAGACCCTCCGGGCCTCCGCTCCGCGGCTGGCGCCGCGGTTCCCTCCTCGGCTCACGTCCCGTCCGCCTTCGGCGGGACCCTCCGGGGCCCCCGCTCAGGCGGACCCGGCTGGCGCCGCGTTCGTGGTCAGCTGAACGGGGGGCGCTCCTCGACACGGGTCGACAGCCGGCCGGCGGCGCGCCAGGCGCGGGCGACGACGTCGCGGTCCTCGTCGGTGACCAGGTTGCCCATCACCCGCAGCGCGACGGTCATCAGGGCCCGCGAGCGCATGCCGACGGGGCCGGCCGCGGGCAGGAGGCGCGGCACGGTGAGCAGCCCGGCCAGCCGGCGCGCGATGGAGAACGCCTCGCCGTAGTGCCGGCGCAGGGTGGCCGGCCAGGCGCGCGACCAGTCGTCCTCATCGAAGAGCGCCACCACGCTGCGGCCGGTCTCCAGGCCGTAGTCGATGCCCTCGCCGTTGAGGGGGTTGACGCACCCGGCGGCGTCCCCGACCAGGGCCCAGTTGCGCCCGGCCACGCCGGAGACCGCACCGCCCATCGGCAGCAGCGCCGACGCCGGCGCCTCCACCGGACCGTCGAGCCGCCAGTCCTCGCGGCGGGCGTCGACGTAGACCTCCAGCAGCGCCTTGAGCTGCACACCGGCCGGCCGGCGTGCGGTGGCCAGCGTGCCCACGCCGATGTTGACCTGGCCGGACGCCGCGCCGAGCGGGAACACCCAGCCGTAGCCGGACAGCAACTCTCCCTCGGTGCCGCGCAGCTCCAGGTGCGAGGAGATCCACTCGTCGTCGGCGCGCCCGGAGCGCACGTAGCCGCGGGCGGCCACGCCGTAGGCGGTGTCCCGGCGCCACTCGCGGCCGAGCACCCGGCCCAGCGGCGAGCGCACGCCGTCGGCGACGACCAGCCGCCGGCAGCCGACGCTGACTGTCTCCTCACCGGCGAGCTCGAAGACCACTCCGGTCACCCGGTCGCCGTCCCGCTCGACGTCGACGGCGCGCGCCCCCTCCAGCGGGACGGCGCCGTCGGTCAGTGCCACCTCGCGGATCCGGGCGTCGAGCTCGGTGCGCGGCACCGCGCTGCCGTGGTCGGGGAACGCGCCGCCGGGCCAGGGCAGCTCCCACTGCTGACCGAAGCCGGCCGCCCGCAGGCCGCGGTTGCGGGCCCGCGCGCGGGCCCAGTCGCCCAGGCCCAGGACGTCGAGCTCGGCGACGGCCCGTGGGGTCAGCCCGTCGCCGCAGGTCTTGTCGCGCGGGAAGACCGCGGCGTCGGCGAGCACCACGTCGCGCCCGGTCCGCGCAGCCCAGGCGGCGGCCGCCGCACCGGCCGGCCCGGCCCCGACCACGAGGACGTCGGTGTCGGCGGGGACGGCGGCGCTGGCTGGCACGCCGCCAGTGTCCCTGGTCGTGTCGGGTCGAGGAGTGGGGGCCGGAGGCCCCACTTCTCACATCGGCCCGCGGCCCCGGACCTCCTCGACCGACGCCATCGCCGCACGCAGTTCGCCGAGCCACTCCTCGGTGTGCTGCGCGACCAACCGGACCGCCCAGGCCAGCGCCTCCGAGCGGGAGCGGGCCACCCCGGCGTCGACGAGCGTGTCGAGCACCAACCGCTCGGGCTGGCGCAGCCGGGTCATCACCGGCACCGAGAGGTTGGTGAAGACCTCCCGGACGTCGCCGCAGACCGCGCCCCACGCCACCGAGCGGCCGTAGCGAGCCTGGGCGGCGTCGGCCACGGCCATGCGCCGTTCGCGCGTCTCCTCGCGGAAGCGGGCGATCCGGCCTGCCCGCGCCGCCGCGGCGTTCCCCTCCCCCGCCTCCGGCTCGGCCAGCGTGCCGACGACGGTGATCTCGTCGCGGTCGACGGTCAGCTCGACGGGGCCGGTGAACCAGTCGTCGGGCAGCCGCCCGGCGAACCAGCCGGCGACCTCGGCGCGCTCGACCGGGGGCGGCTGGTCCTGCCCACGGCCACGCCCGCGCGGGCCGGCGCGGAAGCCGCCGCGCGGCCCGAAACCGAAGGGCGTGTCGGAGAAACGGTGGTGGTGTCCGTGCACGACGGCCTCCCCAGTGAGGCGATTACCCGCTTGCACGGTAAGCCGTCGCGTCGCCGTCAGGAAGGGGCGAGCGCTCCGCCCAGAGCGGACACGTCCGTGACCGGCGCGGAGCAGACGAAGCCCCGGCAGACGTAGGCGGCCGGCCGTCCGCCCACCGGCGGCCGGTCGGCCAGCAGCGGGACGCCGGGCGCGTCCGGCTCGCCGACCACCACCACGGCACCCGGGCTGGTCGAGGCGCGGGCGGCGGCCGCGAGCTCGTCGCGCTCCGGTCCGGCCGGCCCGCTGACCGCGACCTCGAGCGGCCCGGCCAGCAGCGCCTCCCCCACCGCGAGCGCCCAGCCGACCGCCCGCGGTGCCTGCTCGGCCAGCTTCGCCAGCGAGCCGACGGCCGCCTCGCCCAGCTCCCGGTGCCGCGGCGACCCGGCCAGCGCGGCGTAGCCGACGGCGGCACCTGCCACGGCGGCGATCCCGGAGGGGGTCGGGCCGTCGGCGGGGTCGAAGGGACGGTGCACGAGCGCCTCGGCGTCGGCCGCGGTGTCGTGCCAAGCCGGCGGCCCGTCTCCCGCGTCGTCGAGGAACTGCTCGGCGACGACGTCCAGCAGGTCGCCGGCGAGCTCCAGCCAGCGGCCCTCACCGGTGGCCTGGTGCAGGGCGAGCAGCCCTTCGGCCAGGTCGCCGTAGTCCTCGAGCACCCCGGCCGGGGCGCCCGCGACGCCGTTCCGCGAGGCCCGCCGCAGCCGCCCGCCGACCCAGTGGACGTCGACGACCAGCTCCGCGGCCCGGCGGGCGACCGTCACCGACTCGGGCGACCCGGTCAGCACACCGTGGTCGGCGAGCGCGGCGATCGCCAGCCCGTTCCAGGCGGTGACCACCTTGTCGTCCCGCGCCGGCTGCGGACGGCGCGCGCGGGCCGCGCCCAGCCGTTCGCGCACCGACGCGAAACGGGCGGCGTCGTCCGGGTCGTGCAGCAGCTGCAGCGTCGAGGTGCCGTGCTCGAAGGTGCCGGACGGCGTCACCTCGAACAGCTCGGCGGCCCAGCGGCCGTCGTCCTCGCCGAGCACCTCGACCAGCTGGGCCGGCGTCCAGACGTAGGTGAGCCCCTCGACGCCCTCGGTGTCGGCGTCCAGCGCGGAGGCGAAGCCACCCTCGGGCGTGCCGAGGTCCCGGACGAGGAAGGCGGCGGTCTCGTCGGCGACCCGGCGGGCCCGATCCTCGCCGGTGACCCGCCACAGGTGCAGGTACACCCGCAGCAGCAGGGCGTTGTCGTAGAGCATCTTCTCGAAGTGCGGCACCACCCACTGCGCATCGACGGCGTAGCGGGCGAAGCCGCCGGCGAGCTGGTCGTGGATGCCGCCGCGGGCCATGGCCTCGAGCGTGCCGTGCGCCATCCTCAGCGCCGCGGCGTCCCCGCTGCGGGCGTGCTGCCGCAGCAGGAACTCCAGCAGCATGGACGGCGGGAACTTCGGGGCGCCCCCGAAGCCGCCGAAGCGCTCGTCGTAGCTGCCGGCCAGGGCGGCGACCGCGCGGTCGAGCACCTCGGCCGAGAGCGGCGTGGGGCTGCCGAGGTCCAGCCGGGACGAGATGCCCTGCGTGATGCGGGCACCGGCCGTCTCCAGCTCCTCGCGCCGCGTCCGCCAGGCGTCGGTGATCGCGGCGAGCAGCTGTCGGAAGGCGGGCATGCCGTGTGCCGGACGCGGCGGGAAGTAGGTGCCGCAGTAGAACGGTCTCCCGTCGGGAGTGGCGAAGACCGTCATGGGCCAGCCGCCGTGGCCGGTCAGGGCCTGGGTGGCGGTCATGTAGATGCTGTCGACGTCGGGCCGCTCCTCGCGGTCGACCTTGACGCAGACGAAGTCGGCGTTCATCTGCGCCGCCGTCGTCTCGTCCTCGAAGGACTCGTGGGCCATCACGTGGCACCAGTGGCAGGCGGCGTAGCCGACGCTCAGCAGGACCGGTACGTCCCGCCGGCGCGCCTCCTCGAACGCCTCCTCGCCCCACTCCCACCAGTCGACGGGGTTGTCGGCGTGCTGGAGCAGGTAGGGACTGGTCGCGGTGGCGAGACGGTTCGGCATGCACCTTCCCTTCCCTCACCGGTCCACGTCCGAACGAATGCTGGAACGACCGGCTCGAGCGGTACTCCCAGCGTTCGTGCCGGGTGTGACGCGGGATACCGGGCGGTGCCGCCGCGGGGATCGCCGCCCGATGCGAGGTCCGCACGTTCCGCGGCATGACCAACCGCAACCTGCGGCACCAGGCGTCCTGTGGCGGAAGGCCACGTTCACCAGGTCCGACGCCGCGGAGGCCACCGACTGGGACACGGTCGCCGACTGGTCCGGCCACGACGTCCGTACCCGGCTCGCCTACTACGTCGTCCCGTCCGAGGAGCGACCACGGGTCAGCACGGCGACGGCCGTCGCAGCACCGTCCACGACGGCGAACACCGATCCGGAGCACGAGCGTCGCCGCGGCCGCGGTCACCCCGGCCAGGCCGGTGACGCGGGGAGCGCGACGGCCCTGGGCGCGATCCGTCTGCCGGCCCCACCCGGCCGCGGTCGACCCGTTGTGCGGCTACTCCTGCTGCTGTGGCCCGAGCACCTCGCGGGCGAGCTCGGCGAGGGCGGCGCGGTCCTCGGCCAGGGCGGCACGGCCGGCGTCGGTGGCGCGGTACAGCCGCCGGGTGCGGCCTTCGACGACCAGCTGCCGGGAGGTGAGCAGCCCGTCGGCCTCCAGCCGGTGCAGGGTCGGGTAGAGCGTGCCGGGGCTGATGCGGTAGCCGTGGCGCGCCAGTTCCTCGGTCATCCAGGCGCCGTGGATCTCCTCCTCGGCGGCGTGGTGGAGGATGTGGACCCGGATGGCGCCCCGCTGGAACTCCCGCACGCCCGCCTCCTGTCCACGCGGTGAAGTGACGAAGCCGATGTCGGCTCTGCAAGCGTAGGACGGGGCGGTGACCACAGCGTTCCGCGTCGGCGCCGCTCCGCGGCGCCTCGGCTGGGTCACCGGGCGGTCAGCCGCAGCCGGGTGGCCCGGTAGGCGATCCCCATGGCAAACACGGCGACACCGCCGACCACCGCCTGCCACGGCAGGGTGGCGACCAGTACCAGGCAGCCGACCGCACCGAGGACGTGCAACGCTCGTGGGAAGCGGCGGTGCTCGCGCTCCTGGGTGAAGGCCGCGGCGTTGGCGACGAAGTAGTACAGCAGCACCCCGAACGAGGAGAAGCCGATCGCGCCGCGCAGGTCGACGGTGAGCACCAGCAGGCACACGAGCGCGGCCAGAGCGAGCCCGGCGCGGTGCGGCACGTGGAAGCGTGGGTGCACCGCGGCCAGGAACCGCGGCAGATCACCCTCCCGGCCCATCGCCAGACCGGTGCGTCCCACGCCGGCGATCAGGGCCAGCAGGGCCCCGAGCGACGCCACCGCGGCCCCGATACGCACCACCGCTGCGGCCCACGCCCAGCCGCTGGCGTCGACCGCGGCCGCCAGCGGCGCGGGTGTGCCGGCGACGCCGTCGGGGCCGAGGGCGGCCAGGACAGCGACGGCCACCACCGCGTAGACGGCGACCGCGATGCCCAGCGCCAGTGGGATGGCGCGCGGGATGGTCCGCTCGGGGTCCCGGACCTCCTCCCCCATCGTCGCGATCCGGGCGTAGCCGGCGAAGGCGAAGAACAGCAGCCCGGCCGACTGCAGCACGCCGTACACCCCGCCCTCGAGCAAGGTCCAGGTCGCCAGGCCGTTGAGGCCGGCCTGGCCGTCGAGCAGGCTGGCGGTGACCGCCACCGCCAGCGCGGCGAGCACGACGGTGACGATGATCCGGGTCAGGCCCGCCGTGCGGGTGACGCCCCGGTGGTTGACCGCGGTCAGGCCGAGCACCGCGACGACCGCCACCGGCCTCTGCCAGCCGGCCGGCGCTGAGTAGGCGGCGAAGGTGAGCGCCATCGCCGCGCAGCTGGCCGTCTTGCCGACCACGAAACCCCAGCCGGCGAGGAACCCCCACCAGTCCCCGAGCCGCTCCCGGCCGTAGACGTAGGTGCCGCCGGAGGTGGGGTACTGGGCGGCCAGTTGCGCCGACGCAGTGGCGTTGCAGTAGGCGACCACGGCGGCCAGGGCCAGGCCGACCAGCAGGCTGGCGCCGGCAGCCCGGGCGGCCGGGGAGAACGCGGCGAACACGCCGGCGCCGATCATCGACCCGAGGCCGATGACCACCGCGTCGGTGGTGCCCAGCCGGCGGGCCAGACCGGGTCCGGTGCTCACGACTGGCTCCTCGCGGTCGGTCGTCACAGGATCTCGGACCGCCACCGCGCTCCATGCGCCGACAACGGGTGCCGATGTCGGCTGACGATACCGGCGACGCGCCGTGATGCCGCGCCGCACACTCGAGGCGTCCGCGGGGCTCGACCGAACCCTCCGTGCCGGACAGCTGTGGTGGGCGGCGCTGGACGCCGGCTGGAGCAACACCGAGCTGACCGAGGTGTCGGTGCACATCGCGCTCGACCTGTTCACCGACCACTTCAACCACCACGTCGAGACCGACCCGGACCTCCCGCTGCACCCGCGATCTGGACCGAGCGTCCACGGCCGGCCACCGGAGATGCACCGTCCGGGAGTGGTCCGGCGGCCGGTCGGGCATGGCCACGAGCAGGATCCGACCAGAGGAGGACGTCGACGTGTGGAGAACAGCACCCCGGCCGCGCCCGGCTGGGCCGCCCGCCGCAGCGGTGCGACCGCGGTCCGGAGGGATCGGCCGGTCGACCTCGCCGGCGGCGGAACGGGTCAGCGACGACCTGCGCCGAGGCACCGGGGACTTCCTGGAGCAGCGCCGGTGGGTGGCGGGGTTGACCTCACTGGCCTCGGCCGCGCTGGGTGTCGTCGGGCTGTACCAGTTCGGGGTGATGCGCACGGTGCCCGAGCTGTCGTTGCCGTTCCTCGACGCCGACGCGGTGGACGCCTCGGGCGAGGCCTACCAGAAGCTGAAGACGCCCGATGCCGCCCTCGGGCTGCTGAGCGCCGGGGTGACCCTCGTCCTGGCCGGGATGGGCGACCGGGAGCGCGCGCGCACGCAGCCGTGGGTGCCGCTCGCGCTGGCCGCCAAGACCGCGGCGGACGCAGGTGGCGGCCTCTACCTGCTGGCCGAGCAGGTCACCAAGCACCGCAAGGTCTGCTCCTGGTGCACCGTTGCCGCACTGGCGCAGCTCGCCACCCTGCCGATCGCGCTGCCCGAGGCCCGGGCCGCCCTCCGCCGCCTGGGCGGCCGGTCGGCGAGGGCGTGACCTCGGCCTGACCGCCCAGGCCGACCGGCTGATCCGCTGGCTCGACGTCGTCGGCGTCGAGATGCAGCGCTGTAGGGATCGGCGTGCACTGGCCGCACGACGTCAGCCACGGCGCCGCCCGCAGCCTCATGCGGCAGATCAGCGCGCTCCGGGTCGAGGACACCCTGGCCGTCGCCGACCGGCTCCGGGCGGGACCAGGCCGGGTCCTCGACCCGCCGCCCGTCGACCTCCAGGGACGAGTAGCGGGCCTCACCCTTGAACGGGCCGGTGGCGCGCGTGTCGCTGGACCGCGGCACGCCCGGTGTCACATCGGCCTCCGGCAGCTACCAGCGGGGCATCAGCCCGGTCTCGTGCAGCAACACAGCACCGGCGGTGCCCACGACCGTCTCCCCCGGCCAGCACGCCGCGGATGCGCTCCCGCAGCGTGGAGCGCGTGCGCGGGAGCCCACCGACCACCGGTCGGCGTCCGGTCGCCCCATCGAGGGTCGGGCGAGCGGTCCGGTGCCGAGCGTCGGCGACATGACCCGGCCGGAGGTGCGGTCATCGACATCCGCCCGGCCGTGGCCATGCGGGACGGACCGACGACGGCCCGTCGAGCCGTACAGGCTCACCGCCGGAATGCCAGCGCCGCGGCTGCGCCGGCGAGGCCCAGGCCGGCGGCGAGCGACCGGCGGTGCAGGCTCAGCGGCAGCTGGATGCTCCTGGGGTGGGACCGGTCGTCGAACGGGCCGTGGGTGCCGTGGTCACCGGGCACCGGGGAGAACAGGTAGTTCGGCGCAGCCGGGTCGGCCGGCTCGTTGGTCTGCTGGGAGGAGTAGCCGGTGCGGCCCAGGTAGTGGTCCAGCAGCCCTCCGGCCAGGCGGCTGCCGAGGATGGTGCCGACCGTGGAGGCGCCCACCCAGATCTCCCGGCGCCGGTGCTCGCTGGCCCAGACGACGGCCCGTGCGGCGACCTCCGGCTGGTAGATCGGCGGCACCGGCTGGGCCCTGCGCGGCATCTTCGACAGGCCCAGCCGAAACTGCGGGGTGTTCATCGCCGGCATGTGCACCGACGTGATCTGCACCCGGCTGCCGTCGTGCAGCAGCTCGGCGCGCAGCGAGTCGTACAGCCCGTTGAGCGCGTGCTTGGCGGCGCAGTAGACCGACTGGAGCGGGATGCCGCGGAAGGCCAGCGAGGAGCCGACCTGGATGAGATGGCCGGCGTCGCGCTCGGTCATCCGTCGAAGGGCGGCGCGGGCACCGTTGACCGAGCCGAGGAAGGTCACCTCCACGCCCCGTCGGTACTCGTCGGGCGTGATCTCCAGGAATGAGGCGAACACCGCGGCCATCGCGTTGTTCACCCAGACGTCGATCGGGCCCAGCTCGCGCTCCACCCGCTCGGCGGCGGCCTCGACCTGGCTGTCGTCGGCGACGTCGACCTCCACGGCCAGGGGCTGCCCACCACGGGCACGGACCTCCTCCGCGGCCGCCTCCAGTCCGGTCCGGTTGCGGGCGAGTAGCGCCACGCGATCACCGCGCTCGGCGAATGCGTGGGCGATGGCTCGCCCGAGTCCGGCGCTGGCGCCGGTCACCACGACCACCTTCGGCTGACGTTCCCGTCGGATCATGCTGTCTCCTTCGTTCGGGGCTGGGGGAGCGGGGGCGGGCTGGCGATGGCCCCTGCCCCCGGAGGGGGTCACTGCACGTCGTGGAGGTCCTGCCCAGAGGCGCGCTCCGTCAGCCGCCAGGCGGCGTTGACCAGGCCGACGTGGGAGAAGGCCTGCGGGAAGTTGCCCAGCTGCTCTCCGCTGGCCGGGTCGGTCTCCTCGGCGAAGAGCCCCAGGTCGTTGCCGTAGTCGAGGAGGTGGGTGAACCAGTCGTCGGCCTCCTCGACCTTCCCGGCCAGCGCCAGGCACTCGACCAGCCAGAAGCTGCAGATCACGAACCCGGCGGTGTCCTCGGCCCAGCGGCGCACCAGCCGGCCGTCGGTCAGCCGGTCGCGGACCGCCTCGATCGTGGCCAGCATCCGGGGGTCGTCGGCCGGCAGGAACCCGACCAGCGGCATGAGCAGCACCGAGGCGTCCAGGTGGTCCGAGCCGAAGGCCCCGGCGTAGGCACCGGCTCGGTTGCTCCAGGCCTGCTCGAGCACGGCGTCGCGGATCTCTTCGCGGGCCCGCGCCCACTCCTCGGGCCGGGCGCCGTCCCCGAGGTCGTCGGCGAGCGCGATCGCGCGATCGAGCGCCACCCAGCACATGACCTTTCCGGATGTGTAGTGACGGGACTCGTCGCGGGCCTCCCACATCCCGGCGCCCGGGAGGCACCAGTCCCGCGCGGCCTGGTCGGCCAGGGTGAGGAGCAGGTCCCGCGTCGGCTCGTCGAAGGGCGCCAGCTGGTTCCGCAGCAGGTGGGCGGCGAAGAGGATCTCACCCGGCACGTCGAGCTGGCGCTGCTTCCAGGCGTCGTTCCCGACCCGTACCGGCCGGCTGCCGCGGTAGCCGGCGAGGTGGTCGAGGGTGCGCTCGGTGAGATCACGTTCCCCCTCGACCCCGTACATGATCTGCAGCGGCGCGTCGCCCACGTTCCCGACCGCCGCGGCCAGCCAGTCGAAGAACCGGTCGGCCTCGTGCGGGCAGGCGGCCACCCACAGGGCCTGCAGGGTGAGGCTGACGTCCCGGAGCCAGGCGAACCGGTAGTCCCAGTTGAGCTCTCCTCCGACCTGCTCCGGGAGGGAGGTAGTGGCGGCGGCCGCCACCGCGCCGGTCTTCTGGTAGGTCAGCCCCTGCAGGACCAGGGCGCTGCGGCGTACCGCCGCCAGGTGCCGACCCTGGTATCCCCGGTGGTCCGCGGCCCACGACTGCCATCCGGCGACCGTGTCCTGCAGTCCGTCCTCCGGCTCGATCACCAGGCCGTCGTCGTCCTCGTACGGGGGCGCGTACGCCAGGCAGAACCCGACCCGCTCCCCCGCTCGGACGGGAAAGGTGCCGCTGAGATCTCCCACCTCCGCGGTGAGCTCGACGTCGCTGATCAGCCGGAGGCCCACCGGTCCGACGTGCACCGACCAGGCCCCGGGATGGCGGCGCCAGCGCGGGATGGTGAGCCCGTACTCGAAGCGGGGGGCGACCGTCGTCCGCAGGTCGACGGTGCCCTCGAGCCCCTCGACGGCACGCAGCAGCACGTGGGGTGAGCGGAGGCCGATGTCGTGGCCCCGGGCTCCCGGTTGCAGGGCCAGTGCGTCGGTGACCGCAACGACCCCCGACTCGGTCCGGAACACCGTCCGCAGGACCAGTGAGTCCTCGATGTAGTCGCGTTCCGTGGAGTGCTCGCCGTCCGGGGCCAGCTGCCAGTACCCGGCGCCGGGGTCGAGCAGCCGGCCGAACACCGACGGCGAGTCGAAGCGGGGCAGGCACCACCAGTCGACCGATCCGCCCGTGCTGACCAACGCGGCGGACGAGCAGTCGGACAGGAAGCCGTAGTCACCGATGGCAGGCGCGCGCCCGTCCGGCACGTGGGCGGTCATGGAGCCCGTCCCTCCGTTCTGTCGATCACGGTGCGCCGACCTCGGGGCCGACCCTGCCTCGTCGACGAAGGCCACGGGACGGCGCGCTGCGGGGAGCGAGGAACAGTACGACCGGCGCCGGCGCCTCCGCGATCGGCCTGGCTCACGGCCGCTGGGCCTTCCCGTGGATGGCCGTCGCCCCGCGACCGGCGACGTCCGCCTGCACACCGAGGGCCGGCGGCAGCAACGCCAGCCGCGTTGGCTTCCCCACCTCGTCCACCAGCCCGGCGATCCGCTCGGGGCGGGAGAGGTCGCAGCTGCACTCGCGTCAGGTGGCCGCGCACGCCGTCCCGGGACAGGGCGGCGTGCGCCTTGCCGGCCGCACGTCGCACAGGCCAGGAGCGCCCTGCCCAGCGAGGCCCTCGAGCATCTCCAGTTCCACGGTGTCGACGATCGTGTGGTCGAGCTGCTCCACCTCGCCGACCAGCTCGTCCAGGTCCCGGCTGAGCGCCTGCACCGACGTCCCGGCCGCCGACTCCCGCGTCAGCCGGCTGGTCGCGCATGCTCCTCCGGTGCGGGCTCGACGGCGGCCCCCTCGCCCTCGTCGGGTTCCCGCTCCTTGCGGCGCAACAGCCACGAGGTGACGCCGAGCAGCAGGACGAGCACGCCGAGGACGGCGATCTCGGTGATCCGGTCGGTGAACTCCGCGCCCTCGCCGACGACGCCCGCGGCCTCCACCGAGAGCACGACGATCTCCTTGATCGAGGCGATCACACCGATGATGAGGAACGGCTCGGCCACCAGCTCCCGCTTCTCCACCGTCGTCCGGACGGCGAAGAGCAGCTCGACCACGATGAACACCAGCAGGAGGACGTCGAGCAGCTCGAGCATCGGCTGCTCGGAGAGGTCGGAGAACACCGTCCACGTCGTGCGCGCAGCCAGGGTGAGCAGCAGGAGTGCCGCCACCACGAGCAGCAGTGCGATGCCTGCGTAGATGATGTTCTCGGCGAACTCGAGGGCACGGGTGCCCGCCCGACCGAAGCCGGGTGGGGGGATGCGCCGCTCGGGGTCGTGCCGTCGCTGGGCCATCCCGGCATCCTCGCCCGTCCGGCGGCGTGGGGCGACCCACGGTGACGGCCGCCTCACCCGGCCAGGCTTATGGCACGAGCTGCCCCGAGCGTCGGGGAGGCGCGCCGGTTCACCTTGGCAGTTCCTGCCGTCCTAGCGGCGCAGACTTCGTGGGGTCGACATGTCGACGGCCATGGCGCCCCCGGGCGTGTCGGGCGGATCCTGCCGCCGGCACCGACCCGAGGAGGCCCGCCATGAACCGACTCCGGTTCCTCGTCCTCGCTGTCTCCGCCCTCGCCGCGCTGGGGGTGGTCGCGCCCGCTCAGGCGGGTGCGAGTCCCTACTGCGGCATCACCTGGGGCTCGCTGCCCAAGAGCGCCTCCGACCTCGGCGACCGCGAGATGGTCAACGACGTCCGCGCGGGTCGGCACGCGTGCTTCGACCGGCTCGTCGTCGACGTGGGCGGGCAGGACACCACCTTCCGGTCGTACTCGGTGCGGTACGTGCCGGTCGTACGGCAGGACGGCTCCGGCCACGCGGTGCCGGTCCGCGGCGCCGCCGACCTGGAGATCGTGCTGCGTGCACCCGCGTACGACGATCGGGGGGAGCCGACGTACCTGCCGGCCGACCCGCGGGAGGCCGTGGACGTCGCCGGGTTCCGCACCTTCCGCCAGGTGGCCTACGCCGGTTCCTTCGAGGGCTACACCACGCTGGCCCTGGGCGTGCGCGCCCGGCTGCCGTTCCGCGTCTTCACGCTCCCCGGGACGCCGTCGTCGGACGACACCCCGCGCCTGGTGATCGACGTGGCGCACCGCTGGTAGTCCCACCCACCGGCGACGGCCGGCCGGTCAGTCCTCCGGGGCGCCCGGCCGGCCGTCGTCGCGTCGCGGTCCCTCGATCGCCCGGGGCGCGCGCCGCAGCGTGTCGAGCAGGTCCTGCCCGGGCTCGGGCCGGCGGTCGACCAGCTCTGCGGGGGTGTCGGGGACGACGACCCGCGGCCCGGCGTCCTCGGGGTCGAAGCTGCGCGGCACCCGCTTGAGGTGCCGCGACATCGACCGCACCAGGAGCAGGACGGCGATGAACAACAGCACGGTGAGCAGCAGGCCGATCGGGCCGGACTTGCCGACGTCCTCGGGCAGCTGCTGGTCGGCGGCGAGCAGCACGAGGGCGGTCATCGGACACCCACCTCGCTGCGCACCCCGGCGAACAGGTCGTCCTCGGGCACCGGGGAGTCGACGACCGAACGGGCCAGCTCGTAGTCCTCGGTCGGCCAGACCCGCTGCTGGACCTCCAGCGGGCAGGCGAACCACCGGCCGAGGGGGTCGATCTGGGTGGCGTGCGCGATGAGCGCGGCGTCCCGGGCGGCGAAGTACTCGGCGCAGGGGACCCTCGTGGTGACCCGGTGGGACATGTCCCGCTCCGGGTCCCAGTTCTCCAGCCACTCGGCGTAGGGCGACTCCGCACCCGAGGCGAGGATCGCCTCGTGCAGCGCCCGCGTGCGGGGCAGCGTGAAGCTCATGTGGTAGTAGAGCTTGAGCGGCTGCCACGGCTCCCCCAGCTCGGGGTAGCGGTCGGGGTCGCCGGCGGCGTCGAAGGCGTGCACCGAGACCTCGTGGGTCTTGATGTGGTCCGGGTGCGGGTAGCCACCGCGCTCGTCGTAGGTGGTGATGACGTGCGGCCGGAACCGTCGGATCAGCGCCACCAGCGGCGCCGCGGCCTCCTCGGTCGGCACGAGCGCGAAGCAGCCCTCCGGCAGCGGCGGCAGCGGGTCGCCCTCCGGCAGGCCGGAGTCCACGAAACCGAGGAACTCCTGCTCGACGCCGAGGATCTCCCGGGCGCGGGCCATCTCCTCCCGGCGGATCTCGGGCAGCCGCTCCCAGACGTCGGGCCGGTCCAGCGCCGGGTTGAGCACCGAGCCGCGCTCCCCCCCGGTGCAGGTCGCCACCATGACGCGGGTGCCTTCCGCGACGTACTTGGCCATGGTCGCCGCACCCTTGCTCGACTCGTCGTCGGGGTGGGCGTGCACGGCGAGCAGGCGCAACGGGTCTGCTTCGGTCACCCGGACATCATCCCCCGACCGCGGGCGGTGCCGCCGCCGCCGGGGCCCTCGATCGGGTGTTCGTGGCGCTCGTCACGCTGCGATCCGTTAGCGTTCCGCATCCCGGAAGCCGGGTACGGACGGAACACCGCCCGGACCGACGGTGTTACGTTGGCCGTTCTGAACGCGGCCGCTTCCCGGACGGGGAGCGGCCACCGACATTTCAGGAGCACTGCCGTGTCCACCCCCACTGACGAGCAGGACCAGGGCGTCTGGCTGACCCAGGAGGCCCACGACCGGCTGAAGGCCGAGCTCGACCAGCTGGTGGCGGGCCGTCCGGCCATGGCCGCCGAGATCAACGCCCGCCGCGAGGAGGGTGACCTCCGCGAGAACGGCGGCTACCACGCCGCCAAGGACGAGCAGGGCAAGCAGGAGGCCCGCATCCGCCAGCTGGAGGACCTGCTGCGCAAGGCCCGGGTCGGCAACGCCCCGACGACGGCGACCCACGCCGCCACCGGCACCGTCATCACGATCCGCTTCCAGGGCGACGACGAGACCGAGAAGTTCCTCCTCGGCTCGCGCGAGATCGTGGGGACGACTGGCCTGCAGGTCTACTCCCCGGAGTCGGCGATGGGCTCGGCCATCCTCGGCGCCGCGCCCGGGGCCACCGTCACCTACCAGGCCCCGAACGGCCGCGACATCACCGTCGACGTCGTCGCGGTCGAGCCGTTCGTCCCCTGACCGGCGCGATGGCCCGGACCGCGCGCTCCCGGCGGGCGGAGAACACCGGCTTCGTGTGCGTGCACTGCGCCGCGGCGGTGCCGGCCAACACCGACGGGCACTACCGCAACCACTGCCCGGTGTGCCTGTGGTCACTGCACGTCGACGACCTGCCGGGTGACCGGGCGAGCGAGTGCCGGGCGCCGATGCAGCCGGTCGGCCTGGTGGAGAAGTCGGGCAAGGGCTGGCAGGTGGTCCACCGCTGCACGGCGTGCGGCCACCGCCAGCCCAACCGGCTGGTCCGCGAGGGCGACGGCCCCGACGACCTGGACGTCGTCCTGCGGCTCCCGTGGTTGTGACGTCCCCCCTGCGCCCGCGCTCTTGCGGTGTTGCGCCCGCTCTGGCGGTGATGCCGCACCGCAAGAGCGCAGGAACGACCGCAAGAGCGGGCGTCAGGAGACGGGGAGCAGGCCGCGGCGGCGCAGCAGGGGCATCGGGTCGGCGTCCCGGCCGCGGACCGCGCGGAATGCCGCCAGCGGATCCACCGACCCTCCGACGGCGAGCAGCCGCCGGCGGAAGACGTCGCCGTTCTCCCGCCGCAGGCCACCGTTCTCCTTGAACCACTCGACGGTGTCGGCGTCGAGCACCTCGGACCAGATGTAGGAGTAGTAGCCGGCCGCGTAGCCACCGGCGAAGACGTGCTGGAAGTAGGTCGTCCGGTAGCGCGGGGGCACCAGGTCGTAGGCGACGCCGGCCGCCTCGAGCGCGGCTCGCTCGAACGCGGCCGGGTCGCCGACCTCGGTCTCGGGCGTGATCCGGTGCCAGGCCTGGTCGAGCAGCGTGGCGGCCAGGTACTCCAGCGTCGCGAAGCCCTCCCCCCACAACCGGGCGGCCTCGATGGCCTCGACGACGGCGGCCGGGAGCGGCTCGTCGGTGTCGACGTGCCGCGCGTAGCCGGCCAGGACCTCGGGCCACAGCGCCCACATCTCGTTGACCTGGCTCGGGTACTCGACGAAGTCGCGGGGCACGCTGGTACCGGCGAAGCGCGGGTAGGTGACGGCGGAGCTGAGCCCGTGGAGCGTGTGCCCGAACTCGTGGAACAGCGTGTCGACCTCGTCGAGGGTGAGCAGCGTGGGCCGGCCGTCGGCCCCGCGGGTGACGTTGAGGTTGTTGACCACCACCGGCCGGGTGTCCAGCAATCGCGACTGGGTGACGAACGAGCTCATCCACGCCCCGCCGCGCTTGCCCTCACGGGCGTAGAAGTCGCCGAGGTAGAGCCCGACCGTCTCGCCGGAGGCGTCGGTGACCTCCCACACCCGGACGTCGGGGTGGTAGCCGGCGAGGTCCGGGCGCGGGGTGAAGCGGAAGCCGTAGAGCCGCTCCGCAGCGGCGAAGACGCCGTCGACGAGGACCCGGTCCAGCTCGAACCACGACCGCAGCGCCGTGGTGTCGACCGAGTAGCGCTCGGCACGCACCCGTGCGCTGTAGAAGGCCCAGTCCCAGGGCGCCAGCGCAGGAATCCCGTCGCGGGCGGCGACCTCGGCCAGCGCGGCGGCCTCGGCCTGCGCGTTGGCCAGTGACGGGCCGACCATGCGGGCGAGCATCGCGTCGACCGCCTCGGTGCTGCCGGCGGTCTGGTCGGCGAGCACCAGGTCGGCGTGGGTGGCGAAGCCCAGCAGCCGGGCCCGTTCGGCGCGCAGCCGGGCGATCCGCACGGCGACCGGGCCGTTGTCGTGCTCGCCGTCCGACGCCCGCTCCACCGAGGCGGTGAACACCCGGCGGCGCAGCTCCCGGTTGCGCAGCTTGGCCAGGACCGGCTGCCCGGTGGGCAGGAGCAGCGGGATGAGGAAGCCGGCCACGCCGCGGTCCTCGGCCGCCCGGGCCGCGGCGGCGACCTCCTCCGAGCTCAGCCCGTCGAGCTCGGCGGCGTCGGTGGCCACCACGGCGGCGGCCTCGGTGGCCAGCTGCAGGTTCTGCCCGAACGTCGTCGACAGCTCCGAGAGCTCCCGGTTCAGCTCGGACAACCGGGCGCGACCGGCCTCGTCGAGCCGGGCGCCGGCGAGCACGAAGTCCAGGTGGTAGCGCTCCACCAGCCGGACGGCCTCGCCGTCCAGTCCCGCGTCGTGACGCCCCTCGTGGATGGCGTCGATGCGCGCGAACAGCCCCGGGTCGAGCCGCAGCGCGTCCGCGTGCGCCGATTCGAGCGGCGCCAGCTCGCGCTCGATCTCGCGCAGCCGGTCGGTGGCGACCGACGAGGCGAGGTTGTGGAAGACCGCTCCGGCCCGGCGGTACAGGCGCCCGGACCGCTCCAGCGCGACGACGGTGTTCTCGAAGGTCGGCGGCTCGAGCGAGCCCACGATGGCGGCGACCTCGGCCCGCTGCTCGGCCATGCCGGCCAGCACCGCCTCGCGGCAGTGCTCGAGGGTGGTGTCCGCGAAGGGCGGCAGCTGCAGCGGCAAGCGGGACGGCTCGAGCAGCGGGTTGTCGGCGGACGGGGCGGCAGAGGTAAGCACGGGCACACTGTGACACTGCGGTCCTACCGGACCGCACCGCGGCCAAGACCGCCCCTGACCGCCGCTGAGCCGCTGCCCGTGTCCCGGTCGGGAGACCCTCCGGGCCCCCGCGACCGGCCCACATCACCTGGTGGAGGTGCGCTGGTAGAGCCGGACCGACAGCGGCACGAAGACGGCCAGGATGAGCGCCGTCCAGATCACCGTGTAGAGCACCGGGTTCTGCAGCGACCACACGTCGGGCACCGTCGCTCCGGGCACGGTGTTGCCGAACAGCTCGCGTGCCGCCTGCACCACCGCGGACACCGGGTTCCACTCCGCGAAGGTGCGCAGCACCGGCGGGAAGGTCTCCAGCGGGACGAAGGTGTTGGCCACGAACGTCAGCGGGAAGATCACGATGAAGCTGGCGTTGTTGACCACCTCCGGCGTGCGCACCAGCAGCCCGACCACCGCCATCAGCCACGAGATCGCGTAGGCGAACACCAGCAGCACGAGGAAGCCGGCGACCGCCTCGCCGAAGGACGAGTTGATCCGCCAGCCGACGACGAGGCCGGTCAGCGCCATGACCGCGATCGAGATGGCGTTGAGGCCGAGGTCGGCCACGGTGCGCCCGACCAGCACCGCCGAGCGGGCCATCGGCAGCGACCGGAACCGGTCGATGAGGCCTTTCTGCAGGTCCTCGGCGATGCTCGCGCCGGTCGTGGTCGAGCCGAAGACCACCGTCTGCGCGAAGATCCCGGGCAGCAGGAACTCCGCGTAGGAGATGCCCGGCGGCAGCCCGCCGATCGCACCGCCGAACACGTAGCGGAACAGCAGCACGAACATGATCGGCGACAGGGTGGCGAAGACGATCAAATCCGGCACCCGCCTGACCTTGATCAGGTTGCGGCGGGTGATCGTCAACCCGTCGGACACCGCCGCACCGAACGCGGTCACGCCGCCCCCTCCCCTGCGCCCACCGGCGTCCGGTCGCCGGCCTGCTCGTTCTCCGACCCGTCCTCGGCGGCATGGCCGGTGAGGGTGAGGAACACGTCGTCGAGATCGGGCCGGCGCAGCCCCACGTCGAGGACCTCCACGCCGCTGCCGGCCAGCAGCCGCAGCGCCTCGGCCAGGTCGTCGGTGCCGCCACTGACCGGCAGGGAGAGCCGCCGCGTCGACTCGTCGAGCCGCGGTTCGTCGATCGCGAGTGGGCGCAGCCGGTGGGCCGCCTCGCCGACGTCGGCCGCGTCGCGGAGGGTCAGCTCCAGCCGCTGCCCTCCCACCTGGGCCTTGAGCTCGTCGGCGGTGCCACGGGCGATGACCCGCCCCCGGTCGATGACCACCATCCGGTCGGCCAGCCGGTCGGCCTCCTCCAGGTACTGCGTGGTCAGCAGGATCGTCGTCCCGCCGTCGGCGAGGTCGGCGATGAACTCCCACATGCCCAGCCGGCTGCGCGGGTCCAGCCCCGTCGTCGGCTCGTCGAGGAAGAGCACTCGTGGGCGGGCGATGAGCGAGGCGGCGATGTCCAGCCGTCGGCGCATGCCACCCGAGTAGGTCTTGGCCGGCCGGTCGGCCGCCCCGGTGAGGTCGAAGCGCTCCAGCAGCTCACCGGCCCGCGCCCGCGCCTCCCGCCGGCCAAGCCGGTACAACCGGCCGACCATCTCGAGGTTCTCGAACCCGGTGAGGTACTCGTCGACGGCGGCGTACTGGCCGGTCAGCCCGATCGCGGAACGCACCGCGCCGGCGTCGTCCACCACGTCGAGGCCGACCACCTGCGCCCGTCCCGCGTCGGCCCGCAGCAGGGTGGTGAGGATCCGCACCACCGTCGTCTTGCCCGCGCCGTTGGGACCGAGCAGCCCGAGGACGGAGCCCTCGGCCACGGTCAGGTCCACCCCGTCGAGGGCCGTGGTGGTGCCGAAGCGCTTCACCAGACCCTCGACGACTACCGCGTCGGTCATGAGCGGCACGCTAGGCCCCGGGGGGGACGCTTTCCGACCGGTTTTCCACCCGACGCCGACCCCGGCCCCCTCCCGGGCACCGCCCCGAGCGTGCGAGGGGTGGGGAGAAGGGGGTCCTTGCTCAACCGGCGCTCGCCGCATATCCCGCCCGGCCCAGCCGGGCGAGCACCTCCTCGGCGTGCTCGGGCCCGCGGGTCTCGAGGACGACGAAGACCTCCACCTCGCCCAGGCCCAGCCGGGTCGCCGTCCGCTCGTGCTCGACCTCGAGCACGTTGGCCCCGGCCGCGGCCAGCTCGCCCAGCACCCCCGCCAGCGACCCCGGCCGGTCGGGCACCCGCAGTCGCAACGAGAGGTAGCGCCCGGCGGCGGCCATGCCGTGCTGCACCACCTTGAGCAGCAGCACCGGGTCGATGTTGCCGCCGGAGACGACCGCGACCAGCGGCGGCTCGAAGGCGGCCGGCTCGGCGAGCACGGCGGCGACCGCGGCGACACCGGCCGGCTCGACGACGAGCTTGGCCCGCTCCAGGCAGAACAGCAGCGCCTGGGAGAGGTCCTCCTCGCTGACCGTGCGCACCTCGTCCACGAGGTCGCGGACGTGCGCGAAGGTGAGCTCGCCGGGCGCGCCGACGGCGATGCCGTCGGCCATCGTCGACATCCCTGACAGCGGCACCGGGCGACCGGCGGCCAGCGACCCGGGGAACGCGGCGGCCGCCGCGGCCTGCACCCCGACGACGCGGACGGCGGGACGGCGGGCCCGCACCGCCGCCGCGATTCCCGACACCAGACCCCCGCCGCCGGTCCCCACCACGACGGTGGCGACGTCAGGGCACTGGTCGAGGATCTCCAGCCCGACCGTCCCCTGCCCGGCGATGACGTGGGGGTGGTCGAACGGGTGGATGAAGATCGCGCCGGTGCGCTCCGCGTGCTGTGACGCCGCGGCCAGGGCGTCGGTGAGGTCGTGCCCGCCCAGCCGGGCGTCAGCGCCGTAGCCGCGGGTGGCCGCCACCTTGGGCAGCGGCGCCGTCTCGGGCATGAACACCGTGGCCCGGATGCCCAGCAGCTGCGCGGCCAGCGCGACGCCCTGGGCGTGGTTGCCCGCACTCGCGGCGACGACGCCGCGGGCCCGCTCCTCGGCCGACAGCCGGGCCAGCCGGGTGTAGGCGCCGCGGATCTTGAACGAGCCGGCGCGCTGCAGGTTCTCGCACTTGAGCCAGACGGGACCGCCGACCCGCTCGGCCAGCGCACGTGAATGCTCCAGCGGCGTGCGCCGGACGACGCCGTCGATCAGCTCCGCCGCGGCCTCGACGTCCGCACCGCCGACCCGGGCCACCTCGTCGCGCCCCGCCGCGCCAGCCACCATGCCGGTGATCCTCGCAGGGGAGGAGCCCAGGTGGCATCGGCCGGACGGGTGCCCGTGTCGCCGCCCGCGTCGTACCGTGGCTGGGGTGACGGACCCCGGCGTTCCCGCCTCCGCTCCCCCCGCCCCCACGACCCTGGGCGAGCTCCGCGACAGCGGGGCCGTCTTCCGGCCGGTCAAGGCCGAGATCCGCGCCAACCTGCTCGCCCGCCTCGGTGCCGGCGAGCCCAGCCTGCCGGGCATCGTGGGCTTCGAGGACACCGTCGTGCCCGAGGTCGAGCGCGCCCTCATCGCCGGCCACGACCTCGTCCTCCTCGGCGAGCGCGGCCAGGGCAAGACCCGGCTGATCCGCACGCTGGTCGGGCTGCTCGACGAGTGGACGCCGGTCCTCACCGGCAGCGAGCTCAACGAGCACCCGCTGCAGCCGATCAGCGTGTGGGCGCACCGCCAGATCGCCGAGCACGGCGACGCGACCCCGGTCGGCTGGCTGCACCGCAGCGACCGTTTCGGCGAGAAGCTGGCCACCCCGGACACCAGCGTCGGCGACCTGATCGGGGACGTCGACCCGATCAAGGTCGCCGAGGGCCGCACGCTGGGCGACCCGGAGACCGTGCACTACGGCCTGGTGCCGCGCACCAACCGCGGCATCTTCAGCGTCAACGAGCTGCCCGACCTGGCCGAGCGCATCCAGGTGGCGCTGCTCAACGTGCTCGAGGAGCGCGACATCCAGATCCGCGGCTACCGGGTGCGGCTGCCGCTGGACCTGCTGCTGGTCGCCAGCGCCAACCCGGAGGACTACACCAACCGCGGCCGGATCATCACCCCGCTCAAGGACCGCTTCGGCGCCGAGGTGCGCACCCACTACCCGATCGAGCTGGCCGACGAGGTCCGGCTGCTGCACCAGGAGGCCGACACCGCCTGGCTGGGCGGTGACGGCCAGGGGCGGGGTCACCTGGAGCGCCCCCTGGTCCCCGAGCACCTGGTGGAGATCGTCGCCCGCTTCACCCGGCTGGTCCGCGACTCCAACCACGTCGACCAGCGCTCCGGCGTCAGCGCCCGCTTCGCGATCGCCGGCCTGGAGACGGTCGCCGCGTCCGCCGTCCGCCGGGCCGCCGTCGCCGGGGAGACCCGGCCGGTCGCCCGCGTCGTCGACCTGCCCAGCGTGGTCCCGGCCAGCCGGGGCAAGGTCGAGTTCGCCGACTCCGGCGCCGACCCGGACGACGAGCGGGAGCTGGAGATCCTCGAGCACCTGCTCCGGCAGGCGACCGCGCAGACCTTCCGGGCCCGCTGCGCCGGGCTGGACCTGACCGGCCTGCAGGAGCACTTCACCGGCGGGGAGACCGTCGAGTCCGGCGAGCTGGTGCCGGCCGCCGCGCTGCTGGGCCAGCTGGGCACCATCCCGAGACTCGCCGAGCTGCTGGGGCGCCTGGGCGTGCCGGAGGGCGAGCAGTCGGCCGAGCAGGCCGCCGCCGCGGTGGAGTTCGCCCTCGAGGGGCTCTATCTCACCCGCCGGCTGGCCAAGGACACCGACGGCCCGCGCACGGTCTACGGGTCGTGAGCAGATCGCGCCCCGGGCGGGGCTACCGGTACGGCCGCTGGCGCGGCGGGCCCGACCCGCTGGCGCCGCCCTACGACCTGGGCAGCGCGGTCGACGAGATCGGCGACTCGGTGCTCGGCGGCAGCGGCGTCCGGGAGGCGCTGCGCGAGCTGCTGCGCCGCGGCATGGACGGCCGGCGCGGCCTGGACGAGTTGCGCCGGTCGGTCCGCGAGCGGCTGCGGCAGACCCGCAACGCGGGGCGGATGGACGGCACGCTCCAGGAGGTCCGCGAGCTGCTGGACCGGGCGGTCGAGGCCGAGCGGCGGGAGCTGTTCCCCGACCCGGACGACATGGCCCGGCTCAAGGAGGCCGAGCTCGACGCGCTGCCCGACGACACCGCGGGCGCCGTCCGGGCGCTCAAGGAGTACGACTGGCGCTCGGCCGAGGCGCGGGCCGCCTACGAGCAGATCCAGGACCTGCTGCGCCGGGAGGTGCTCGACAGCTCGTTCGCCTCGATGAAGCAGGCGCTGCAGAACGCCACCGAGGGCGACGTGCAGGCGGTCAAGGACATGGTCGCCGATCTCTCGCAGCTCGTCGACGCGCACAACCGCGGCGAGGACACCGGCGAGCGGTTCCGCGAGTTCATGGAGAAGCACGGCCGGTTCTTCCCCGACGACCCGCAGTCGGTCGAGGAGCTGATCGACTCCCTCGCCCGCCGGGCCGCCGCGCAGGAGCGGATGATGGCCGGCCTCTCGCCCGAGCAGCGGGCCGAGCTGGGCGATCTGATGGCCCAGACGATGCAGGACATGGGCCTGGCCAGCGAGATGACCCATCTGCAGGACGCGCTGCGCCAGGCCCGGCCCGACCTGCCCTGGGGGCAGCGCGGGCAGGTGCCCGGTGGTGAGCAGGCCCTCGGCCTGGGCGACGCCACCAGCGCGGTCGCCGAGCTGGCCGACCTGGAGGCGCTGTCCAACCAGCTCTCCCAGGGCTACGCCGGTGCCTCGCTGGCCGACGTCGACGAGGAGCTGCTCGAGCGGGCGCTGGGCCGGCCCGCCGTCGACGACCTCGCCGCGCTTCGCCGGCTGGAGCGCGAGCTGGAGCGGCAGGGCTACCTCGACCGCTCCGACGGCCGGCTCGAGCTCTCCCCCAAGGCGGTCCGCCGGCTCGGGGCGACCGCGCTGCGCCGGGTGTTCGCCCAGCTCGACGCCACCGGCCGCGGCGAGCACGACGTCGCCGACGCCGGGGCGGCCGGGGACCTGACCGGCAGCTCACGGGAGTGGCGGTTCGGTGACGAGCAGCCGCTGGACGTCGTCCGCACGGTGAAGAACGCCGTCCTGCGCACCGCGCACGAGCCACGTCGTCGGGCCCACCCCACCACCCCCGGCACGACCGGCGACCGGCACGTGCGCATCGCCGTCGAGGACTTCGAGGTCGTCGAGACCGAGCGGCGCACCGGCGCGGCCGTCGCGCTGCTGGTCGACCTGTCGTACTCGATGGCGCTGCGCGGCACGTGGGGGGCGGCGAAGTCGACGGCGATGGCGCTGCACTCGCTGGTGACCACCCGGTTCCCGCAGGACGCCATCCAGATCATCGGCTTCTCCTCCACCGCACAGGTGCTGCGGCCGGAGACCCTCGCCGAGCTGAGCGTGGACACGCTGCAGGGCACCAACCTGCAGCACGGACTGATGCTGGCCCGGCGCTTTCTCGCCCGGCACCGGGACGCCGAGCCGGTGGTGCTGGTGGTCACCGACGGCGAGCCGACCGCCCACCTGGAGGACGACGGCACGCCGTTCTTCTGCTGGCCCCCGATGCCCGAGACGATCGCCCGCACCGTGGCCGAGGTGGAGCGGGTGGCCCGGTCCGGGGCGACGATGAACGTCTTCGCCCTCGACCCCGAGCCCGGGCTGGTGCACTTCGTCCACGACATCACCCAGCGGGCCGGCGGCCGGGTCTTCACTCCCGACAGCGAGCGGCTCGGCGAGTACGTGGTCGCCGACTACCTCCGCACCCGCCGGGGGCGTCGGGCACGCTGAGGCCCGTGAACAGCACCGCCGTCACCGTCGAGGAGGTCGGCCTCGACGTCGTCCTGCCGCTGCGCAGCGCCGTCCTGCGCGGTGGTGGCCCGGCCGGCATGCCGGGGGACGACGACCCGGCGACGGTCCACCTCGCCGCGCGCACCGCGGACGGCGCGGTCGCCGGCGTGGCCCGCCTCTCGCCCGCGCCCTGCCCCTGGCGGTACGCCCACGCCCCGTGGCAGCTGCGCGGCATGGCCACCGATCCGGCGGCCCGCGGCACCGGGGTGGGCCGGCTGCTGCTCGACGCCGCCCTGGCGCTCGTGGTGGCGCGGGGTGGCGACCTCGTGTGGTGCGACGCCCGCACGACCGCGGCCGGCTTCTACGAGCGGAGGGGCTTCACCGTGGTCACCGGCCCCTACGAGAAGCCGGGCATCGGTCCACACCTCGGCATGGTCATCGACGTGAGCGGAGTCGCTGGGTGACGGTTTCCGTCACCCAGCGACTCCGCTCACCGGGTGCGTCCCGCTCGAGCTGATCCCGGGGATGGCGCCGGCGCGGAAGGCGTCGACGAAGAGCCGGAAGTCGTCCTGCGTCCGGCGGGCGTAGGAGTGCGCGAAGTCGACCAGGTCGGAGACGAACTCCTCCCGCCGGTCCCCGACCAGCTCGGTGATCGCCTCCTCGGTCTGGAACGGCACCAGGGTGTGGTCGCTGTCGGCGTCCCCGACGCAGTGCATCTTCGCCGTCGCCCGGCCCAGCTGGACCATCACCGGGGCGATCTCCTCCGGTTCGGTGAGGTCGTCCCAGTCCAGGTCGACCTCGTAGGGCGACAGCTCCTGGACGACGAAGCCCACCCCGTCGATCTCGGTGTGCCCGAGGAACTGGGAGGCGTTGGCCTGCAGCGCCCGCTGGGACGTCGCCGTCCGGTGCCCCTCGTGCTCGAAGAAGCCGCGGATCTCCGGGTCGCGCACGACCCGGCTGGGCGCCGGGACGTTGCCCTGCTTGAGCGAGAGGACGACGTCGTTCTCCAGCGCCTGGTCGTAGCCCTCCAGCAGGACGGTGTAGGCGGGCAGCCCGGCGCTGCCGATGCCGAAGCCGCCGGTGCCGACGACGTCCTTCACGTCGTAGGCGACGTCGCGGCGCCGCCGGGGCGGGAAGACGGTCTCCCGATAACGCTCGAGGGCGGCCAGCACCCGGTCGCGCTCGGTGTCGTCGAGCCGGCGGGTGCGCGGGCCCTCGGCGAAGCGCCGCTGGAAGTCCTCGACGAGGGTGAGCCGGTCCAGCAGGGCCAGCCGGCTGCGGGCGCTGGTCCGCAGGATGACGTCGTGGACGGCGCCCTCGGTGTTCTCCCGGACCAGCGCGAACGACCGGTCGTCGTCCAGGCGGGTGAAGGCGCGCACCTGGTCGAGGTAGGCCTCCAGGTAGCCCCGCAGGAGGTCGGAGATCACCTCGTCGCCGAACGCCTTGCGCCAGGCCAGCAGGGCGAAGCTGGCGGCGAAACGGCGCAGGTCCCAGCTGACGTGGCCGAGGTAGGCCTCGTCGAAGTCGTTGACGTCGAAGACGATCCGCCCGGCGCCGTCCATGTAGGTGCCGAAGTTCTCCGCGTGCAGGTCGCCCTGGATCCACACCCGGCTGGTGCGCTCGTCGCACCAGCGGTCCTCCAACCCCGCCATGTCGGCGTAGAAGAGACACGCGGTGCCCCGGTAGAAGGCGAACGGGTCGGCCGCCATCTTGCGGAACTTGGTGCGGAAGGCGTCCGCGTCTGCGGTCATCAGCTCGGAGAAGGCATCGACCAGCACGTCGACGATCTGCTGCGCCCGGTCACCGTCGGTGACCCCTGCGAGGGATTCAGCCACGGACCGACCGTAGGCGGCGGTTAGCCTGCAGGAACAGGCGCACCACACAACCGGAGGACGATGACGGCGGTGACTCGAGCGAGCGCGGCATGGCGGCTGGCCACGGGCGCTGCCTACGGCGGCGGGGGGCTGGGCCTGGCCGGCGCCGGCATGGTCGCCGTGCTCCGCCAGCAGGCCCGCTCCGCCCGGCGCCGGGTGGAGTCGCGCACCGTCACGGCCACCCCACCGTCGGGTGACGGGATGTACGGCCGCGCGCGCGGCCGACCGATCGTCCTCGCCGTCCTCGGTGACTCCACCGCGGCCGGCCTCGGCGTCGAGCGCGCCGCGCAGACCCCGGGCGTGCTGCTCGCCGCGGCCCTGGCCGAGCTGGCCGAGCGGCCGGTCCGGCTGGTGCGGCTGGCGGTCTCCGGTGCGCGGTCGGGGCAGCTCGAGGCCCAGGTCGACCGCGCCCTGCACGAGCGCCCGGACGTCGCCCTGATCATGATCGGTGCCAACGACGTGACCAGCCGCACCGCCCCCGCGGTCTCGGTACGGCACCTGCGCGACGCGGTGCAGCGGCTCACCGAGGCCGGGACGCAGGTCGTCGTCGGCACCTGCCCGGACCTCGGCACGATCCGCCCGATCGGTCAGCCGCTGCGGCTGCTGGCCCGCCGCTGGAGCCGGCAGCTGGCCGCCGCGCAGACCATCGCCGTCGTCGAGGCCGGGGGGCGCACCGTGTCGCTCGGCTCGGTGCTCGGGCCGACCTTCGCGGAGGACTCCGGCCTGTTCAGCGCCGACGAGTTCCACCCGAGCGCGGCCGGGTACGCCGCCGCGGCCGCCGTCCTCCTGCCGTCGATCGCGGACTCGCTCGGTGTCTGGCCCGCCGTCGCCGACCGGGGGCTGCGCAACCTGCGCCGCGACACCGTCCGCCCGGTGTCCCGGCCCCAGGTCATGGTGCCCAGGGCCAGGCGCGAGATCACCAGCCCGCTGCGCCCGAGCGCGCGTTGTTCCACGGGAGGCCAACCTACCGGCGGGCCGAGCCCCGCCGGATCA
>NZ_SPQN01000004.1 GCF_004571065.1 Geodermatophilus sp. DF01-2
CGCCTCCCGGCGGGGGACGGCGCGGGGGACGGCGCGGGAGACCGCGCGGCGCCCGGCCGGCGGCAGCGCCGCGCGCAGCAGCGACCTGAGCACCCGGGGCAGCGAGAGGCCGGCCATGGCGGCACGGTACGGGGCCGCCATGGCCGGCCGCGGCCGCAGCTCATGTGTCACCTGTGACACACAGGCACCAAATCGTCACGAAAAGGGTTGGACCTGCCGATGAGAGGGCACCATGTCCCCACGGGGCGGACGCGATCCTCCCCGGGAGAGGGGGGTCACCATGACCTCGGCCGAGCCGCTTCCTCCTGCCGCACCACGGGGGCGTGAGGTGAAGGCGAGCGTCCTCGCCGCCTTCCAGCTCGTGGAGGACGCACGCTACTTCGGCAGCGACCGCCGCGACCGACGAGGTCGCCGACGGTCGGTCGCCGAGCGCACCGTCGCCTACCGCAAGCTGGCCCGCGACCTGCGCGTCGGCTGAGGCCCCCTCCCGGGCACCCGGCCGGCCCTCGCCTGGCCTCGCTCAGAGCTCCTGGGCCAGGTCCGCGCGCATCACCGCGTCGTCCGGCAGCGGAGTGGTCAGCCGGCAGTGGTCGCCGAAGACCTCGCGCATCGGGGCGAAGGCCGATCGCTCCACCTGCCGCTGCGGGTCCCACAGCCCCGAGCGCATGACCGACTTGGCGCACTGGAAGTAGGCCCGCGTCACGGTCACGACGAGGACGGATCGGGGCGCGCGGCCGAACTCGGTCAGGTCGGCGTGCAGCTCGACCGGGTCGGCCAGCTCCGCGGTGCCGAAGACCCGCAGCGTCTCCTCGATGCCCGGCACCAGGAACAGCAGCGCCACGCGGGGGTTGGCGGCCACGTTGCGGAGGCTGTCCACCCGGTTGTTGCCCGGCCGGTCGGGCAGGGCCAGCCGGTGCTCGTCGAGGACGTGCACGAACCCCGGGTCGCCGCCGCGGGGAGAGACGTCCGGCCAACCCTCGGCGTCCGCCGTCGCGAGCGTCGCGAACGGGGCGAGCCCGACGAAGGCCCGGCAGTGGCGGTCGAGATGGTCGATCACCTTGTCCAGCACCAGTCCGGAGGGTGCCCGGTAGCGCGCCAGGACGTCGGGAGCGGTGTCCATGGGGGCACCGTAGCCCGGCTACGGACTGGCTACGGTGATCGTCCGTGACTGCACGGTGGAGCTCCCCGGTCCGGTACGTCGAGTGCGACCAGCAGGGCGTCGTCTTCAACGCGCACTACCTGACGTGGGCGGACGAGGCCTCCAACGCCTGGTGGACCACGCACGGCCTGCCGTGGGACGAGCTGGTGGCCAGCGGCGTCGACCCGGTGGTCAAGGCCAGCTCGCTGGAGTGGTCGTCGTCGGCGCGCTTCGGTGACTCCGTCACCGTGGACGCCGAGACCGAGAAGGTCGGCCGCACCAGCGTGACGGTGCGGTTCACCGTCCGCGTGGGCGAGCGGGTCTGCTGCGTCGTCCGAAACACCTACGTCTGCATCACCGAGGCGGGCAAGGCGCCGTGGCCCGACGGCGTCCGGGCCCGGCTCACCGGGGGCTGACCGCACCCCCGGGCGGGAGCACCGGCAGCCCGCCGGGGACGCCGTCCTCGACCAGCCGCCACAGCGCGTCGGTGTCCGCGTGCTCGGCGACGAGGTCGCCGAGGGCGTCCAGCCGACCCTCCCGGACGGCGGCGAAGTCGGTGTCCGGCGCCGCGACGAACCGCCGGCCGGCCACGCGGGCGACCTCGGCGAGGAACGCCCGCCGGAAGCCGTCGTTCTCCAGCGCGCCGTGCCAGGTCGTGCCCCACACCGACCCGGCGCGGGCGCCGTCGAGGAACGGCTCGGCGGAGTCGTCCACGGTGACCACGCCGTGGTGGATCTCGTAGCCGCGGACCGGTTGGCCCAGTGCCGTCCCGACCGGGCGGCCCAGCGTCTTCTCCCGCGCGAACCGGACGTCGGCGGGCAGCAGCCCGAGGCCGGACACGGTGCCGGCCCGTGACTCGACGTCGTCGGTGATCGCGCGGGCGAGCATCTGGTGCCCGCCGCAGATGCCCAGCACCGGCCGCCCCTCGGCGGCCCGGCGCGCGACGGCGTCGGCCAGGCCGGTGGCCCGCAGCCAGCCGAGGTCGGCGACCGTCGCGCGGGTGCCGGGCAGGACCACGAGATCGGCGTCGGCCAGCTCCTCGGGCGTCGTGGCGTAGCGGACCAGCACCCCCGGCTCGGCCGCCAGGGCGTCCACGTCGGTGGAGTTGGAGAGCCGGGGCAGCCGGGCGACGGCGACCCGCAGCACGTCCGCACCGTGCGGCGGACCGGCGGCGGCGCGCGGGGCCCCGAGGCCGAGCGAGTCCTCGACGTCCAGGTCCAGGCCGGCCAGCCAGGGCAGCACGCCCAGGGTCGGCCGGCCGGTCAGCCCGGTCAGCGCGTCCAGCCCGGGGCGCAGCAGCCGGACGTCGCCGCGGAACTTGTTCACCAGGAACCCGGCGACCAGCCGTTGGTCGGCCGGTGGCATGAGCGCGACCGTGCCGTAGAGCGCCGGGAAGACGCCGCCGCGGTCGATGTCGCCGACGACGACCACCGGCAGCTGCGCCGCGGTGGCCAGCCCCATGTTGGCGATGTCGTCGGCGCGCAGGTTGATCTCGGTGGGGGAGCCGGCGCCCTCGCACACCACCACGTCGAACCGGGCCCGCAGGTCGGCCAGACACGCCAGCACCTGTTCCAGCAGCGCCGCCTTCATCGGCCGGTAGGACAGCGCGGTCACGTCCGTGACCGGCCGGCCGAGGACGACGACCTGGCTCGAGTCCTCCCCGCCCGGCTTGAGCAGCACCGGGTTCATCGCCGCCTCCGGCTGGACGCGGGCGGCGGCGGCCTGCACGACCTGGGCCCGGCCGATCTCGGCGCCGTCGGGGGTGACCATCGAGTTGTTGCTCATGTTCTGCGCCTTGAACGGCGCCACGGAGACCCCCTGGCGCACCAGCCAGCGGCAGATGCCGGCGGTGACCACCGACTTGCCGGCGTCCGACGTCGTCCCGGCGACGAGCAGGGCGCCGCCGGAGGCCGGGCGCCGGGTAACGGTCCCGCTCATGCCGCCGGCTGACCCCAGCCGGCCTTCTCCTGTCCGGACAGCTCGGCGATCGCCTCCATGACCTGGTCGGTGACCGCCCGCCGGGCCCGGCCGTTGACGGCCATGCCGCGGTGCTCGGGGAAGGTCAGCGGCTTGCCGAAGGCGACCGACACCTTGTGCGGCCGGGGCCAGCGGGTGTCGACCGGCTGCACCTTCTCCGTGCCGGCCACGGCGACGGGGACGACGGGGCAGTCGGCGGTGAGCGCGAGCCAGGCGACCCCGGTCTTCCCGCGGGCCAGCCGCCCGTCCCGCGAGCGGGTGCCCTCCGGGTAGATGCCGAACCCCTCACCCCGGTGCAGCACCCCGAGCGCGGTGTCGAGGGCCTCCTGCGCGGCCCGGGACGTCTGTCGCTGCACCGGCATGGCCCCGAGCGCGGTGAACAGCGTCCGGGTGAGCCAGCCTCCGAACCCGGGTCCGGTGAAGTACTCGGCCTTGGCGAGGTAGTGCACGCGGCGCGGGGCCGACAGCGGGATCACCATGCTGTCGATGAACGACAGGTGGTTGCTGGCCAGGATCACCGGGCCGGTGGGCGGGACGTTCTCCTGCCCCGTCACGTGCGTGCGCAGCGCGACGTGGAACAACGGGCGCAGCAGGAACCGGACGACCAGGTAGAGCACGCCGCGCATCCCCTCTCGGCTCGGGGACCGCCGGCGGCCGCCGGCGACAGCGGCATTCTCCCGTGCGCCCCGGGGCCGGTGGGCTCCCGGGGCCCACGCGCGGTCAGTGCGGGTGCGGGCGGGGCGGGCAGACGTCGCGGAGGAGTGCCTGGATGTCTCCCGGCAGGCCGGCGTGCCCCGCCGCCGACTCGACGATGGCCACGGCGACGTCGCGGACCTTGCGGTGGGAGTTGCTCGAGATGTGCGCCAGCAGGTCGAAGGCCACCTGTTCCCCGCAACCGGCGAGCAGCATCAGGATGCCCTTGGCCTGCTCGATCGCGGCTCGGCTGCTCATGGCGGTGCGCAGCTGGGCCACCTCGGTCTCCAGCGCCCGCACCCGATCGTCCTCCGTCTCGGGCGTTCCCGGCCGCGTCGCGGCGGGCCGGGGCTCCGGCGGCACCTCGACCAGCACGCCCTCGAGGGCGTCGACCGCCCCGGCCGCGTCGACCACCGGTTCGCCGACGAGGACGGCGGGACGCTCGACGCCGCCACGGCTGCCCAGCCGTACCCGCAGCGCGAAGGAGCGGCCGGCGGTGCAGGCGCCGCCGATGGCGTCGAGGACCCTCGGCCGGTCGGCCGGGTGCAGCGAGCGGACCAGCAGCTCGGTGCACGGGTGGCCGCCGGCGTGGGCCACGTCGAGCAGCACGGACATCTCCGGCGACCACGTCCACGCGCCACTGCGCCGGTCGTAGCGGTACCGGCCGACCAACCGCCGCGCGGCGGGGACGGGCCGTGCCGGCTGCGGGGCCGGCCGGCCACCGGGAACGGTGCTGCGGGCGAGGGTGGGCGACGGGGTCGCGGTCATGTCGACTCCACGGGGTGCCGCCGGGGCCGGGCCCGGCCGGAGCGCCACCGGCCGTGTGTTCGACCGCCGCGGTACGCCCGTGACCCGAGGCCACCGGCCACTCCGTTCCTCGGACCGTACGGCGTCCGGAGCCGACGCGCACACCCGTCCGCGATGGTCCGCGCGCACTCCGGCGTGTCCTCCGCCGCGTCCCCGGCGGGTCGTGGATGCGGCGGCCCGGTCAGGGCCGGGGACGGCCGCGGGTGGCCGCGGCGAGGACGGCGGCCGCCGTCCACACCGCGCGGGAGAGCCGCACGGCACGGGGGACGTCGGGGGCCGTCGGTGCCCGCCCGCTGCCCAGCGCGGGCCGCTCCTCCACCCGGCCGCCGTAGACGTTGCGGCCCCCCAGCCGCAGATCCAGGGCCCCGGCCAGCGCGGCCTCGCAGCGGCCGGCGTTGGGGGAGGGGTGGGCGGCGCCGTCCCGCCGCCACGTCTCCCACGCGTCCCGCGCCGAGCCCCCGGCCAGCGGTGCGGTGACCACGGTGAGCGCGGCGGTCAGCCGGGCCGGCAGCCAGTTGGCGACGTCGTCCGTGCGCGCGGCCGCCCAGCCGAAGCGCGCGTACCGGGGCGAGCGGTGGCCCACCATCGCGTCGAGGGTGTTGACCGCTCGGTACCCGAGGAGACCGGGCAGGCCGGCGAGCGCCCCCCACACCAGCGGGGCGACGGCGGCGTCGGAGGTGTTCTCCGCCAGTGACTCGACGGTCGCCCGGGCGAGCTCGGCCTCGCCGAGCCCCGACGGGTCGCGGCCGGCCAGGGTGGGCAGGAGAGCGCGGGCGGCGGGGAGGTCGCCGGCGTCGAGGGTCCGCGCCATCGCCGTTCCCGCCCGGCCCAGCGAGGTGCCGCCGAGCACCGCCCAGGCGACGGCGGCGGTGACCAGGGTGCGGGCGACCGGCCGGCCGCGGGTGGCCCGGTCGAGCGCGGCACCCAGGCCGGTGGCCGCCCCGGTCAGCAGACCGGCGTGCAGGGCCCCGGCGGCCTGGGAATCGCGCCAGAGCCGGCGCTCCAGGGCTGCGGCCGCCCGCCCGAAGCCGGCGACCGGGTGCCACCGCCGCGGATCGGCCAGCAGCAGGTCGGCCGCGGCGCCCAGAGCCAGTCCCGCGGCGGTCGGGAGGTCACGCGGGGGCAGCACGCGGCACATCGTGCCAACCGGCGCCGTCCCTAGGATCGGGGGTCATGCGCCTGCCCGGCCGCTACAGCGGCGTCGCCCGGCCGATCGTCACCTACGGCAGCGACCCCGTGCTGCACCGGCCGTGCGCGCCGGTGACCGAGTTCGGCAAGGACCTCCGCCGGCTGGTCCTCGACATGTTCGCCAGCATGGAGGCCGCCGACGGCGTGGGCCTGGCCGCCAACCAGATCGGCGTCGACGCCCGCGTCTTCGTCGTCGACTGCCCCGACGCGGACGGCCAGGACGTCGTCGGCTACGTGGTCAACCCGGAGCTCACCGTGCTCGAGGGGCGCGCGGGCGAGCCGGCCGAGGAGGTCACCGACGAGGGCTGTCTCTCGGTGCCCGGCCCCTACGCCGAGCTGCCGCGGGCGTTCCGCGCCCGGGTGGACGGCGTCGACGCGGCGGGCGCGCCGGTGTCGATCGAGGCCACCGGGATGGCGGCCCGCTGCCTCCAGCACGAGGTCGACCACCTGAACGGGACCGTCTACGTCGACCGGCTGCCCGAGGAGCTGCGGGCGAGGCTGCTGGCCGAGGCCGCGGGGCCGGCGGGGGAGTTGCCCGCGTGACGACAGCGAGTGAGCATCGCAGCGAGCTCTGCGAGCGAGGAGCGGAGCGAGCGCGGAGTCGCGCCCAAGGGCACAGCGTGAGCACGCCCGTGGTGGTCGTCGGCGTCGGCGCGGACGGCTGGGACGGGCTCTCGCCCCGGGCCCGCCGGGCCGTCGAGGACGCCGACGTGCTGCGCGGCAGCCCCCGCCAGCTGGCCCTCGTGCCGGACGCCGTCCCGGCCGAGCGGGTGCCCTGGCCCTCGCCGATGGCGCCGGCGATGGCCGGGTTGCTCGACGCGCACCCGGGCCGACGGGTCGTCGTCCTGGCCAGCGGCGACCCGATGCTCTCCGGCGTCGGCACCTCGCTGGTCCGCCTGCACGGCCCGGGCGCGGTCGAGGTGGTCCCGCACCCGTCGTCGGTGGCGCTGGCGTGCGCCCGGCTGGGCTGGGCGGTGGAGGAGACGACGGTCGTGTCCGTGGTGGGCCGCCCGGTCGAGCTGGTCGCGCCGCACGCGACGCCGGGGCGCCGGCTGCTGGTCCTCGGCTCGGACGGCGGCACCCCTGTGCAGGTGGCCCGGCTGCTGGCCGGGCACGGCTACGGCGCCAGCCGGCTCGTCGCGCTGGCTCAGTTGGGCGGTCCGGCCGAGCGGCAGGTCACCGGCCCCGCCGCCGGCTGGCCGCACGCCGAGACCGACCCGCTGGTGATCACCGCCGTCGAGGTGGTCGCCGACCCCGGCACCGTGCCCCTGCCGACCGTGCCCGGCCTGCCCGACGACGTCTACCGGCACGACGGGCAGCTGACCAAGCGCGACGTCCGCGCCGTCACCCTGGCCCGGCTGGCCCCGCTGCCCGGGCAGTTGCTGTGGGACGTCGGCGCCGGGGCGGGCTCGATCGGCATCGAGTGGATGCGGGTGCACCCCTCCTGCCGGGCGGTCGCGGTGGAGTCCGACGCCGCGCGGGCGCAGCGCATCGGCGGGAACGCCGCGCGGCTCGGCGTCCCCGGGCTGCAGGTGGTGGAGGGGCGCGCGCCGGCGGCACTTCCCGGGCTGCCCGCGCCGGACGCGGTCTTCATCGGCGGCGGGCTCACCAGCGAAGGGCTGCTGGAGACCTGCTGGGACGCGCTGCGGGCCGGCGGCCGGTTGGTCGCGAACGCGGTGACGGTCGAGGGAGAGGCGGTGCTGGCCGCGTGGCGGAGCCGGGTCGGCGGGGAGCTGGTGCGCCTGGCCGTGCAGCGGGCCGAGCCGGTCGGCGGCCTCACCGGCTGGCGGCCGGCCATGCCCGTGACGATCTGGAGCGTGTCGAGGTGATCGTGACCGTGGTCGCGAGGAGTGGGGCCCGGAGGGTCCCCGACGAGTGGCCGGATGGGCTCCGCGCACGCGGGGGACGGCACCTGGCCGCGGTGTCGTCCGGTAGGACGACCGGGTGATCGCGGTGTCGCCCGGTAGGGCGACAGTGACACGGTGACCGTCTACTTCGTCGGGGCCGGGCCCGGGGCCGCGGACCTGGTCACGCTGCGTGCGGCCCGGATCATCGCGACCGCGCCGGTCTGCCTCTATGCCGGCGCCCTCGTGCCCCGCGAGCTGCTCGGCACCACTCCGGCCGGCGCGCGGCTGGTCGACACCGCCGATCTCGACCTCGACCAGATCACCGCCGAGCTGGTCACCGCCCACGAGGCCGGCCTCGACGTCGCCCGGCTGCACTCCGGCGACCCGTCGATCTGGAGCGCCATGGCCGAGCAGATGCGCCGGCTGGACGCGGCCGGGGTTCCCTACGAGGTGGTGCCCGGGGTGCCGGCGTTCGCGGCGGCGGCCGCAGCGCTCAAGCGGGAGCTCACCGTGCCCGGGGTGGGGCAGACCGTCGTCCTCACCCGGACGTCCGCCCGGTCCACCCCGATGCCGCCGGGCGAGCAGCTGGCCGCCTACGCCGCCACGGGGGCGACGCTGGTGCTGCACCTGGCCGTCCAGCGGATCGCCGAGCTCGCCCCGCAGCTGGCCGAGCACTACGGCGACGACGGCCCGGTCGCCGTCGTCGCCCGCGCCAGCCGGGACGACGAGCTGGTGCTGCGCGGCACGCTGGCCGACATCGCCGACCAGGTCGAGGCCGCCGGGGTCCGGCGGACGGCCGTGGTGATCGTGGGCCCGGTGCTCACCGCCGCGCAGTTCCCCGACAGCCACCTCTACTCCACGATGCGGAGTCGCTAGATGAAGGACCCCGCTGCTCCCCTGGAAGGACCCCCTCCTCCCCACCCCTCGCGCGCTCGGGGCGGTCCCCGGGAGGGGGCCGGACGGGCTCGCGGCGGGCCCCTGCAGCGGGGCCGTTCAGGCGCGGCCGACGACGGTGCCGCCGCGGTCGATCACCACGACGTCGACCTCCACCGGCGCCCCGCGGAGCACGCCGAGTGCGGTCTTCCGGGCGCCGGCCGCGACCAGGTCGCCCAGCGGCAGCCCGGCCGCCTGGCACTGCTGCAGCGCGTCGAGCGCGGTGTTGGCGCCACGCACGCCCTCGACCAGTTCTGGCGACCCGCCGGCGTCCCGGACCATCGCGGCCAGCGACTCCGTCGACACCTGCGAGCGGCCGGAGTGCAGGTCGAGGTGGCCGTCGGCGAGCTTGGCGAGCTTGCCGATGCCGCCGGCGACGGTCAGTCGGGGCACCGGGTGGCGGCGCAGGTACTTCAGCACCGCTCCGGCGAAGTCGCCCATGTCGAGCAGCGCGTCCTCGGGCAGGCCGTGCAGCTCGGTCACGACCCGCTCGCTGGTCGAGCCGGTGCACCCCGCGACGTGCGCGTGCCCGGCCGCGCGGGCGACGTCGATGCCGCGGCGGATCGAGTCGATCCACGAGGAGCACGAATAGGGGACGACGACGCCGGTCGTGCCGAGGATGGACAGCCCGCCGAGGATGCCCAGCCGCGGGTTCCAGGTCTTCCGCGCCAGCTCCTCGCCGTGCTCGACCGACACCTCGACGACGACGTCCCCCGTGCCGCCGTGCCGGGCCGCGACCGCAGCGACGTGCTCCCGGATGAACTGCCGCGGCATCGGGTTGATCGCCGGCTCGCCCACCGCCAGCGGCAGCCCCGGCTTGGTGACCGTGCCGACTCCCGGACCCGCCCGGAACACCACGCCGGACCCGGGGTCGCCGTGGGTCACCCGCGCCGACACCAGCGCGCCGTGGGTGACGTCGGGGTCGTCGCCGGCGTCCTTGACGATCCCGACGGTGGCCTCGGTGCCCGGCGAGAGCGACTCGCGGACCAGCGCGAAGGTCGGGTGCCTGTCGTTCGGCAGGTCGATCCGCACCGGGTCGGGGAACTCGCCGGTGAGCAGCCCGGTGTAGGCCGCGGTGGTCGCGGCGGTCGCACAGGCGCCGGTCGTCCAGCCGTAGCGCAGCCCCGTCCCCTGCTCCCGGGAAGGCCCGCGCTGCGTCACGCGATCAGCATGCACGGGCGGTGGCGATGACCGGCCGGGTGCTGGTCCTCGGCGGGACGGCGGAGGCCCGACGACTCGCGGAGCGGCTGGTCGCCGAGGGCGTCGACGTGCTCAGCTCCCTGGCCGGCCGGGTCGTCGACCCGGTGCTGCCTCCCGGGAAGCTGCGGGTCGGCGGCTTCGGCGGCGCCACGGGCCTCGCGACGGCGCTGGACGGCGTGGCGGCGCTGGTCGACGCCACCCACCCGTTCGCCGCCACCATGACCGCGCACGCCGCCGCGGCGGCCGCGGCCACCGGCACGCCCCTGCTACGCCTCCAGCGCCCCGGCTGGACGGCGCGGCCCGGCGACGACTGGCGCTGGGTGGATTCCCTGGAGCAGGCCGCGACGGCGGTGACCGGGTTCGGGTCGGTCTTCCTGACCACCGGCCGGCAGGGGCTGGCCGCGTTCGCCGGCCTGACCGGCCGCTGCCTGGTGCGCTCGGTGGACCCGCCGTCCCCGCCGCTGCCGGCGCAGGCAACCGTGCTGCTCGCGCGGGGGCCGTTCACGGTCCAGGACGAGCTCGCGGTGCTGCGCGAGCACGACGTCGAGGTCCTCGTCACCAAGGACAGCGGCGGGCCGATGACCGCGGCCAAGCTGACCGCGGCCCGGCAGCTCGGTGTCCCGGTGGTGCTGGTCCGCCGGCCCCCGCTTCCCGACGGCCTGCCGGTCGTCGCGACGGTCGACGAGGCGCAGGACTGGGTGGCCGCCCGGGTCCTGTGATCGCGCCCATATGAGGTGACGCCGCCGGGCCGCGGCACGCAGGCTGCTCCGGCCACCCCCGCACCAGGAGGCCGAGGCCCGTGCGCCCGATCACCGAGCAGCAGCTGCGCCGCTCGTTCGTGAACTGCTCCCGCGGCGAGGCCGACGCCATGACGCTGCCGCGCACGTTCGCCGCGACGCCGTGCGACGAGCTGGTCGTCCTCGGCTGGCGGGACCCCGAGGCGCCGCTGCGCGGCTACCTGGTGGTGGAGCGCGACGGGCAGCCGGTCGGCGTCGCCGTCCGCGCCGCGGACACCCGTATGTCCTCGGCCACTCCGGCGATGTGCCCGCTCTGCCAGACGGCGCAGTCGGGCAGCGACGTCTCGCTGTTCACGGCCCGCCGGAAGGGCGACGCCGGCCGCGACGGCAACACGGTCGGCACCTACATCTGCGCCGACCTGGCCTGCGCCATCCGGGCGCGCACCGAGATCCCACCGTGGCTGCGCGAGCGCGACCCGGACGAGGTCGCCGCCGAGCGCACCGCCGAGCTGGAGCAGCGGGTGCGCGGCTTCCTGGACGCCGTCCTGCGCTGACCCGACCGGCCCCGTCCCGGCCGCCTCCCGGGGCCCGCCGCGAGCTTGCGAGGGGCGGGGAGGAGGCGGTCCTTCTGCCGACCCTGCGAGGGGCGGGGAGGACGGCGGCTTCCCTGCAGGAGCCCGCCGCGAGCTCGCGAGTGGTGGGGGCAGGGGGTCCCTTCTCAGGTGACGGGCGCGTGACAGGACGTGTGACGGGCGGCCGGGTCGGGCACGGCGTAGATCATGACCGAGACCGTGTCCCTCCGTGCCCTTGCCCTCGTGTGCAGCCTGAAGCCCTCACCCGCCCCGTCCAGCAGCGAGAAGATGGCCCGGGAGGTGCTCGACGCGCTCGGCGGACACGGGGTCACCGGTGAGGTCGTCCGCGTGGTGGACCACGACGTGAAGCCCGGGGTCGAGGTCGACATGGGCGAGGACGACGAGTGGCCGGCGATCCGGGAGAAGATGATGGCCGCCGACATCCTGGTCGTGGCCACCCCGACCTGGGTCGGGCACATGAGCAGCGTCGCCCAGCGGGTGCTCGAGCGGCTGGACGGCGAGCTGTCGGAGACCGACGACACCGGCCGGCCGCTGCTCAGCGGCAAGGTCGCCGCCGTGGCCGTCGTCGGTAACGAGGACGGCGCGCACAAGATCACCGCCGATCTCATGCAGGCCCTGGACGACGTCGGCTTCACCATCCCGGCGCAGGCCGCCACGTACTGGAACGACCACGCGATGGGCGGCACCGACTACCTCGACCTGGAGAAGACCCCGGAGGCGGTCGCCTCGACGACGGCCACGCTCGCGGCCAACACCGCGCACCTGGCCCGTCTGCTCAAGGCCAACCCCTACAACTGACCCTGGCGGCCCCCTGCCGGCCCCGCCGCGAGCTGGCGGACGGTGGGGGGCAGGGGGGTCCTTCTTCAGGCCGCGATCGGCTCCGGCTGCTCCGCCGAGGCGGCCCGGCGCTCGGCGCGGCGTCGCCGCAGCAGCCCGGCCACCGCCACCAGGGCGAGGGCTACCACCACCACGCCGTACACCCCGGCGGTCGGCCGCAGCCCCACCTCGCCGGAGGCCAGCCCGGCGGCGATGGACGGGACGCTGAAGGCCAGGTAACCGACGACGAAGACGCTGGAGAGCAGCCCACCGCGCTCGCCCGGGGCCACTCCGCGGGTGACGGTGGCGATCGCGCCGAGGAAGGCCGCGCCGAAGCCGAACCCGGAGACGACCGCCGCCGCGTAGAGCAGCGGGCTGCTCCCGGTGGCCAGCGCACCGAGAGTGCCGAGGACGCCGGTGGCGAACACCAGGCAGCCGGTGAGCATGGCGACGTGCGGATCGGTCCGCCACAGGCTCACCGACCCGACCGCGCCGGTCAGGTTCATCGCGACCAGCAGCAGGCTGGCGACGAGGTGGTCCTCGATGCCGAACACGGCGCCGGCCAGGGACGGGCCGAGCGACAGGTAGAAGCCGCCCAGCGCCCACAGCGCGACCAGGCAGGGCAGCGCGACGAGGAACGCGCCGCGCTGGGCGGCGGGCACGTGTACCCGCGGCCGCAGCGAGGCCAGCGCGCCGGGCACCTTGGGGGAGGACTCCGGCAGCAGCACCGGTACCAGGACGGCGGAGACGGCGAACAGCACCGCCGTCGTCCCGAAGACCCAGGTGGTGGGCGCCGGCACGAACTCCAGCGCCAGGCCGGCCCCGACCGCGCCGAGGGCCAGCCCCAGTCCCGGCGAGGCGCTGTTGAGCAGGGCACCCTTGGGCCGGTCGCTGCGCTGCAGGTCGAGCAGGGTGGCGCCGAGCGCGCCGGTGAGGGTGCCGACCGACAGGCCCTGGACGACGCGGGCGGTCAGCAGCCACCCGACCCCGTCGGCGGCGAAGAACAGCAGGCTGGCGACCGCCTGCAGCAGCAGACCGGCGACCAGCACCGGACGCCGGCCCACGTGGTCGGACAGCGCGCCGACCACCAGGAGCGCGGCGAGCAGCGCGAAGGCGTAGATCCCGAAGACCGTCGTCAGCACGCCGGCGGAGAAGTCGAACCGTTCCTGGTAGACGCGGTAGAGCGGCGAGGGGACGCCGGAGGCGGCCAGCACCAGGACGAGCAGCGCGCCCGCCGTCCAGAAGGAGACGGCGCGGGAGACGCGGCGGACGGGCACGCACCTGGGCAAGCCCGCCGGCCGCGCTCGCATTCCCGCCGCCCGGCAGGTCGCGCCGCTCAGCTGCGGGTGAAGTTCGGGGGCAGGACGACGTCCTCGCGGCTCAGGTCGTGCACCGAGGCCTTGCCGAGCCCCATCAGCGCCTCGTCGATCCCTTGCCGGATGATCGAGAGCACGTTCTGCACGCCGCGCTCCCCGTTGGCCGCCATGCCCCACAGGTAGGCCCGGCCGATCATCACCGCCCTGGCCCCGAGCGCCATCGCCTTGACCACGTCGGCGCCGCGGCGGACGCCGCCGTCCATGACCACCTCGACCTGGTCGCCCACCGCGTCGATCACCCCGGGCAGCGAGCGGATCGCGCCCGGCGTGCTGTCGAGGTTGTTGCCGCCGTGGGTGGAGACGGAGATGGCGGTGACGCCGGCGTCGACGGCGCGGCGGGCGTCGTCGGGGCGGGTGACGCCCTTGAGCAGAAACGGCCCGCCCCACTGCTCGCGCAGCCAGGCGACGTCCTCCCAGGTCGGCAGCGGGCTGCCCATCCACTGGCCGTATGCCCCGAAGAAGTTCGGCGGCTCCTCGCCACCGAGCGCCAGGTTGGGGACGGTGAGTTCGGGGATCGATCCGGAGCGCAGGTAGGTGGCCAGCCAGCGCGGCTTGAGGGTCACCTCGGGCGCGAACTTCAGCGCGTTCTTCAGGTCGATCTTCTCGGGGATCGGTGGGCTGCCCCAGTCCCGGCGGGAGGCGAACGACCAGTCCAGCGTCATGATCAGCCCTTTGGCACCGGCGGCGCGGGCCCGCTCGGCTCGGGCGAGGATGGTCTCGCGGTCGCCGACCCAGTACATCTGGAAGAACAGCTTCTGCTGGGCTGCGCCGACCTCCTCGACCGGCTTGCTGGCGAACGAGGACAGGCCCATCGCGACGTCCTCGGCGGCGGAGGCGCGGGCCACCGCGACCTCGCCGTCGGGGTGCACCGCCTGCACGCCGGTGGGGGAGATGAGCACCGGCATGGACACCTCCTGACCCATCACCGTGGTGGCCAGCTCGCGCTTGCCCGGCAGGTCGGCGACGTGCGGGCGCCAGGTGATCTCGTCGAAGGCGGCGACGTTGTCGCTCGCGGTCAGCCCCTTCTCGGTGCCGGCGACCAGCGCCAGGTAGACCGACTTCGGCAGCCGCTTCCTGGCGCGGTGCTGGGCCTCCTCGACGGTCTCGAACCAGTCCCTGGTGCTCGCCATGAGCCCTCCCGCGATCGCCCGGTCCTCCTCGGCGCCGTCCCGGGTCGGGGTGACGGGCGCCACTCGCGGCTCATCGTGCCAGCCGTGGCACTGAGTGTCACGCCGTTGGCAAGGCCGGTTGTGGCTGGCCTGCCCCCTCCTCGGCCGACCCTCCTCGGCACCCTGAGACCCATGGAGATCCAGGAAAGGGGCCTGGCAGAGGAGAGCCTCTTTCCCGACCGGCGTCCGGGAGGTGCGGGGCCGTGGACTGCGCCGGTGTGGTCAACCCGGGTTCGGGGCGAGCCGGGACTGCGCAGCACTCTGGCGCAACATTCGGGAATCTTTGCGCTCGATTGCGGGGTCGGCTGCTCTGCGGGCTCAACATACGACTATGTTGGCGTTGTGGTCCTGAACCCATCGGAGCTCTTCTCCGTGTCCGCTGTGTCTGCGGGGGAGCTGTGGGCTGCCGTCGGCAGGGTCGAGCACGAGCGTCTCGACTTCAAAGCCCGTGTGCCGAAGGGCCTGTCCGACACCTTCGCCGCGATGGCCATGACCTCGGGCGGCATCGTGGTCATCGGAATCGATGACGAGCGGCAGGTCGTCGGTGCGCCGCTCGACCAGGACGTCTACGACGGCGTGATGACGGCGGGACATGACGTCGAGGTCTCCGTCCGTACGCACGAGCTCCTCGTGGATGGCATCCCGGTGGTCCTCATCGAGGTGCCCGCGGTGGCGGGGCGCCTCGTCACCACTCCCAATGGCCGCGTCCTTCGTCGCGTCGGTTCCTCGAATCAGCCTCTCAGGGGCGATGCGCTCGCTCGCTTCGTTCGGGCCATCACTCTTCACCCTCGCGAGGATGACCCCGTACCAGACGTCACGGCGGTGGACGTCGATCTCGATGCTCTGAACGAGTTGCTGTCGGCACAGAAGCGCCCGCGCGCCACACGGCGCACTGCGCTCAAGTCCATGGCTGATCTGGGCTTGGCAGTTCAACGGGACGGCTCCTTGGTCCCCACCGTTGCGGGGGTCGTCCTGGCCACGACAGTCCCCGATGCGCACATCAGAGGGGCACGCGTCCAGTTCGTCGAGCGGCAGGACGCAGCGTCACGGACCGGCGCATCAAAGTCCAGGAGGACGTTGAGTGCTCCACTTCCGCGGCTGGTGGACGACTTGGTCGCACTCATCGAGGCATCGGGGCAGCGACACGAGGCTGTTGTCGGTCTCCGGCGAGAAGTCGTGCCGGCGTATCCCCGTGAGGTGCTTCGCGAGGCCCTCCTCAACGCTCTGGCGCACCGGGATTATCAGCTATCGGGTGGCACGGTCGATGTCACGCTCTTCACCGACCGCCTCGAGGTCCGGAGTCCCGGAGGTCTGGCCGGACACGTCACCCTGGACAACTTGCGAAATGAGCACTTCTCCCGGAACGGGAGGTTGATGGGAGCCCTCAAGAGCCTCGATCTCGTCGATGAGTTCGGTGAGGGTGTCGACCGCATGTACGAGGGCATGGCAGGTCGGCTGCTACCTGAACCCGCGTGGATGGCCACCGATGCATCCGTCACCGTCGTGCTTCGCAGCGAATCTCCTGTCAGCATCGACGATCAGGTGTGGTTGTCCATGCTGAGCGCGACTCCCATGACCGCCGATGAGCGCCGTGTGCTGGTGCAGGCCCGGCATGAAGGGCGCGTCACGCGGCGTAGCGTCCGGGCACTCCTCGGATCAGATGTCGATGTCTCGGCCCTGCTTCGTGGCATGTTCTACAAGGCGCTGCTCGTTCAGGTGGGTGAGCGCGGCGGGACGTACTACGAGTTGAGTCGCGAGGTCGTTGCTCGCGTCGGCTCCTACGGGATCGCGGCGCAGGCTCGCCGACGGGAGCAGCTGCTGGAACTCGTCCGGACGCGAGGGCGCCTCTCGGTGGCCGATGCGGCCGTCGAGCTTCGCATACCCAAGGAGGTCGTTCGGGGACTTCTGGCAGATCTCACGTCAGAGGGGCTGGTCCAGGCCGTCGGTAATACGAGGGCACGTGTCTACACCCCCGTCGAAGGTCCTGCGTCCGCCCGTCCGGGGAAGCGTCGGGGCGTGTAGACGGCATCGGTGCTGCCGACCCGGGTCTGCGAGGACCCGACGATCACGCAGCAGCGCATGTCGACGGTCTCCGGGTCGAGCTCGCCGAGGGTGGTCACCCGCACGCGCTCCTCGGGGCCGCCGACGTCACGGCCGACGACGACGACCGTCTCGGGCTTGCGGATTTCGAGCAGGACCTGCTGGGCCTCGGCGAGCTGGTGCGGGCGCGTCTTCGACCGGGGGTTGTAGAGGGCGAGCACCAGGTCGGCCGCCGAGGCGTGGCGCAGCCGCTCGACGATGACACTCCAAGGCTTGAGGACGTCGGAGAGGCTGATCACCGCGAAGTCGTGGCCCAGCGGCGCACCCACCCGCGCCGCGACCGCCTGGGCGGCCGTGAGCCCGGGCAGCACCCGCACCGGGACGTCGGCGAACTCCGGCCGCTCGGCCACCTCGAGCACTGCGGCCGCCATCGCGAAGACGCCGGGGTCGCCGCTGGACACGACCGCGACCCGCCGTCCGGACCGGGCGAGGGTAAGGGCGTGCGCGGCGCGCTCGGCCTCCACCCGGTTGTCGCTCGGGTACCGGGTCTGCCGGGGGTTGGCCGGCACCCGCTCGAGATAGGGGCCGTAGCCGACCAGGTCGTCGGCGGCGGCCAGCGCCTCGGCGGCCTCCGGTGTCGTCCACGACCGCCGGCCCGGCCCGAGCCCCACGACGACGACCTCGCCGTCGTGCGCTGCGGCCTGGCCGGGCTGCTCGAGACCCGGGATCGGCGCGGTCAGCGGGCTGGGCAGCAGGGCGAGCGAGAAGTAGGGGACCGTGGCCGGGTCGACGTCGGCCAACGGCGCGACCCGCTGCCGGCCGGTACTGGCCCGTTCCACGTACAGCGCTCGGTCGAGCACTCCGGCCGCCTCGAACGCCTCCCGGACGGCCGGGAACGTGCGGCCCAGCTTCAGCACCGCCGCGGCGTCGGTGGTGGCCAGCCGCGCGGCGAGGGCGTCGGCGCCCAGGGTGCCGGGCAGTACGGTGAGCACCTCGTCGCGCTCGACCAGCGGCCGGCCGACCGCCGCGGCGGCCCCGCTCACGCTGGTCACCCCGGGCACCACCTCGGTCGGGTAGCGGTGCGCCAGCCGCTTGTGCATGTGCATGTACGAGCCGTAGAAGAACGGGTCCCCCTCGGCGAGGACGGCGACGTCCCGGCCGGCGTCGAGGTGCGCGGCCAGCCGGGCCGCGGCCGCCTCGTAGAAGTCGTCGATGGCGCCCTGGTAGCCGCCCGGGTGGTCGGTCGCCTCGGTGGTGACCGGGTAGACCAGCAGCTCCTCGACCTGGCCCTCCCGCAGGTACGGCGCGGCCACGGCGCGCGCCACCGATCGGCCGTGCTGGGCGGCGTGGAAGGCGACGACGTCGGCGGCGGCGATCAGCCGGGCGGCCTTGACGGTGACCAACTCGGGGTCGCCGGGACCGAGCCCGACGCCGTAGAGACGGCCGGTCATTCGATGCCCCCCGCTCCCGCGGGACGCTCCGCTCCTCGCTCGTTCCTCGCTGCGATGCTCACGCCCCTGTCCGCTCACTCGACGTCGCTCGCGATCGCGTTGACCGCCGCCGCGGTGATGGCGCTCCCGCCGCGCCGGCCGCGCACCACCAGAAACTCCAGGTCCGAGGCGGCCAGCGCCTCCTTGGACTCCACCGCGCCGACGAAGCCGACCGGGATGCCGAGCACGGCGGCCGGGCGGGGTGCGCCGGCGGCGACCGTCTCCAGCAGGTGGAACAGCGCGGTGGGCGCATTGCCGATGGCCACCACTGCGCCGTCGAGCCGGTCGCGCCAGAGCTCGAGCGCCGCCGCGGTGCGAGTGGTGCCCAGCTCCCGGGCCAGCTCGGGCGTGCGCGGGTCGTTCAGCGTGCACACGACGTCGTTGTCCCTGGGCAGCCGCCGGCGGGTGATGCCCGCGGCCACCATCTGCGCGTCGCACAGCACCGGGGCGCCGGCGTCCAGCGCCTCGCGGGCCCGCACCACGACGTCGGGCGAGTACGCCAGGTCCTCCACCAGGTCGACCTGGCCGCAGGCGTGGACCATCCGCACCGCGACGTGGGCGACGTCCTCGGGCAGTCCGCGCAGGTCGGCCTCGGCGCGGATGGTGGCGAACGACCGTCGGTAGATCGCCGCGCCGTCCTTCTCGTACTCGTACTCGTACTCGTATCTCACGGGCCAGGTCTTTTCCTCGACGGGGAACGCGATGCCCCTGAGTCGCCGGTCACCGCGTCCGCGAGGCTACTTCGCCGTGCCTGCGCGTTCGCGGGTGATCTCGGGTGCCGGCGGGACGGGACTGCTCACACCAGGAGGTACCTGCTCGTGGCACCGAGTGCGAGGGCCAGGCGGTGCTGCCGCGAGTCGAGCGTGACCAGGGGGACGTCATGTTCGGCGCAGACGGCAGCGATGAGGGCGTCGTGGACATTGCCGCGCAGGTCCAGCTCGACGCTGCGAGCGAAGACCGTCGCCGTCGCCGTGCGAGTCGTCGGGAGGATGCGTTCGGCATGCTCGGTCCAGGGCAGCAACAGACTCGCGGCGACTCGCGCCGGCTGCCCGAAGGTCCTGCGCAGTTGGGAGAACGATTCCGCGAGGACGATCGCTGGGATCACGGCGTCGGCACTCAACTGCCGTCGGGCCACGGCGTGGTGTCGTGGTCGGCGACGAGCGCGGCCACGAGTGCCGACGTGTCGATCACCGTTCGGCGCGCTCGTGGTCGATCGCCTGTAGCACCTCGTCATTGGTCGCCGGACGTCCGAGTCGGAGGACGGGTAGGCCGTCCGCTCCCCATTCGACCTGCCGCTCCGGCGCGACCGGAGTCAGCAGCACCCCGTCCGGCGTCTCGCGCACCATCACTTCTCCGGGCGCGGTCACGAGGCGCCGACGCAGCCACTGCGGAAGCACCATCCGGCCCTGCTTGTCGACCTGGACCCGGGCAACCGGGCCCATCGATGGTGACGTCATGCCATTGACGGTACGGCTGGGAGCTGTCGCCGGGACAGGCCACGGTCCTCACGGGGCAGACGCGGGACGTAGCGAATCGACGCGGAGCGGGAGGTGCTCCGCCGGCTCTCGGGTGCCCGAGCAGGAGGACGACGGGCGCCCGCTCAGCGAGCGGCGGTGACCCGGTAACCGTCGAGCGTGGCCAGTACGTCCACCACGTCGCCCCGCGGGCGGCCGCAGCGGCGCTCGCACCCGGCCCAGTGCTGGCGGGCGCCGTCCGCCGGGAGGGTGCCGGTGGCCACGGCACGGGCGGCGTCGGCCCGGACGTCGGCCAGCGACTTCGCGCAGCCCGGCCGCCCGGCGCAGGCGGTGACCCGCGTCCAGGGGCTGGCCGCGTCGAGCACCATGCCCGTCCGGTGCAGGACGACCGCGGCGTCGTCGGCGGCGTCCTCGGTCAGGTCGGGGACGACGACGCTCCGCCACGGCGACAGCTGCACCTCGTCCGCGAGGCGGGCGAGGAGGTCGGCCTGCTCCGCGGTCAGCCGACCCAGCGGGACGACAGCGATGAGGGATACCCGACCGTCCGCCTGGGGGAACGTGCCCACCGGGGTCCCGACGAGCGGGGGGCCGGAGGCCTCCCCGAGGAGGGTCGGCAGCGGCTCGACGCGAGCCGGGGACGGCACCTGGCCGCGGTGTCGTCCGGAGGACGACAGAGCGGTTGCGACACGTCGGGGGCCGTCGTCCAGCTCGGCCAGGCGCCAGGCGGTGCCGCCCTGGGCGGCGCGCTCGTCCAGGAAGCCGCGGGTCGCGGCCAGGGCGAGGGCCACCGCGGCGTCGGGCGTCGTCCTCAGGCCGCTGTCGGCGCCGGCGAGGGTGAGCGCCACGCGGTCCGGGCCGAGCGCGCGCAGGCCGACGTCCCCGCCCAGGAGGGCGACGTCGCCGCGGCCGTCGTCGAGGGTGGCGAGGAACCGGCCGGGCAGCGCGGCGAGCGCGGGCTCGGCGCAGATCCCGGCGTCCAGCGCCCGCGCCCACGGGCGGGCGTCGACGTGCCCGCCGGCGCGGCCGGTGAGCGTGCTGGCCAGGACGTTGCGCACCCGCTCGTGCGTGGCGCTGGGCAGCAGGCCCGCGCCGGCGAGCCGGTCGCCCAGGTCGGCCTCCGCGCCGGACGCCAGCCCGCGCAGCTGCACGTTGCCCCGGCTGGTGAGCTCCAGTGCCCCGTCGCCTAGCTCGCGCGCCGCGGCCGCCAGTGCCCGCAGCTGGTCACCGGTCAGCAGGCCCCCGGGCACCCGCACGCGGGCCAGCGCGCCGTCGGCGGCGGCGTGGGTCTGCAGCGCCCCCGGGCACACGTCGGCGCGGCCGCGGGCGACGGTGGCGGGGCTGGCGGTCATGGCGGTGGCGAGGGTACGTCCCGCCGTCCCCGGCGCTGACCGGCGGCGGTCGGCCCCGTTGGACGCGCTCCGACGACGATCGGGCGGCGGGAAGGCCGGTGCGCCCCCGGTCGTTGTCCGTGGCATGACCCAGCCGTTCGAGCGCGACCTGCACTCGGAGTTCCTCCGTGCGGACCTCTTCCTCGCGATGGGGCAGCCGATCGAGGCGGCGCGGCTGCTCGAACCGCTCGTCGCGGCCGAGCCGGCCAACGAGGCGGCGCTCGAGCTGCTGTCCCGCGCCTACTTCGGGTCCGCGCAGCTGGGGAGGGCCGAGGAGGCGCTGAGCCGGCTGGTGGAGATGGCCCCCGCCAACGGCTGGGCGCGGCGGGCGCTGGCCCGCACGCTGGAGCGGCAGAGCCGGGCCGGCGAGGCGGCGGCGCATCACCGGGTGGCCGACGCCCTGGGCGCCGCCTGACCGGCATGCGGCTGCTCGGGGGTCCGCAGTAGTCGCACCAGCCGCCCCCCTGGCGGGGTGTCCCCGCCGACCACAGCCCAGCGGCGGACGTGCGTGCGATCCGTGGGTTCGGCCGGCCGGTACCGTCTCGACGAACACGGCAGTGCAGCGAGGAAGCCGGTGCGAGTCCGGCGCGGTCGCGCCACTGTGAGCCCCTGCGGGGTGAGCCAGACACCGCGGCTGCCGTGCCCGACGACCCGGGGCGCGGACCCCGAGTGAGGACGCCCGTGTTCACGCTGCTGTCGACCAGCGACACCGACCTGCTCTCCGCCCGCGCCGGCGGCGCCGACTGGCGGCTGGGCAACCCCGCCCGGCTGGACGACGCCGGGATCGCTGCCCTGGTCGACGGCGCGGACCTGGTCGTCGTCCGCATCCTCGGCGTGCGGCGGCAGTACGAGGAGCTGCTGGCGCCGCTGCTGGCCGGGCCCGCGCCGGTCGTCGTCCTCGGCGGTGAGCAGGTGCCCGACGCGGAGCTGATGGAGTCGTCCACCGTCCCGATGGGCGTGGCCACCGAAGCGCACGGCTACCTGGCGCAGGGTGGCCCGGACAACCTCGTCCAGCTGCACCGCTTCCTCTCCGACACCGTGCTGCTCACCGGCGAGGGCTTCGAGCCGCCGGTGATCGCGCCGGACTGGGGTGTGCTGGACCGCGAGCCGCGGTCCACAACCGGCCCGACCGTCGCCGTCCTCTACTACCGGGCGCACCACCTGGCCGGGAACACCGCCTTCGTCGAGGAGCTGTGCCGCGCGGTGGAGGACGCCGGCGGCCGCGTGCTGCCGGTCTTCACGTCGTCGCTGCGCAGCGTGCCCGACGAGCTGCTCGACGTCCTGCGCGGCGCCGACGCGCTGGTCGTCACCGTGCTCGCCGCCGGCGGCTCGCGGCCGGCCACCGCGCAGGCCGGTGGGGACGACGGCGCGTGGGACGTCGGCGCGCTGGCCTCGCTCGACGTGCCGGTGGTCCAGGGGTTGTGCCTGACCTCGAGCCGCGCCGACTGGCTGGCGAACGACGACGGGCTCTCCCCGCTCGACGTGGGAAACCAGGTCGCCATCCCGGAGTTCGACGGCCGGCTGATCAGCGTGCCGTTCTCCTTCAAGGAGACCGACGCCGACGGGCTGACCTCCTACGTGGCCGACCCCGAGCGGGCTGCCCGCGTCGCCGGGACGGCGGTCGCGCACGCCCGGCTGCGGCACATCCCGCCGGCGCAGCGGCGGGTCGTGGTGATGCTGAGCGCCTACCCGACCAAGCACGCCCGCATCGGCAACGCCGTCGGCCTGGACACCCCGGCGTCCGTCGTCCGGCTGCTGGCCGCGATGCACGGCGCCGGCTACGACACCGGCCCGTTCGACGGTCCCGGCGCGCTGCCCGGCGTGGCCGACCTGGACGGCGACGCGCTGGTGCACGCACTCATCGCCGCCGGCGGGCAGGACGCCGACTGGCTGACCTCCGAGCAGCTGTCGGGCAACCCGGTGCGCATCCCGGCCGCGCAGTACCGGGCGTACTTCGACACGCTGCCCCAGGATCTGCGCGCGGCGATGGTCGAGCACTGGGGGCAGCCGCCCGGCTCGCTGTTCGTGGACGGCGACGACGTCGTCTTCGCCGCGCTGCGGGCCGGCAACGTCGTGGTGATGGTGCAGCCGCCGCGCGGATTCGGGGAGAACCCGATCGCGATCTACCACGACCCGGACCTGCCGCCGTCCCACCACTACCTGGCCGCCTACTGGTGGCTGCGCTCGGTATTCAATGCGCACGCGCTGGTGCACGTGGGCAAGCACGGCAACCTGGAGTGGCTGCCCGGCAAGACGGTCGGGATGTCGGCCTCCTGCGGGCCGGACGCCGCGATCGGCGACCTCCCGCTCGTCTACCCGTTCCTGGTCAACGACCCCGGCGAGGGCTCGCAGGCCAAGCGGCGGGCGCACGCCACGCTGGTCGACCACATGGTGCCGCCGATGGCCCGCGCCGACAGCTACGGCGACATCGCCCGGCTGGAACAGCTGCTCGACGAGCACGCCAACGTCGCGGCGATGGACCCGGCCAAGCTGCCCGCCGTCCGGGCGCAGATCTGGACGCTGCTCCAGGCCGCCAAGCTCGACTCCGACCTGGGGTTGGACGAGCGGCCCGAGGACGAGCACTTCGACGAGATGATCCTGCACGTCGACGGCTGGCTCTGCGAGATCAAGGATTCCCAGATCCGCGACGGCCTGCACGTGCTCGGCACGCCACCGGCGGGGCAGAACCGCGTCGACCTGGTGCTGGCGATGCTGCGGGCGCGGCAGATCTGGGGCGGTTCCGTGGCGCTGCCCGGGCTGCGCGAGTCGCTCGGCCTGGCCGACGGCGCCGACCGGGCGACCACCGACGCGGTCGAGGCGCGGGCGCACGCCCTCGTGTCGGGGATGGAGGAGCGCGGCTGGACGCCGGACGCCGTCGACGGCGTGGTCGCCTCGGTCATGGGGTCCGGAAACGACCAGGTGGCCGCGGTGCTGCGGTTCGCCGTCAACGAGGTCGTCCCGCGGCTGGAGCGCACGACCGACGAGCTCGACGCCACCCTGCACGCCCTCGACGGCGGCTACGTGCCGGCCGGCCCGTCCGGCTCGCCGCTGCGCGGACTGGTCAACGTCCTGCCCACCGGCCGCAACTTCTACTCGGTCGACCCGCGGGCGATCCCGTCCCGGCTGGCGTGGGAGACCGGGCAGGCGATGGCCGAGTCCCTGGTGGAGCGGTACCGCACCGACACCGGTTCGTGGCCCCGCTCGGTGGGGCTCTCGGTGTGGGGGACCTCGGCGATGCGCACCTCCGGGGACGACGTCGCCGAGGTGCTGGCGCTGCTCGGCGTACGCCCGGTCTGGGACGACGCCTCGCGGCGGGTGACCGGTCTGGAGCCCGTGCCGCTGGAGGAGCTGGGCCGGCCGCGGATCGACGTCACGGTGCGGATCTCGGGCTTCTTCCGCGACGCGTTCCCGCACGTGGTGACGATGCTGGACGACGCGGTGACGCTGGTGGCGGGGCTGTCCGAGTCGCCGGAGGAGAACTTCGTGAAGGCCCACGTCGACGCCGACGTGGCCGGGCACGGCGACCGGCGGCGGGCGACGACCCGGGTGTTCGGGTCCAAGCCCGGCGCGTACGGGGCCGGGCTGCTGCCGCTCATCGACTCCCGCGACTGGCGGGGCGACGCCGACCTCGCCGAGGTCTACGCGGTCTGGGGCGGCTACGCCTACGGCCGCGGGTTGGACGGCGTGCAGGCCCGCCCGGACATGGAGGCGGCCTACCGGCGGATCGCCGTGGCGGCCAAGAACGTCGACACCCGCGAGCACGACATCGCCGACTCCGACGACTACTTCCAGTACCACGGCGGCATGGTGGCGACCGTGCGCGCGCTGACCGGCTCGGCGCCGGCCGCCTACATCGGCGACTCGACCCGGCCGGAGTCGGTGCGCACCCGGTCGCTGACCGAGGAGACCGCCCGGGTGTTCCGGGCCCGGGTGGTCAACCCGAAGTGGTTGGAGGCGATGCGCCGGCACGGCTACAAGGGCGCCTTCGAGCTCGCCGCCACCGTCGACTACCTGTTCGGTTACGACGCCACGACCGGCGTGGTCGCCGACTGGATGTACGAGAAGCTCGCGCAGACCTACGTGCTCGACCCGGAGAACCGGCAGTTCCTCGAGACGTCGAACCCCTGGGCACTGCACGGCATCGCCGAGCGGCTGCTCGAGGCCGTGGACCGGCGGATGTGGGCCGAGCCGGATCCGGCGCTGCTGGCCGAACTGCAGCAGGCCTACCTCGACACCGAGGGCGACCTCGAGGGTGGCGAGACCCCGGCGCAGCAGGGCGCGGCCGGCTGACCGGTGCATCGACCGGCCGGACCTGGGTACTCCTGCCAGCATGAGCATCCTCGGACGACTGATGGGCACGGCAGAAGGCACCGCGCGCAGCGCGGCCCGCGGCGGGCGGATGGGCCGGGGGATGGCACCCCGGGGACGGGCGGTGAGCGGCCGGGCCGGCACGGGCCGGGGCTACGGCCGCACGACCTCGGGTCGCGTGGGCCGGGGGCGGCCCACCACCGCGGCGAGCGGCCTCGGCGGTCTGCTCGGCGGTCTGCTGCGTCGCCGCTGAAGAAGGTAGAAGGACCCCCTTCCTCCCCACCCTTCGCAGGCTCAGGGCGGGCCCCTGGAAGGGGGCCGTTCCAGTCCGTCACAGGTGGCCGTTCCATCACGTCACGGCGGCCGCGGCCACCAGCAGGGTGACCGTGGCCGCCGCCTCCCCGATCGCGCCCATGACGTCGCCGGTGACGCCGCCCAGCCGGGCGCGCGCCCGCCGGAGGAGGAGTTCGGCCGCGGCCAGGCCGGCGACGCCGCTGGCGACCAGCTGACCGGCGAGCGCCCAGTTCCCGTGCGCGAAGAGAACGACGAGCACGGCGGTCGCGAGGCCGCACCCGGCCAGCCAGCGCGCGGACACGGTGCCGGCGACCGACTGGCCCAGCGCGGAGCCCGCGGCCGTCGGGACGCCGGGCAGGCCGGTGCGGGCCATGGCCAGGCGGGCGACGAGGGGCGCCGCCCACAGCGCCGTCCAGCCGTCGCCGGCGGCGAGCAGGGCGGCTCCGGCCGAGACCTGCAGCAGGACGGTCAGCAGCAGCGTCACCACGCCGAACGGGCCGACGTCCCCCTGGCGCATGACCTGCAGCGCGCGCTCCCGGCCGCGCAGCGGACCGAGCCCGTCGGCGGTGTCGGCCAACCCGTCCAGGTGCAGGCCGCGGGTCAGCGCCGCCAGCACCGCCACCCAGAGCACCGCCCCGGTCAGCGGCGAGATCAGGTGGGCGCCGGCGGCCGCGGCCCCGGCCGCCACCCCGCCGAGGACCAGCCCGACCAGCGGCGCCCACGGCAGCACGCCGCGGGTGGACGCCGCGGCCCGCTCCGGCACCCGCAGGACGGTGAGCAGCGCGGCGGACTCCAGCGGCCCGGACCACCTCATCGCAGTCGCTGCGGCAGGCCGGCCACCACGAACCACACCTCGTCGGCGGTCCCCGCCAGCCGCTGGTTGACCGCGCCCAGGGTGTCGCGGAACAACCGCCCGGAGCGGGTCTCGGGCACCACGCCGAGGCCGACCTCGTCCGACACCGCCACCACGTGCGCGGGCGTCGTCGTCCAGGCCTGGACCAGCGCGTCACAGCGGGCCGCCAGCCGCCCGGGCGCCCCTGGGTCGTCGGTCCAGGCGCCGGTCTCGTCCATCAACGCGGCCACCCAGGTGGTGATGCTGTCGACCAGCAGCGTGCCCGGCCGCAGCAGGTCACTGGGCGCGGTCGTCTCCACCGTCGTCCAGCCGGCCGGGCGCCGGGCTCGGTGCGCGGCCACCCGCTCGGCCCACTCGGTGTCGTCGGGCACCGGCGGAGAGGTGGCCAGGTAGGTGACCGCGCCGGTGCCGGCCAGGAGCGCCTCGGCGTGCGCGGACTTGCCCGACCGCGAGCCGCCGAGCACGAGGACCCTGCTCACCGTCTGCCCCCCGGAGCGGTCACAGCACCAGCTCGAGCCGCGTCACCGTCCCGTTGTGCGGCGTCACCGCCGGCATCGCGTCCGGTCCGAGCCCGGCGGCGACCGCCCGCGCGGCCCGGATCGTGTCGCCGTGCGTCACCAGTGCGATCACGTCGGCCGGCGGCTCGCTGCAGAGGTGCTTCAGGTAGGCGCCGACGCGGGCGTGCAGCTCGGCCAGGCTCTCACCGCCCTGCGCCGCCCAGTGCGGATCGGTCCAGTCGACGACGTCCCACAGCTCGCGCGACGGCCGCCCCTCCAGCACGCCGTAGCCCTGCTCCCGGAGGGCGGACGTGGTGGTCACCGCGAGCCCGGTCGCGCGGGCGCAGTGCTCGGCGGTCTGCACCGCACGGCGCAGGTCGCTGGAGAGGAGGGCGCCGGGCTGCAGCGACGCCAGCTCGCGCGCGGCTCCGGCGGCCTGGGCGTGCCCGAGCTCGGTCAGCGGCACGTGCGCGGTCTGGCCCTGCATGAGCCCCGCGGCGTTCCACTCGCTCTGCCCGTGGCGGACGAGCAGCAGGGTCAGGGGCCGGGCCATGGTGGCAGGCAGCGTAGCCAGCGTGCCGCCGGTCACCGCGGGCCGCCTCGTACGGTCGTCGATGGTGAGCGAGCGTGCGAGCTCGCCCGTGCACTCGGCAGCGTTGGTCACCAGACCGACGAGCGTCAGCGAGGAGGACTCGTGAGCATCCCCGTGCGCCCCGGCGCCGCCCGTCCGACGGCCCGCCCGGCCGGTGCCGACCCGCTGGCCCCGCTGCTCGACCTCCCCGGGGTGCGGGACGCCGCCGAGGGCGCCCGCGCCGGGATCGACCGGCTGCTGCGGCACCGGCTGATGCGCAACCGGTCGGCGGAGGTCAGCACCGAGTCGGCGCTGCACGGCGCCCGTGCGTCCGCGGCCCTCGAGGGCGTCGACGTCCCGCTGGCCGACATGCGCGCGGGGCAGGTCGACGACCCGGTCGTGCAGGGCTCGCTGCGCACCTCGGTCGCCCTGGGCTCGATGGTGGAGACCTGGTCCAAGGCGCCCGGCCAGGTGCTGGCGAGGCTGCACGTGCTGGCCGCCGCCGACCTCGTCGACCGCGCCGGCCTCGGCCGCCCGGGCGCGCACGCCGGACCGCGGCTCGGTGGACTGTTCTCCCTGGTCACCGGGGACAGCGCGGTCCCGGCCGTCGTCCTGGCCGCGGTCGTGCACGGCGAGCTGGCCGCCGTGGCGCCCTTCGGCACCGCCGACGGCATCGTCGCCCGCGCGGCGGCCCGGCTCACCGGAATCGCCCGCGGGCTGGACCCCAAGGCCGTGTCCGTGCCCGAGGTCGGCTTCGCCGAGCTGGGCCGCGAGGAGTACGCCCGCGCGCTGGCCGGATACGCCTCCGGGCGACCCGACGGCGTGGCCGCGTGGCTGGTGCACTGCTGCCGCGCCACCGAGCACGGGGCGCTCGAGGGGCTGGCGATCGCCGAGAGCCTGCTGCGCGGCTGAGCGATGACACCGTCGTCCTGCCGGACGACACCGCGGCCACGTGCCGTCCCCGGCCGGCGCTGAGCCGTTGCTCGTGTCCCGGTCGGGAGACCCTCGGGAACGCACTCCTCGGGACAGCCACTCCGGGCCTGAGCGAGCAGACTGGCGTCGTGCGCACTCTCGACGCCGACGCGCTCGGTGCGGTCAGCCGGGTCGGCCTGGGCACCTGGCAGTTCGGCTCCCGCGAGTGGGGCTACGGCGACGCCTACGCCTCGGGGGAGGCCCGGGCGATCGTCCGGCGGGCCCGCGAGCTGGGCGTCACCCTCTTCGACACCGCGGAGGTCCACGGCTTCGGCCGCAGCGAGCGGATCCTCGGGGGGCCCTGGGCGAGGAACGGGCGGACGTCGTCGTCGCCACCAAGGTCTTCCCGGTGGCCCCGTTCCGGCCGGTGGTCCGCAACCGGCTGGCCGGCAGCGCCCGCCGTCTGGGCCTGCAGCGCGTGCCGCTCTACCAGGTGCACCAGCCCAACCCGCTGGTGCCGGACTCGGTGACCATGCCCGGGATGCTGCACCTGCTCGACAACGGCCGCATCGGCGCGGTCGGTGTCTCCAACTACTCGCTCGCGCGGTGGCAGGCGGCCGACGCCGCCCTCGGCCGACCGGTCGTCAGCAACCAGGTGCACTTCTCCCTGGCCGCGCCCGGTGCGCTGGAGGACCTGGTGCCCTTCGCCGAGCGTGAGGGCCGCATCGTCATGGCCTACAGCCCGCTGGCCCAGGGCCTGCTCGGTGGCCGCTACGGCGTCGACGACCGGCCCGGCGGCGTCCGCGCGGCCAACCCGCTGTTCGGCACCGAGAACCTGCGCCGCGCCCAGCCGCTGCTCGACGTCCTCCGGGAGGTCGCCGCGATCTACGACGCCGCGCCCGCCCAGATCGCGCTGGCGTGGCTGATCTCTCTGCCCCGGGTGGTGATCCCCGGCGCGTCGAGCGTCGCGCAGGTCGAGGCCAACGCGGCCGCCGCGGACATCACCCTCCGACCGGAGGAGCAGGCGGCGCTCACCGCGGCAGCACGGGCGTTCCGGCCGGTGTCGGCGGTGCGCACCCTGGCGCAGCGGGTGCGGGAGCGCCTGCCGCTGTGAGGGGCTGGAACGGCCCCGCTGCAGGGTCCCGCGCCGAGCTTGCGAGGCGTGGGGGGTAGCGGGGTCCTTCTTCAGGCACCCCGGCGGCGCCGGCGTCCGCTCAGCGGCGCCGGTGCCGACGGCACCGCGGCGACCTCCCGCAGCACGCGTCGGCGGGCGTACCAGGTCAGACCCACGACCGCGGCGCCGACCCCCATCGCGGCACCGGTCATCACCGGCGTGCTCGGGATCGGGAAGCGGGAGCGCATGGTGACCGGCCGGTTGAACCCCAGCACCGGCCAGCCGTGCTCGGCAGCGGCGCGGCGCAGGGCACGGTCGGGGTTGACGGCGGTCGGGTGCCCGACCACCTCGAGCATCGGCAGGTCGGTGATCGAGTCGCTGTAGGCGTAGCAGTCGGCCAGGTCGTAGCCGCTCTCGGCCGCCACCTCCCGGACGGCGACCGCCTTGTTCTCCCCGTAGGCGTAGAAGTCGATCTCGCCGGTGTACCGGCCCTCGACGGTCACCATGCGGGTGGCGACCACGCGGTCCACGCCGAGCATCTCGCCGATCGGCTCGACCATCTCGGCCCCACTGCTGGAGACGATGACGATCTCCCGGCCGGCCGCCCGGTGCTCCTCGATCAGGTCGGCGGCCTCGGCGTAGACCAGCGGTTCGACGATGTCGTGCAGCGTCTCGCGCAGGATGTCGCGCACCGTGGCGACGTCCCACCCGGTGCACATCTGGGTGATCTGCGCCCGCATGCGCTCCATCTGCTGAGCGTCGGCGCCCGCGAGGGAGAAGACGAACTGCGCGTAGGCGCCCTTGAGGACGGCGCGCCGGTTGATCAGCCCGCCCTGGAAGAACGGACGGCCGAAGGCCAGGGTGCTGGACTTGGCGATGACCGTCTTGTCCAGGTCGAAGAACGCCGCTGCGCGGGTCACGGTTCACGACTGTAGGTGGACCGGCCGACAGTGACCTGTCCCACTGCGCCGTCCACACCCGTTCGGGTCATCCACAGATCCCGCCCATCCCTCCCGGCACAGCAGTCCACGCGCTGGGCTGACGGGCGTGTCCGCTCTCCGGTCCCTCCCCGCCCGCCCGCTCGTCGCCAGTGCCGACGAGGACCTCCTCGACGACCTGCTGCGGCTGCTGGCCGCGGCAGGGGCCGAGCCGGAGGTCGCCACGGGCGGTCCGGCGCTGCGTCGCGCCCACCGGGAGGCGCCGCTGGTCCTGCTCGGTGCCGACGTCCTCGGCTCGGCGCCCGTCCAGGTCCTGCCCCGCCGCCCCGGCGTGGTCGTCGTCGCACCGGGGGAGCCGCAGGCCGCCGTCTGGGCGGCCGCGGTGGAGCGGGGTGCCGAGCGGGTGGCGGTCCTACCCGCGGAGGAGGGCTGGCTGGTGTCCCGGGTGGCGTCCGCGCTGCGCCGTCCGGTCGACCGCGGCCGGCTGGTGGCCGTCGGCGGCAGCTGCGGCGGCGCCGGGGTGAGCACGCTGGCGGCGGCGCTGGCGCTGACCGCCGCGCGGGGCGGGGACGGCGTCCTGCTCGTCGACACCGACGGGTGGGGCGGCGGGCTGGATCTGCTGCTGGGAGCCGAGCGCGAGGAGGGGCTGCGCTGGCCCGAGCTGGCCGGGCTGCGCGGCCGGGTGGCCGGCGACGCGCTCATGGCCGCGCTCCCGGAGGTCAGCGGTGTCTCCGTGCTCGCCGCCTCGCGGTCCGCGCCGGGAGAGGTGCCGGTGGAGGCGGTGACCGCAGTGGTCGAGGCCGTGCGGGCGGGCGGGTGGCCGGTGGTCGTCGACCTTCCCCGGACAGCGGGCCCGGAGGCCGCCGGGGCGGTGCTGGCCGAGGCCGACCTCGCGGTGCTCGTCGTGCCCGCCCGCCTCCGGGCCGCGTCGGCCGCCCGCCTGCTGGTCGAGCCGCCTGCCGACGGCCGGCCCACCCCCTGGTCGCCGGCGCAGCTGGTGGTCCGGCCGGTGCCCGGCGGACTGTCCGCCGGCGAGGTCGCCGACGTCGTCGGCCGGCCGCTGCTGGGCGAGCTGGGGCACGACCGCACCGCAGTGCCCCGCGGTGAGCAGGGCAGGCCGCCGCAGGTGGCGAGCCGCTCACCGCTGGGCGCACTGGCCCGCAGGCTGCTGACCGAGCTGACCCGGGCCGACGGGGCCGCGGCATGAGGGAGCTGGCGAGCTCACGCATGGACACAGCGGCGCCGCGAACGCGGCCGACGAGCGCAAACGGGGAGGGCTCGTGACCGGGGCTCTCGTCGACCGGGTTCGTGCGCGTCTGGTGCTCGAGCCGGGGGTCCCGACGCGGGCCGTGGTCGCCGCGCTCGTGCGGGAGGAGTCCGGCGGGCTGCTCGGCGACGACGACGTCCTGCGGGCCGTACGCGACGCGGTGGACGAACTGGCCGGGGCCGGCCCACTGGAGCCGCTGTTGCGGGAGCCCGGGGTGAGTGACGTCCTGGTCAACGGCCCCGGCGAGGTGTGGGTCGACCGCGGTGGTGGCCTCGAGCGCACGCCGGTGCGGTTCCCGGACGAGGACGCGGTGCGCCGCCTCGCCGTCCGCCTCGCCGCTGCGGCCGGACGGCGGCTCGACGACGCCGCGCCGTGGGTGGACGCCGGGCTGCCCGACGGCACCCGGCTCCACGCGGTGCTGCCGCCGGTGTCGGGCGGCGGGACGTGCCTGTCGCTACGGGTGCTGCGCCGGGCGTCGCTGTCCTTCTCCGACCTGGCCGCGCGCGGTGCGTTCCCCGGGGTGTCCGGCGAGCTGCTGCGCGCGCTGGTCACCCGGCGGCTGGCGTTCCTGGTCACCGGCGGCACCGGGTCGGGCAAGACGACGCTGCTGTCGGCGCTCCTCGGCCTCGTCCCGCCGGGGGAGCGGCTCGTGCTGTGCGAGGACGCCCCGGAGCTGGTGCCGGCGCATCCGCACGTCGTCCGGCTGGCCACCCGGCCGGCCAACGTGGAGGGCGTCGGCGAGGTGACGCTGCGCGACCTGGTGCGCCAGGCGCTGCGGATGCGGCCGGACCGGCTGGTCGTGGGCGAGGTGCGCGGCGCGGAGGTCACCGACCTGCTCACCGCCCTCAACACCGGGCACGACGGCGGCTGCGGCACGCTGCACGCCAACCGGCCGGCCGAGGTGCCGGCGCGGCTGGAGGCGCTCGGTGTGGCCGCCGGCCTGGACCGGCCGGCGGTGCACAGCCAGACGGCCGCGGCCCTGGCGGCGGTGGTGCACCTGCGCCGCACGCCGTCGGGACGGCGGGTCGAGGAGATCGGCGTGGTCCGCCGCGCCGGCGACCTCGTCGTCGTGGAGGCGGGGTGGCGGGCCGACGGCGGTCCGTGCCCGGCCGCCGAGCGCCTGGCGGAGCTGCTGTCGACGGGGCCCGGGTGACCGGCGGGCTGGTGCTCCTCGCCGCCGCCCTGCTGTCGTGGCCGGGGCGCTCGGCTCTCCGGCGTGACCGCCGGCGGTCGGTGACCCGGCGAGCGGACGTCCGCACCCGTCCGGCCGCCAGGGTCCCGCTCCCGGTCCTCGCCGCCGTAGCGACCACCGCGGTCGTCGCCCTGCTCAGCACCCCGCTCGTCGCGGCCCTCGCCGGTGGCTGCGCGGCACTCGCCGCCCGCACCGAGCAGCGCCGCCGGGCGGATCTCCGGCAGGAGACGCGGCTGGCCGTCCTCGTCGAGGCGCTGGCCGCGCTGGATGCGGAGCTGCGCAGCGGGCGCTCGCTGGACGAGGCGACCCGGGCCGCTGTCGGCGCCTGCGCCGACGACGACAGCGGCCGGGCGCTGGCCCGAGCGGTGCGGGCACCGGAGGGTGAGCCGACCGACGACGGCGACGAGGTCGGCCGGGCACTGGGCCGGGTGGCGGCGGCCGCGCGGCTCAGCTCGCGCACCGGCTGCTCACTGGCCGCCGTCGTGGGAGCGGTGGAGGACGACCTGCGCGCGCGGTCCCGGCGGCGGCTGGAGCTGCGGTCGGCCACCGCCGGGTCGCGGGCGAGCACGGCCCTGCTCGCCGGGCTGCCGGTGCTGGGGCTGGTGATGGGCGGCGGGGTCGGAGCCGACCCGTGGGGTGTGCTGACGACCACCGCCACCGGGCAGGTGCTGCTCGTCGCCGGCGTCGCGCTGGAGGTTGCCGGGCTGGCGTGGTCGGCTTGGCTGGTCCGTCGGGCCGTGCGGTGACGGGGGCCGCACGGTGAGCGCCGCGGGAGCCCTGCTGCTGGCGGCTGCGCTGCTCTGCTGGCCGGCGTGTCCACCGGTGGCCGCCCGCGCCCGGTGGCTGGTCGACCAGGACGGCCGAGTCCGCTCGGGACCACGGGCGGGCTCCGCCGACGCGCGCCGACGGTGGCTGCTGGCCGGCGCGGCCGGGCTGGCCGCCGCGCTCCTGGTCGGCGGAGGGACCGGGATCGTGCTGGCCGGCCTGGTCGCGGTGGGCGGTGACCGACTGCTGCGCCGGAGCGGTCGGGAGGACGCGCGGGTCGGACCGGCTCCGGAGGCGGACCTGCCGGTGGCCTGCGACCTGCTCGCGGTCTGCCTGGACGCGGGGCTGCCGGTGGGCGGTGCGCTCGGCGCGGTGTCCACGGCCCTGCCCGGCCCGCTCGGACCGGAACTGGCCACGGTGGCCGGCCTGTACCGGCTGGGCGCCTCGCCTCGCCGGGCGTGGTCCGACGTCCCGGCCGAGCTGGGCGTCCTGGGCCGGGTCCTGGTCCGCGCCGGGGAGTCCGGCTCCACCGCCGTCCCGGCGCTGCGGTCGCTGGCCGCCGATGCACGTGCCGAGGAGCGCAGCCGCGCCGACGCCGCCGTCCGCCGGGCGGGGGTGTGGGTGCTGGCCCCGCTGGGCGCCTGCTTCCTGCCGGCCTTCCTCTGCCTGGGCGTGGTACCGCTCGTGCTGGGCATCGCGGCGGACGTCTTCGGTTGAGTCCTGTCGACCCCGCCGTCCTCGACCGACTCGCCGACGATGCGCCGCACAGAGTGCGGGATCAGTCGGCGAGCAGCCGGCGCAGCAGGGCGCCGACGGCGTCGACCTCGATGAGGAACGCATCGTGCCCGTACGGGGACTCGATGACGTGCAGCGGTACGCCGAGCGCGTCGGCGACCCGCTGCTGCTGGGCGAGGGGGTACAGCCGGTCGGTGTCGACGCCGGCCACCAGCGCCCGGGCGGTGACCCGGGACAGCGCGGCCTCGACTCCGCCGCGGTCCCGGCCCACGTCCCAGGAGTTCATCACCTCGGTCAGCAGCACGTAGCTGCCCGCGTCGAACCGGCGGCCCAGCTTGTCGGCGTGGTGGTCGAGGTAGGAGGCGACGGCGTAGCGGCCGTCGGGCTGCACCGCCGTGCCGAAACGCGTGTCGAGCTCGACGGCACTGCGGTAGCTGAGGTGGGCGATCCGGCGGGCGATGCCGAGACCGGCGACCGGACCCCGGGACGGCAGGTAGTCGCCGCCGGCCCAGGCCGGATCGGTGCGGATGGCCGCCTGTTGCGTGGTCTGGGTGCCGATCTGGTCGGCGCTGGCCACCGCCCCGGAGGCGAGGAAGAACAGCGACTCGACGCGATCGGGCAAGGCGACCGCCCACTCCAGTGCGCGCATGCCGCCCATCGAGCCACCGGCCACGCAGGCCCAGCTCGTGACCCCGAGGGCGTCGGCGAGCGCCGCCTCCACCCGGACCTGGTCACCCACCGTCACCTGCGGGAACCGGGACCCCCAGAAGCCGCCGTCGGAGGCGAGCGACGACGGACCGGTGGTGCCCTGGCAGCCGCCGAGGACATTGGCGCAGACCACGAAGAAGCGGTCGGTGTCCAGCGCTGAGCCCGGCCCGACCAGGCCCGACCACCAGCCCGGGGTCGGGTGCCCCGGCCCCGCCGGGCCCGTGACGTGGCTGTCCCCGGTCAGTGCGTGCTCGACCAGCACCGCGTTGCGGCCGTCGGCTGCGAGGGTGCCCCAGGTCTCGTAGGCCACCCGGACCGCGGGCAGCGACCCGCCGCGTTCCAAGCGGAACGGGCCGTCCAGGTCCAGAAAGCGCCGGTCGCCGACCGGGTCGCCGTCGCGCCAGCCACCGGGGTGCGGCGGGGGCCAGGACAGCGTCGGGGCAGTCCCGACCCCGCCGTCCCGGACCCCGCCCACGCTCAGGCCTCCTTGGCGGCGCGGAAGCCGGCCTCCAGGTCGGCGAGGATGTCCTCGACGCCCTCCAGGCCGACGGCCAGCCGGACCAGCCCGGGGGTGACGCCGGTGGTCAGCTGCTCCTCCGGGGTCAGCTGGGAGTGCGTCGTCGACGCGGGGTGGATGACCAGCGAGCGGACGTCGCCGATGTTGGCCACGTGGCTGTGCAGCTCGAGGGCTTCCACGAACCGCTTGCCCGCCTCCATCCCGCCGTGCAGCTCGAAGGTGAGGACCGCACCGGCGCCGCGCGGGGCGTACTTCTGCTGTGCCGCATGCCACGGCGACGACGGCAGCCCCGGGTAGTTCACCCGCTCCACGGCGTCGTGCGCCTCGAGATACTCGGCCACCCGCTGCGTGTTGGACACGTGCCGCTCCATGCGCAGCGACAGCGTCTCGATGCCCTGCACGACGAGGAACGCGTTGAACGGGGAGATCGCCGGGCCGAGGTCGCGCAGCAGCTGGACCCGGGCCTTGAGCGCGAACGCGGGTGCACCGAGGTCGGCGTAGACCACGCCGTGGTAGGTCGGGTCGGGCGCGGTGAAGCCGCGGAACCGGTCACTGCGCCAGTCGAACCGGCCGCCGTCGACGATGAGCCCCGCGATCGCCGTGCCGTGGCCGCCGAGGTACTTGGTCGCGGAGTGGACGACGACGTCGGCACCGGACTCCAGCGGGCGGACGAGGTAGGGCGTGGCGACCGTGTTGTCGACGACCAGCGGCACGCCGTTGCGGCGCGCCACCCCGGCCACGGCCTCGATGTCGAGGATGTCGCCCTTGGGGTTGCCGATCGACTCGCCGAAGAAGGCCTTGGTGTTCTCCCGGACCAGCGACTGCCAGTTCTCCGGGTCGTCGGGGTCCTCCACGAAGGACACCGTGACGCCCAGCTTGGGCAGCGAGTGGTGCAGCAGGTTGTACGTGCCGCCGTACAGCGAGGCCGAGGCGACGACGTGGTCGCCGGCCTCCGCCACGTTGAGCAGCGCCAGCGTCGTCGCCGACTGCCCGCTGGCCACGGCCAGCGCGGCGACGCCGCCCTCCAGCGAGGCGACCCGCTGCTCGAGCGCGTCCTGCGTCGGGTTCATGATCCGCGTGTAGATGTTGCCCGGCTCGGCCAGCGAGAACAGGTCCGCGGCGTGCTGGGTGTCGCGGAACTGGTAGGCCGTCGTCGCGTAGATCGGCAGCGCCCGGGCGCCGGTGGCGGGGTCGGGGCTGGTGCCGGCGTGGATCTGCCGGGTCTCGAAGCTCCAGCTCTGCGGGTCGGTCATGCGCCGGTCTCCCTTCGCTCGCGGAGACCCGCGGCGCACGGGAATCCGTCCTTGCCGGTCGGCGGTCGCCGTACGGCCGGCTCTTCCCCTGGAGCACCTCAGACGGAGTAGAGGTTGCCGCGCAGCCAGCCAGGTGCTTATCGCTGCCTCTCGGGAGCCTTGCCGTGATGCTAACGACTCGGTGGCCGACAGCGGACCGGGGCCATGGGTCGGCCGCCGGCACCGTGCACGGTCGGATCCGCGGCCGATCGAACACCTGAGCTCCTCGCTCGGGTGCCGGCGCGGCCGGTGTCCACAGCCGGCGGCGGCGTCCACAGATCGCGTCGGTGCCTGTGGCCGGCCCCCACGCGCCGGGAGGGTCGGACCCACGGCCCGGGAGTCGGGCCCGACACCGAGGAGACACCGTGACCGTTCCCTGCCAGACCTCTCGCGACGGCGAGTTGCCGTCCGAGGACGGCGACGTCCCGGCCCAGGACGCACCGGCGGCCGGCGGCCTGCGGGTGCGCTGGGCCCGCGTGCGGGCGACCGGGGAGGCCGGGATGAGCACCGCTGAGTACGCGGTGGGCACCGTGGCGGCCTGCGCCTTCGCCGCGGTCCTCTACCGGGTGGTCACCGGCGGCTCGGTCGTCGACGCGCTCGGCGCCCTCGTCGCCGACGCGCTCGCCACCCTCTCCTGACCGTGTGGCCAGCCCTCCGTGGAGGTGGTCGGGCGGCCGGCTCCCGGACCGGTGCCCGTGGCGAGGCCGGCATGGTCACCGCGGAGACCGCGGTGGTGCTACCCGTGCTGCTCCTCGTGCTCGCGGGCGCGGTGGCGGCGGTGACCGTCGTGGGGGCGCAGCTGCGCTGCGTCGACGCTGCCCGCGAGGGGGCCCGGGCCGCCGCGCGGGGCGAGGACACGGCGGTGGTGACCGCCGTCGCCGCTCGGGCCGCGCCCGCGCGGGCGGTGACCACGGTGGCCGCCGACGGGGCCACGGTCACCGTCACCGTCGTGGCCGAGGTGGCACCGCTGGGCCCGGTGCCCCTCCGGGTGCCGGTCTCGGCGTCCGCCGTGGCCCAGCGCGAGCCGGGCAGTGCGGAGGCCGGAGGAGCGGCCGGGTGACGCGCCGGCACCGGCTGGCCGGGGAACGGGGGGCGGCCACGGTGTGGGTCGTCGCCCTGTCCGGGGTCCTCGCCGCGATCGGGGTGGCCACGGTCCTCGTCGGGTCGGCGGTGGTCGGCCGGCACCGGGCCACCGGCGCCGCCGATCTCGCCGCCCTGGCCGCGGCCGAGCACGCCGTCCGCGGCGACCCGCGGGCGTGTGCGGTCGCGGAGGAGGTGGCCGGCGCCAACGGGGCCCGGCTGACCGGCTGCACGGTCGGCGGCGGGGCGGTCGTCGAGGTCGCCGTCGCGGTGCCGGTCCGGCTCGGCCCGCTGGGGGTCAGCTCCGCCGAGGCCACGGCGCGCGCCGGCCCGGTGCTGCCGATGGCCCCGTCCCGGGCCCCGCCCTGAGAATCCATGGCCTGGTCCAGGCCGCCTCGACGGATGAGAGTCCCGGTGGATTCTCCTCACAGAAGCCATGGCCCCTGCGGGCGCCTCGAACGATGGGAATCGCCGATTTCCATTACAGCGTGCGAAGGGCGGGGAGGACGGGGTCCTCCTTCAGAAGACCAGGTCGTCCTCGGCCGCGGGTGGTTCCGCGTCGAGGCCGTCCGCCCGCGACGTCCCCCGGCGCACCTCGGCGGCCGGCCCTCCCCTCCGGTCGGCGTCCTCCTCGGCGGTCCCGCCGGCCGCCTCGGCGGCGGCCAGTTCGTCGAGGACGACGTCGAGCAGGCGCACCGCACCGGCCTTGTCCAGCGGGTCGTTGCCGTTGCCGCATTTGGGCGACTGCACGCAGGACGGGCAGCCGCTCTCGCACTCGCAGCTGGCCACCGTCGCCCGGGTGGCCTGCAGCCAGCGTCGCAGCACGGCGAACCCCCGCTCGGCGAAGCCCGCGCCGCCGGGGTGCCCGTCGTACACGACGATCGTGGCCGCGCCGGTGTCGGGGTGCAGTGCGGTCGAGACCCCGCCGAGGTCCCAGCGGTCGCAGGTCGCCAGCAGCGGGAGGATGCCGATCGCGGCGTGTTCGGCGGCGTGCAGGGAGCCGGGCAGCGCGACATCGTCCACCTCGGCGCGGGCCAGGGCACGCTCGTCGAGGGTCAGCCACACCGCGCGGGTGCGCAGCTGCCGGGCCGGCAGGTCCAGGGGGAACTCGGCCAGGACCTCGCCGGTCCCGAGCCGGCGGCGCTGGTAGGCCACCACCTGGTTGGTCACGTCGACGACCCCGGTGTGTGCCGTGACCGTGCCCAGTGACCGCGACCGGTCGGTGGCGACGACGGCGAGGTCGGTGACGTCCCGCGCCACCGTCGTCCATTCGGGGCTCTCGGGGTGGACCACCGCGACGGCGTCGTCGACGCAGAACTCGTCGACGACGTAGGTCTCGCCCCGGTGGACGTACAGCGCACCGGTGTGCACGGTCGCGTGTGCGGCGTCGCCGTCGACCGTGCCGAGCAGCCGCCCGGTGTCTCCCTCGACGATGGTCACCGGCGCCAGGCCGCTGCCCCGGATGTCGACGTCCGGCCGGCCCCGCCCGGCCCAGTACCAGCCGGTGGGACGGCGGCGCAGCAGCCCCTCGGCGACCAGCTCCTCGACCCGCCCTTCCGCAGCCGCGCTGCCGAAGTCGGCCAGGTCCGCGGGGACCAGGGGGAGCTCCGCGGCCGCGCAGCACAGCTGCGGACCCAGCACGTAGGGGTTCGTCGGATCGGTGACGGTCGCCTCGATCGGCCGCCCGAACACCGCCCGCGGGTGGTGGGCCAGGTAGTGGTCGAGCGGGTCGTCGCGGGCGACGAAGACCACCAGCGACTCCCGTTGCGCCCGTCCCGCGCGGCCGGCCTGCTGCCACAGCGATGCCAGCGTCCCGGGATAGCCGGCCAGCACGACCGCGTCCAGACCGGCGATGTCGATGCCCAGCTCGAGGGCGTTCGTGGTGGCCACGCCGAGCAGTTGCCCGGCGGACAGGGCCTGTTCCAGCTCGCGCCGCTCCTCGGGCAGGTAGCCGCCACGGTAGGAGTCCACCCGGCGGGCCAGGTCGGCGCGGCCGCGGTCGACCAGGACGTGACGGGCCTGCTCGGCGACCGACTCCGCGCTGCGCCGCGACCGGACGAACGCCAGCGTGCGGGCTCCCCGCTCGACCAGGTCGGCCAGCAGCGTGGCCGCATCCGCGGCGGCCGACCGGCGCAGCGGAGCGCCGTGCTCCCCGGTGCGCTCGGTCAGCGGCGGCTCCCACAGGGCGAACGTCGCGCCCGGCCGGGGCGAGCCGTCGTCGGTCACGGCGACGACCGGGGCGCCGACCAGCCGGGTCGCTGCCGCGGCCGGCTCGGCGACCGTGGCCGAGGCCAGGAGGAACACCGGCTCGGCGCCGTAGCGGCGGCAGATCCGCCGCAGTCGGCGCAGCACGTGGCCGACGTGGGACCCGAAGACGCCGCGGTAGGCGTGGCACTCGTCGACGATGACGTAGGTCAGCCGGCGCAGCGTGCTCGACCACCGCTGGTGGGCCGGCAGCACGCCGCGGTGGAGCATGTCGGGGTTGGTGACGATCCAGCGCGAGTGCCGCCGGACCCACTCCCGCTCCTCCATGGGCGTGTCGCCGTCGTAGGCGGCCGGGCGCACCGACGGGTCGGCCAACTCCGCCACCGACGCCAGCTGGTCGCGGGCCAGGGCCTTGGTCGGCGCCAGGTACAGGACGCAGGCCCGTGGGTCCTCGGCCAGCCGGGTCAGCGCCGGTAGCTGGTAGGCAAGCGACTTGCCCGACGCCGTCCCGGTGGCCACGACGACGTGCGAGCCGTCGCGGGCCAGCTGCGCGGCCTCGACCTGGTGCCGCCACGGCGCACGGACGCCGCAGGCCTCGAGTCGTTCGCGCAGCTGCGGGTCCACCCACCCCGGCCACGGCAGGGTGTGGCTCCGCCGCACCGGCATCCGGTGCACGTGGGTGATCGGCTGTTCCTCCTCGGGGATTCCGGTGAGGACGGCGGCCAGCAGGTCGGCCCCCGGCAGCGGCGCACCGGCGGGGGAGGGCGACCCACCCGGGGGAAGAGGGTCCGTGCCGGGAGGGGGAGCCGACCGGACCGGGTGGAGCGTGGTCACGCAATCTCCTCGCTGGCGCTCGTCGACCGCGCGCCCACGGGTGCTGTGTCTCTGGGTGACCTCGCGAGCTCGGCCACCTCCCCACTGTCACACCTCCCGACGACGTCCTGCCGGGCTCGTCCGCGGAAATCCGACGTCCCGTGGGACTACCGGTACAGGGTGTGATCTCCCTTACACTCACGCGACGCCAGCCGTGCGGGCCCGTACGGCTGGACGCGTACCTCCGCCGACCGGAGCGCAGGTGTGCCCCGGGGGCAGCCGACCGCTGGGAGGAACACATGTCGGACAGCGCACTCTCCGGTGGGGACGTGGTCCTGGTCACCGTCGTCCTCGTCGTCTCGCTCGCCGCCCTCGCCTTCGCCGCGTACCTGGTCCGCGCCGTCATGGCTGCGGAGCAGGGCACGCCGACGATGCGTGACATCGCGAAGGCGGTGCAGGAGGGTGCCGCGGCGTACCTGCGCAGACAGTTCCGCACCCTCGGCGTCTTCGCCGTCATCGTCTTCCTGCTCCTGCTGGTGCTTCCCGTTCACGACGGCGGCTGGGGGACCCGGATCGGTCGGGCGCTGTTCTTCCTGGTCGGGGCGCTGTTCTCGGCGATGGTCGGCTTCATCGGGATGACCCTGGCCACCCGCGGCAACGTCCGCGTGGCCGCCGCTGCGCGCAGCGGCGGCTACCGGCCGGCCTTCCGTCTCGCGTACCGCACCGGGGGCGTCTGCGGGATGATCACCGTCGGCCTGGGCCTGTTCGGTGCGGCCCTGGCGCTGTTGCTGTTCGACGAGACCGCGCCCGTCGTGCTCGAGGGCTTCGGCTTCGGCGGGGCGCTGCTGGCCATGTTCATGCGGGTCGGTGGCGGCATCTTCACCAAGGCCGCCGACGTCGGCGCAGACCTGGTCGGCAAGGTCGAGGCCGGTATCCCCGAGGACGACCCCCGCAATGCGGCCACCATCGCCGACAACGTGGGCGACAACGTGGGGGACTGCGCCGGCATGGCCGCCGACCTGTTCGAGTCCTACGCGGTCACCCTGGTCGCCGCCCTCATCCTCGGTCAGGTCTTCTTCGGCGCGGTCGGCATGGTCTTCCCCCTCACGGTCGCCGCGATCGGCGTGGTCGCCTCGGTCGTCGGCATCCTGGCCAGCAACCCCGGCAAGGGCGACGCGAGCGGCCTGGCGCCGATCAACCGTGGCTTCTTCGTCTCCGCGGTCGTCTCCCTCGTCCTCGTCGCCGCGGCCTCCTTCACCGTGCTGCCCGAGGTCGCCGACGTTCCCGACAGCGTGGTCAGCCCCCAGGTTCTCGGCTTCGTCGCGGTGCTCGTCGGCATCGTGCTGGCCGCTGCCATCCAGCTGCTCACCGGCTACTTCACCGAGACCAGCCGCAAGCCGGTGCAGGAGGTCGGCCGCAGCTCGTTGACCGGCCCGGCGACGGTCATCCTCTCCGGCATCTCGCTCGGCCTGGAGTCCGCGGTGTACGCCGCGCTGCTGATCGGCGGCGCGGTCTACGGCGCCTTCCTGATCGGCGGCGGCGCGGCGCTCTACGCGGTGGCGCTCGCCGGCTGCGGCCTGCTGACGACGGCCGGCGTCATCGTCTCGATGGACACCTTCGGCCCGGTCAGCGACAACGCGCAGGGCATCGCCGAGATGTCCGGCGACATCGACGAGGACGGCGCCCGCGTGCTCACCGACCTCGACGCGGTCGGCAACACCACCAAGGCGATCACCAAGGGCATCGCGATCGCCACCGCCGTCCTCGCCGCGACGGCGCTCTTCGGCTCCTACAACGAGCAGGTGCGCGTCGCCCTGGACGGCGCCGATCTGGGGGAGGCCTTCAGCCTGGTCGACCCGAGCAACGTCGTGGGTGCGGTGCTGGGTGCTGCCGTGGTGTTCCTCTTCTCCGGGCTGGCGATCAACGCCGTCTCCCGCGCGGCCGGGCGGGTGGTCTTCGAGGTGCGCGAGCAGTTCCGCACCCGGCCGGGGATCATGAACTTCACCGAGCGGCCGGACTACAGCCGGGTCGTCGACATCTGCACCAAGGACTCGCTGCGCGAGCTGGCCACCCCCGGCCTGCTCGCCGTCCTGGCCCCGGTGGCGGTCGGCTTCGGGCTCGGCTTCGGACCGCTCGCGGCCTACCTGGTCGGGGCCATCGCGGCCGGCACTCTCATGGCGGTGTTCCTCGCCAACTCCGGCGGCGCCTGGGACAACGCCAAGAAAATGGTGGAGGACGGCGCGTACGGCGGGAAGGGCAGCGAGGCGCACGCCGCCACGGTCATCGGGGACACCGTCGGCGACCCGTTCAAGGACACCGCGGGCCCGGCGATCAACCCGCTGATCAAGGTCATGAACCTGGTGGCGCTGCTCATCGCCCCGGCCGTGGTGGGCATGTCGGTGGGAGAGGACCAGAACACCGTCGCCCGCATCGTGATCGCGGTGGTCGCGGCGCTGATCATCGTCGGTGCGGTAGTGGTCTCCAAGCGCCGCTCGGTGGTCGTGGGCAGTGCGGCCACCGACAGCACGACCAGCTCGCTGACGACCACCGCTCCCTGACCGCACGTCGGGATCCTCCGGCCGGCCGAGCTCCGGCCGGGGGCCCGGAGCCGGGTTGTGGACGGCGGCCACGGGTGTGGACGGGTCTCCCGGGATCGAGGGGCGGCGGCCTTAGCGTCCCGGCCGCGCCGGTCCCACCGCGGGCCCGGTCCAGACGCCGGGAGGTCCTGTCGTGTCCGTGACCATCGCCGCCCAGCTCGACGCCATAGAGGTGTTGGCCGACGAGCTGGCCGGCCTCGCCGCCGAGCTCACCGGCGAGGCCGAGCTGTGCCGGTCCACCGCCGTCTCCCTGGGGACGGCGGTGAGCGGGGAGGCCGGGGAGCGGGCCGGCACCGCAGGCTCGGGCTGGGCCACCGCCCTCGACCTGCTGGGTCAGCAGACCGGAGCGCTGGCTGCCACACTGTCCGCCGCGGTCGACTCCTACCGCCTCGCGGACGCAACGCTCGCCGACCGGGTGCTCGCCCGGCGTCACCGCCCGGCCGCCTGGTGAGCGCCCCGACGCTGACCGCGGTCGCCTCGTGGGACATCCCCCTGCTGCGCGGCGCAGTCTGGACCCTCGACGCGGTGGCCGACCGGCTGCCGGCCTGGCGGGCTCGGATGGAGGCCGTCGGGCGGTCGCTGGGCGACGCCGACTGCTGGTACGGACCGGCCGCGCAGTCGGCCGGTGCCGCGCTCGTCGAGGTCTCCACGGTCGCGACGGCAGTGACCGCGGCACTGGCCGAGTCGCTGGAGCACGCGCAGCGCCTGCTGGCCGAGGGAGAGGCAGCGCAGGAGCTCGCCGAGCAGGCCCTCGCGACTGCCGCGGCGGTCCCGGTCGTCCTCGACGGCGCCGGACGGCTGGCCGGTCCGCTGCCGGTGGGCCCCGTCACCGGTGTCCATGCCGGTGACACCGCTGACGCACTGCGCGCCGAGGGCTTCGCCACCGACGCGATGGCGGCCGGGCAGCGGGCGGCACTCGCCGCGACCGAGGCGGCGAACGCCCTCACCGGACTGGGTGTCGGTGGAGCACTCGCACCAGCGACCTTCGAGGACCTGTCGTGGCTGGTGGCCGTAGCCGGCTCGACCGTATTCCTGCCATGTCCACCGACGGGGGGCGACCCGGCCGCGGTGGCCGGGTGGTGGGCGACCCTGTCGACGGCCCAGCGGAATGGCGCGATACGCGCTGACCCCAGCCGGGTCGGTGGGCTCGAGGGGCTGCCTGCCTGGGCTCGTGACCAGGCGAACCGGTTGACCCTCGGCCGGGTGCTGGCAGACGAGTCCGCGCCCGGGCGCGCGGTCGCCGTCTCGGTGGCGGCGGAGATCGGCAGCGAGGAGGCGGAGGGCCAGGAGGCGCAGCTCTACCAGTTCCAGCCGGAGGAGGGGCTGGTCGCCGTGGCCGTAGGGGACCTGGACACCGCGGACCACGTGGCGCTGCTCGTGCCCGGCACCGGCAACGACCCGGTCGAGGACCTGGACGACCTCATGGGTGACGCGGCCGCCGTCGGGGACGCGGCGAGGGCTGCGGCTCCGACGGCCGCGGTCGCGACGATCGCGTGGATGGGCTACCGGCCACCGTCGAACCTGGCCACGGCACCCAGCCCGCACCATTCCTGGCCCGGCGGCCGGGCGCTGGACGCGACGTTGGACGGGCTGGCGTCGGCGCGGGTGGGTACTCCGGGAGGACGTCCGCACACCACCCTCATCGGGCACAGCTACGGCACCCTCGTCATCGATCGAGCGGCGGACGAACGGGGTCGGCTGGCTGCCCACGACGTGGTCCTGCTCGGCAGTCCGGGGATGGACAACCGAGCTTCCGAGCTCGAGGTCGAGCGTGTGTACGAGGCCTCGGCGCCGGCCGACCCGATCACCTGGGGCGAGTTCCACGGAGAGCAGACGTGGGAGGACTCCTTCGGTGCCATCGAGCTGCCGACCGACCCGGTGATGATGCACTGGGAGTACTACGACGAGTGGTTCCCGACGCGGGCGGCGATCGGCGAGGTGGTGGCCGGCGTGCGGGAGCCGGCGTGAGCTGACGGGTCCGGGAACACACGGCCGCCCGTGGCCATTGCAGCGGGTGACGGCGCGCCCACGGTGGGTCGCCACCCGGCTCTCGCTCGGCACGGTGGCCTACCGTGACGTGGCCGGCGCGTACGGGCAGCAACCGCGTCGTCCGGCGCCGGACCACCGGCGCCTGCACCGAGCACCACCGACAGGAGCACCGTGGCACCCACGAAGACCGCGAACGACGGCACCCGGACCGCCGGGGGCACCAGCACCCCTGCCCGCCGCCGGACCGCCGCGACCGGCGCCGGCCGCCCGCTGGTCATCGTGGAGTCCCCGACCAAGGCGAACAAGATCGCCGGATACCTCGGCAACGGCTACGTCGTCGAGGCCAGCGTCGGGCACATCCGCGACCTGCCGCGCAACGCCGCGGACGTGCCGGCCGAGCACAAGGGCGCCCCGTGGGCGCGGCTCGGGGTGGACGTCGACAACGCGTTCGAGCCGCTCTACGTCATCAGCCCCGACCGCAAGCAGCAGGTCAGCCGGCTCAAGCAGCTGATGAAGGACGCCAGCGAGGTCTATCTCGCCACCGATGAGGATCGCGAGGGCGAGGCCATCGCCTGGCACCTGGTGGACACGCTCAAGCCGCGCGTGCCGGTGCGCCGCATGGTCTTCCACGAGATCACTCCGGAGGCGATCGCCCGCGCCGTGGCCAACCCGCGGGAGCTGGACGCCGCGCTGGTCGACGCGCAGGAGACCCGCCGCATCCTCGACCGGCTCTACGGTTACGAGGTCAGCCCCGTGCTGTGGAAGAAGGTGCTGCCCAAGCTCTCGGCCGGCCGGGTGCAATCGGTGGCCACCCGGATCGTCGTCGAGCGGGAACGGGAGCGGATGGCCTTCCGGTCGGCCGAGTACTGGTCGCTGGAGGGCACCTTCGCCGTCGGCGAGCAGCGCAGCGCCACCGACGAGGGCGAGCCGACCACCCTGCGCGCGCGGCTGGTCAGCGTGGACGACAGCCGGGTGGCGACCGGCCGCGACTTCGACTCCGCGACCGGCCGGGTGACCGGCGAGGTGGTGCACCTCGACGAGGCCGGTGCCCGGGGTCTGGCCGCCCGGCTCGAGGGCCGGCAGGTCACCGTCAGCCGGGTCGACGAGAAGCCCTACCGGCGGCGTCCCTACGCGCCGTTCACCACCTCGACGCTGCAGATGGAGGCCGGGCGCAAGCTCGGTTGGTCCTCGGCGCAGGTGATGCGGGTGGCCCAGCGGCTGTACGAGAACGGCCACATCACCTACATGCGGACCGACTCGACGAACCTGTCGAGCGAGGCGATCAACGCCGCGCGCACCCAGGCCCGCGAGCTCTACGGCGACGCCTACGTCCCCGCCGAGGCGCGCCGCTACGCCAAGAAGGCCAAGGGTGCCCAGGAGGCGCACGAGGCGGTCCGGCCCGCCGGTGACAGCTTCCGCACCCCCGGCCAGCTCGCCGGCCAGCTCGCCCGCGACGAGTTCCGGCTCTACGAGCTGATCTGGCAGCGCACCATCGCCTCGCAGATGGCCGACGCCGTCGGGCAGAGCGTGAGCATCCGGCTGGCCGGGCGCAGCAGCACCGACGAGGCCGTCGAGTTCACCGCCAGCGGGCGCACCATCACCTTCCCCGGGTTCCTCCGTGCCTACGTCGAGTCGCGGGACGAGGGGGCTTCGGGCGACGACGACCACGGCAGCGACGACGCCGAGCGCCGGCTGCCGCGGGTCGAGCGCGGCCAGCAGCTCGACACCCAGGAGCTCGAGGCCAAGGGGCACACGACGACCCCGCCGTCCCGCTACACCGAGCCGAGCCTGGTCGCGCGGCTGGAGGAACTCGGCATCGGCCGGCCGTCCACGTACGCGTCGATCATGCAGACGATCCAGGACCGCGGGTACGTCTGGAAGAAGGGCTCCGCACTGGTGCCCTCCTTCGTCGCCTTCGCCGTGGTGAACCTCCTCGAGCAGCACTTCGGCGCGCTGGTGGACTACGACTTCACCGCCTCGCTGGAGAACGAGCTCGACGAGATCGCGAGCGGCGAGCTGGGCCGGGTCGACTGGCTCACCGAGTTCTACTTCGGCGGCGAGGGCCGGCACGCCGGCGGCATCGCCGCCTCGGGCGGGCTCAAGCAGGTCATCGGCCAGCAGCTGGAGGAGATCGACGCCCGCGGGGTCAACTCCATCCCGCTGCAGGCCACCGGGCCGGGCGGCGAGCCGGTCGTCGTCCGGGTCGGGCGCTACGGGCCCTACCTGCAGGTCGGCGGCGAGGACGGTCCCCGCGTCAGCCTCCCCGAGGATCTCCCGCCCGACGAGCTGACCCAGGCGAAGGTCGAGGAGCTGCTCGCCGCGCCGTCCGGCGACCGCGAGCTGGGCACCGACCCGGAGTCCGGCCTGCCGATCGTGGTCAAGGCCGGTCGGTACGGGCCGTACGTGACCACCGTGGTGCCCGAGGGCAGCAAGGAGGCCCCGCGGACGGCGAGCCTGTTCTCGTCGATGGCACCCGAGACGGTCACCCTCGACGACGCGCTGAAGCTGCTGACCCTGCCGCGCACGGTCGGGACGGCGCCGGACGGTGAGGAGATCCAGGCGCTCAACGGCCGCTACGGGCCCTACCTGAAGAAGGGCAGCGACTCGCGGTCGCTGGAGGCCGAGGACCGGCTGTTCACCGTCACCCTCGACGAGGCGCTGGCGATCTTCGCCCAGCCCAAGCAGCGGGGACGTCGGGCCGCGGCGGCCCCGCTCAAGGAGCTCGGTGCCGACCCGGTCAGCCAGGGCACGGTGACCGTCCGCGAGGGCCGCTTCGGCCCCTACGTGACCGACGGCGAGACCAACGCCAGCCTGCGCAAGGGCGACGACATCGAGAGCATCACCCTCGATCGCGCCGCCGAGTTGCTGGCCGACCGGCGCGCCAACCCGAGCACGAGGAAGAAGAAGGCGACAACCAAGAAGGCCGCGGCCAAGAAGACGACCGCCAAGAAGACCGCCGCGAAGAAGACGACGGCGGCGAAGCAGGCGGCGTCGGGCAGCGACGCCGTCCCCGCCGGCTGAGGCCGCCGTGCCGAGCGGAGAGCCCGACGCGGACGCCTGGCGGCAACGGCGGACCTCGTTCGGCTCCGTCGCGGCCGGCTACGCGGCGCACCGGCCGGACTACCCGCCCGACGCCGTCGCCTTCCTGGTGGGGGAGCGCTCGCTCCGCGTCCTCGACCTGGGCGCCGGCACGGGGCTGCTCACCGGAGTCCTGCTGGCCGCCGGCCACGAGGTGGTCGCCGTCGACCCGGCCGAGCCGATGCTGGCCGAGCTGCGGGTCCGGTACCCCGAGGTGACCGCGCAGGTCGGCGACGCCGAGGCGCTCCCGTTGCCCGACGGGAGCGTGGACGCCGCCGTCGCCGGCCAGGCCGCGCACTGGTTCGACCCGGAGCCCGCCGCCCGGCAGCTGCGGCGGGTGCTGCGTCCCGGCGGCGTGGTCGGCCTGGTGTGGAACACCCGCGACGAGGAGGTCCCCTGGGTCGGCGCGCTGGGACGGGCCCTGGCAGATGAGGCGCGCGGCCACGAGGCCGACCGGGGCGTGGTGGAGGCGTTCACCCGCGCGCTGGACGCCCGGGTCGAGCACTTCCGCTCCGGGGTCGTCCAGCGGCTCAGCCCGCAGCAGGTGGTCGCCGGCATCGCCACCCGCAGCTACGTCGCCATGATGGACGACGCCCGGCGGAAGGAGTTCCTGGGGGAGGTCCGCGCGCTGCTCGCCACCCATCCGGACACCCGGAACCGTGACCTCGTCGACCTGCCCTACCGCACCGACGCCTACCGGCTGACGACAGCCTGACCCACGGCGAACACCCGCCGGAAGGGCAGCAGCGTCGTCCCGTCCGCGCGGCGCGGGTAGGCCGCACGTAGCGCCGCGGCGTACTCGGCCGTCAGCTCGGCGGCGTCGTCCTCCTCGAGCCGGGCGAGCACCGGGCGCAGCACCGTGCTGTGCACCCAGCCGAGCACCGGGTCCTCGCCGGTGAGCACGTGCAGGTAGGTGGTCTCCCACGCCTCGACGGTCAGCCCCGCCCCGGTGAGGACCTCCAGGTAGCCGGTCGGGTCGAGCACGGCGTCGTCGGCCGGGGCGGCGTCGGCCAGCGACGCCGCCCAGCGCGGCGAGCGGCACAGCTCGGCCAGCAGCGCGTGCGTCGGCGCCCGCCAGTTGCCGGGGACCTGCAGCGCCAGCCAGCCCCCAGGTGCCAGCTGGCCGGCCCACCGGCGCAGCAGCTCGACGTGACCGGGCACCCAGTGCAGGACGGCGTTGGTGACGAGGACGTCGACCGGCCGGTCGGGCCGCCAGTCGCGCACGTCGCCGGCCGCGAACTCGACCCGACCGGGGACGGCGTGGGCGGCGGCCGCGGCCAGCATGTCCGGCGAGGAGTCGACCCCGGTGACCCGCGCCCCGGGCCAGCGGGCCGCCAGTGACGCGGTCAGCGCACCCTCCCCGCAGCCCAGGTCCACCACGGTCAGCGGCTCGCGGGCGCCGACGCGGGCCAGCAGGTCGGTGAACGGCCGCGCCCGCTCGTCGCCGAACCGCAGGTAGCCGGCCGGGTCCCAGGCTCCGGTGGTGTTCACGTCCCGACCCTAGGGCCGGGCGCCCCAGGACCGTCGGTCCAGGCCGGTACCGTGGCGGGCGCTCGACCACCCACCGCCGACCCGCCCGGGAGCCCGCGATCCCCGTGTCCGCCGACGGCCCGCCCGCCCTGTCCGTCGAGGCCGCCGGTCGGCCCCGAGGGCTGTTCGTCGCGTTCGAGGGCGGCGAGGGCGCGGGCAAGTCCACCCAGGTCCGGCTGCTCTGTGACTGGCTGGCGGCGCAAGGACGCCGGGCCCGGGCCACGTGCGAGCCGGGCGGCACCCCCGAGGGCGCCGCCGTCCGGGCCATCGTCCTCGACCGGGCGCACACCGGCCTGGCCCCGCGCGCCGAGGCGCTGCTCTACGCCGCCGACCGCGCCCAGCACGCGCACGCCGTCCTGCGCCCGGCGCTGGAGGCCGGGGAGGTCGTGGTCACCGACCGCTACGTCGACAGCTCGCTGGCCTACCAGGGCGCCGGGCGCGCGATCGGTCTGGACGACGTCGCGGCGATCTCCCGCTGGGCCACCCAGGGGCTGCGGCCCGACCTCACGGTGCTGCTCGACCTGCCTCCGGAGACCGGCCTGGCCCGCGCCCGCGGACGGGCCGCCGCCGACCGGCTGGAGTCCGAGTCGATCGAGTTCCACCAGCGGGTCCGCGACACCTTCCGGGCGCTGGCCGCCGCCGCGCCCGAGCGCTACCTCGTCCTGGACGCCACCCGCTCCGTCGACGAGCTCGCCGCCGACGTCCGCGCCCGGGTCGGCACCCTGCTGGGGGAGCGGGCATGAGCGGGGTCTGGGACCGGGTCATCGGCCAGCCGGCGGTCGTCGCCGAGCTACGGGCCGCGGTGGCCGACCCGGCCGCGATGACGCACGCCTGGCTGTTCACCGGCCCGCCCGGGTCGGGCCGGTCGGTCGCCGCCCGGGCCTTCGCCGCGGCGCTGCAGTGCCCGGACGGCGGCGACGGCACCTGCCACGCCTGCCGGACGGTGGTCGCCGGAACCCACGCCGACGTGCAGACCGTCGTCCCGGAGGGGCTGTCCATCGGCGTGGCCGAGGTGCGCGAGCTGGTGCGCATCGCCGGGCGGGCGCCGTCCCAGGGCCGCTGGCAGGTGGTCCTGGTCGAGGACGCCGACCGGATGACGGAGCAGGCCTCCAACACCGTGCTGAAAATGCTCGAGGAGCCGCCGGCGCGGACGGTGTTCCTGCTCTGCGCGCCCAGCCTGCACCCCGACGACGTGCCGGTCACGATCCGCTCGCGGTGCCGGGTGGTCGGCCTGCGCACTCCTCCGGTCGATGCGGTCGCCGACGTGCTGGTCGATCGCGACGGCATCGACCCGGCGCTGGCCGCCTGGTCGGCCGCGGCCGCCGGCGGTCACGTCGGCCGGGCCCGCCACCTGGCCCGTGACGAGGACGCCCGGATGGCCCGCAAGGCGGTGCTCGACATCCCGCTGTCACTGGTCTCGCTGGCCGCCTGCCTGAACGCTGCGGACGACCTGGTGGGTGCGGCGAAGGAGGAGTCCGACCGGGCGTCGGCCGAGCTCGACGGCGCGGAGACCGAGGCGGTCAAGCAGAGCCTCGGCGTCGGCGCCCGCGGACCCGGTGTGGCCGCGGCCAGCCGCGGCGCCGGGCAGCTCAAGGAGCTGGAGAAGCGGCAGAAGTCCCGGGCCACCCGGCTGGGCCGCGACTCCCTGGACCGGGCCCTGGTCGACCTCGCCGCCCTGTACCGCGACGCGCTGGTCATCGCGGCGAGCGGGGGAGAGGCGCCGGCGCTGGCCCATCCCGACCGCCGCGCCGACGCGGAGGAGCTGGCCAGGCGGATCGGTCCGGAGGGGGCGCTGCGGCGGCTCGACGCCGTCCTGGCCTGCCGGACGGCGCTGGAGCAGAACGTGAAGCCGCAGGTCGCCGTCGAGGCGCTCACCGTCGCGCTGCGGCTCCCCGCCTGAGGACGGACCCCGTCCTCCCCACCCCTGCGAGCTCGGGGCGGGCCCCTGGACGGGGCCGCCCTCCTGGCCCTCTCGCCCGCTCGGGGACGCCAAGGAGGGGGCCGGGGGCCTGCGCCTGGCAGGTGGAGCGGTCACGTAAGCTGACTGCCGCACGTTCGCCGCCTTAGCTCAGTCGGTAGAGCATCTCACTCGTAATGAGAAGGTCGTCGGTTCGATTCCGACAGGCGGCTCGCATCCGCAGCGGTCGCGTCCAGCAGGACCGGGCCGCTGCGTCATCCGAGGACGCATGACCAGCGCCCGCCCGATCCAGCAGGATGCCGCCCGTGGACAGAGTCCTGGCCAGCGCGGTCGCGCACCGCCGGCACCCCGTCGCCGCGCCCGTCTCCGACGACAGCCTCTTCCGGCTGATCTCCCGCCTGGTGCCGCCCGGCGGGAACCGCGTGCTCGACCTCGGCTGCGGCTCCGGCGCGTGGCTGCTCCGGCTGGTGGAGGAGCACCCCGGGCTCCGGGGTGTCGGTCTCGACACGTCCGCGCCGGCGCTGGCCGCGGCTCGGAGCGAGGCAGGGCGGCGCGGGCTCACCGATCGGGTCGAGTTCGTCGGGGGCGACGCGGCGGCGTACGCGGGCAGGCCCTTCGACGTCGTCCTCTGCGTGGGCGCCACCCACGCCTTCGGCGGGCTCGCCGGGACGCTGCACGCCGTCCGCCGGCACCTGCGTCCCGGTGGCCGGGTGCCGCTCGGCGACGGCTTCTGGGAGACCGGTCCCACCCGGGGGCGCTGGCCGGACTGGGTGCGGAGCCGGGAGAGCTGCCCGACCTCGCCGGCCTGCTGGCGGTGGTGGCGGCCGCGGGCTTCGAGCCCGGCTACGGGCACCTGAGCACGACCGCCGAATGGGACGAGTACGAGTGGTGCTGGACCGGCGCGCTCACCGGATGGGCGCTGACCGAGGCACGGGACGACGACCGGGCGGCCGCTCTGGAGCTGGCCCGCACCCACCGCCGCCAGTGGCTGAAGGGCTATCGCGGCCAGCTCGGCTTCCTCACCGTCGTCCTGCACGACCTGCGCTGAACACGCCGACGGCGGTGTACCCGCGCAGGGTGCACCGCCGTCGGCGTCCGTCGTGCGCTCGGCGGCCGCTCGGTGAGGGGCCAGGCGGCCACCCTTCCCCCCGCGCCGAGCGTGCGAGGCGTGGGGGGAAGGGTGGTCCTTCTTCAGTGGTGCGGTTCGGCCTCCTCGGCCCGCTGGAGGGAGGCGTTGATCTCCGCCTCGGCCTCCGTGCGGCCGACCCATTCGGCGCCCTCGACCGACTTGCCCGGCTCGAGGTCCTTGTAGGTCTCGAAGAAGTGCTGGATCTCCAGGCGGTCGAACTCCGAGACGTCGCCGATGTCGGTCAGGTGGGCCATCCGCGGGTCGGTCGCCGGCACGCAGAGGACCTTGTCGTCACCGCCCTTCTCGTCGGTCATGCGGAACATGCCGATGGCGCGGCAGGTGATGAGGCAGCCGGGGAAGGTCGGCTCCTCGAGGAGGACCAGGGCGTCGAGCGGATCGTCGTCCTGGCCGAGGGTGTTCTCGATGTACCCGTAGTCGGCCGGGTAGCGGGTGGAGGTGAAGAGCATCCGGTCCAGGCGGATGCGTCCGGTGGTGTGGTCCAGCTCGTACTTGTTCCGCTGGCCCTTCGGGATTTCGATCGTCACGTCGAACTGCACGGGACGTAGTGTGGCGGATCGGACTCCGGGCGCCTGCCGGAGGTCGTTCCGGGGGAGGGCACCATCGCGTCCAGTGGGTCGACGGTCGTCACGCCGAGGTACTCACGGTTCCGTCGCCGGCTCCTGTCGGGGACCGTCGCGCTGCTGCTCGTGGTGGCCGCCGGCGTCTGGTTCGTCGTGGCGCCGGGCACGGACGACGCCGCTCCGGAGGTCGCCGCCGCGGAGGCCCGCCTGCCCGACGTGGAGGCGGCCGGGCCGGTGCTGGCGGCGCTGTCGTCGGAGGCGCCCGCCCCGGACCCCGGCGTGCTCGCCGACGGGCTCGCCCCGCTGCTGGCCGCCCCGGCCCTGGGGTCCGGCGTCGAAGCCCGGGTCGTCGACGTCGCCTCCGGTGAGGTGCTGCTCGACCAGGGGTCCGACGACCCGTCGACGCCGGCCTCGACCGCCAAGCTGCTCACCGCCGTCGCGGCCCTGACCACCCTCGGTCCCGACGCCACCCTCGAGACGAGGGTCGTCGCCGGCGCCACGCCCGGCGAGGTGGTGCTCGTCGGCGGTGGCGACCCGACCCTGTCGCGGACCGTTCCCTCGCTGACCTACCCGGGGGCACCCACCGTGGCCGACCTCGCCGCCCAGGTGCGCAGCAGCCTGCCGGTGGGCACCGAGGTCACCCGCGTCGTCGTCGACGACTCGTTGTTCGAGGGCCCGCGCACCGCGCCCGGCTGGGGGCCGGGCGACGCGCCGTCCACCTACGCGGCGCCGATCACCGCGGCGGCGGTCGACGGCGCCCGGGTGCGCCCCGGCGAGCTGCCCCGCAGCGGCCAGCCCGGGATCGACGCCGGCACCGCACTGGCCGTCGCGCTCGGCGTCCCCGACGCGCCCGTCGCCCTGGGCGAGGCGCCGGAGGGTGCGGAGACCCTCGGCACGGTCGAGTCGGCGCCGGTCGCCCGGCTGGTCGAGCAGACCCTGTCCCAGTCGGACAACGTGCTGGCCGAGGCGCTGGCCCGCCACGTGGCCCTCGCCGCCGACCTGCCCGCCTCCTTCGCGGGGGCCGCGCAGGCGGTGGCCGAGGCGCTGGAGGGCGCCGGCCTCGACGTCACCGGGGTGTCCTTGTCCGACGGCAGCGGACTGTCGGCCGACGACCGCGTGCCGGTCTCGCTGCTCACCGAGCTGCTCACCGGTGCCGCCGACGGCTCGCTGCCCGGAGCCTCGGCCGTCCTCTCCGGCCTCCCCGTCGCCGGCTACGACGGCACGCTGGCCGACCGCGGCGACGAGGACCCGCAGACCGCGCCGGGCGCGGTCCGCGCCAAGACCGGCACCCTCCTGGGGGTGCACGGCCTGGCCGGCACCGTCGTCACCGCCGACGGTCGGCTGCTGAGCTTCGCCGTGGTCGCCGACGGCGCACCCGCCAACGGGTTGGCGGCCGAGGAGGCGCTGGACGACGTCGCCGCGGCGCTGGCCGCCTGCGGCTGCAGGTGACCGCCTGGAACGGCCGCCCTTCAGGGGCCCGCGCCGAGCGTGCGAGGCGTGGGGGGAAGGGCGGTCCTTCGTCTACCGTGAGGCGATGAGCAGCCCCGCACGGATGGTCGACTGGGACCTCGCCGGACGCACCGCCCGCCGCCTGGTCGGGCCCGGTCCGGAGACGACGCGCGAGGAGGCCGCCGCCGTCGTCCGGGAACTGCACGCGGCCGCCGCGGCCGCCGTCGCGCACGTCGAGGGGCTCACCGGGCTCACGCCGGTGCCCGGCGGGCCGGCGCCGGAGGTCGCCGTCGTCGACCGGCCTGGTTGGGTCGACGCCAACACCGCCGGGATGGCTGCCCTCCTCGACCCGCTCGTCGACGCACTGGCCGCCCGGCAGGACTCCCGCCCGGGTCCGCTCGCCACCGCCATCGGCTCCCGCGCCACCGGTGTGCAGGCCGGCGGCGTGCTGGCGTTCCTCTCCTCCCGCGTGCTCGGCCAGTACGAGGTGTTCGGCACCGGCGGCCGGCTGCTGCTGGTGGCGCCGAACATCGTCGACGCCGAGCGTCGGATGGGCGTCGACCCCAGCGACTTCCGGCTCTGGGTCTGCCTGCACGAGGTCACCCACCAGCTGCAGTTCACCGCCGTGCCCTGGCTCAAGGACCACCTCGAGGCCCAGATCACCGAGTTCGTCGACGCCACCGATCTCGACCCCGACGTGCTCCGGGACCGGCTGCGCGACGTCCTGCGCGGCGTCGCCGACGCGGTCCGCGGCGCCGACGGCGGCGACGACGCCGGGCTGATGGCGCTGGTCCAGGACCCCGCGCAGCGCGCCGTCCTCGACCGGGTGACCGCCGTGATGAGCCTGGTCGAGGGGCACGCCGAGTACGTCATGGACGGCGTCGGCCCGGACGTCGTCCCCTCGGTGAAGACGCTGCGCAAGCGGTTCGCCCAGCGCCGCAAGGGCCGCGGCCCCCTCGACCGGGTGCTGCGCCGGCTGCTGGGCCTGGAGCAGAAGATGAAGCAGTACGCCGACGGACGGCACTTCGTCGGCGGGGTCGTCGAGCGGGTCGGCATGGAGGGCTTCAACCGGGTGTGGTCGGGCCCCGAGACGCTGCCGCGGATCGAGGAGCTCACCGACCCGGCCCGCTGGGTCGAGCGGGTGCACGGCCGCCCCGCCATCCCGGCCTGACCGGGCGGGCCGGGGACGGCATGGCCGGCCCGCCGCGGGCCGTCGCGGTCCTCCGGCACGCGGTGCGCGGCGGGCTGCGGGCGAGCGACCGGCCGGTCCTCGCCGCGTGCAGCGGGGGAGCGGACTCCGTCGCACTGGCCGCCGCGCTGGCGTTCGAGGCGGCCTCCGCCGGCGTCCGGGTCGCGGGGATCACCGTCGACCACGGGCTGCAGCCCGGGTCCGCGGAGCGGGCCGAGCGCACCGCGGACCTGCTCCGCGGGCTCGGGCTCGACCCGGTCCTCGTCCGCCGGGTGGCGGTCGGTGCCGACGGCGGCCCGGAGGGCGCCGCCCGGGCAGCCCGCCACTCCGCCCTGGCGGCTGCGGCGGTGCAGCTCGACGCCCGGGTCGCCCTCGCGCACACCCTCGACGACCAGGCCGAGACGGTGCTCCTGGGGCTCGGCCGCGGCTCGGGTCCGCGCTCGGTCGCCGGCATGGTGGCCGAGCGGACGGCGGGCGGGGTTCCCTGGTGGCGGCCACTGCTCGGCGTCCGCCGGGCCACCACCCGCCAGGCGTGTGCCGACCAGGGGTTGCCGGTGTGGGACGACCCCTGGAACAGCGACCCCGCCTACACGCGCGCCCGGCTGCGCGGCGAGGTGCTGCCGCTGATGGAGGAGGTGCTCGGCGGGGGCGTGGCAGCCGCCCTCGCCCGGACCGCCGACCTGCTCCGGGAGGACCTCGACGCCCTCGACGCGCTCGCCGCGGCCGAGCTGGGCCGGTTGGCCGGAGCGGACGGCCTGCCGGCCCGGGAGTTGACCGCGCTGCCGGCCGCGGTCCGCCGCCGCGTGCTGCGTGCCTGGCTGCACGGGGCCGGCGTCCCGGACCTGCAGGCGGTGCACCTGGCCGCCGTCGACGCGCTGCTGACCAGGTGGCGCGGGCAGGGCCGGGTGGACCTACCCGGCGGTGCGGGGGCCCTCCGGACGTCTGGCAGGCTGATGCTGTCGCCCCCGGAAGCACGGGGCCCCCGTCCCGGGAACGCACCCGACACCCGCGAGGAGTCCAGCCCGTGAGCGAGTCCGCCAGCGCTCCAGCAGAGCTCGGCAACGACCACGGCTACGGCCCGGACATCGACCACGTGCTGCTCACGGAGGAGCAGATCCAGGCGAAGATCGCCGAGCTGGCCGAGGAGGTCGCCGCGGACTACGCGGAGCGCGAGGTGCTGCTGGTCGGCGTCCTCAAGGGCGCCGTCCTGTTCATGAGCGACTTCGCCCGGGCCCTCCGGCTGCCCACCCAGATGGAGTTCATGGCCGTCTCGTCCTACGGCTCGGCCACCAGTTCCTCCGGTGTCGTGCGCATCCTCAAGGACCTCGACCGGGACATCAGCGACCGCCACGTGCTGGTGATCGAGGACATCATCGACTCCGGGTTGACCCTCTCCTGGTTGCTCAAGAACCTCGGCGGCCGCCGCCCGGCCTCCCTCGAGGTCTGCGCGCTGCTGCGCAAGCCCGACGCGGTGAAGGTCGACGTGCCGGTCCGCTACATCGGCTTCGACATCCCCAACGAGTTCGTCGTCGGCTACGGGCTGGACTACGCCGAGCGGTACCGCGACCTGCCCTACATCGCGACGCTGCGACCGGAGGTGTATGCCTGACGTCCCCTCGGGTGAGCCGCCTTGCTAGGCGTCCTGAGGAGCGGGGCCCGGAGGGTCCCCGAGTAAGGACGGAACCGGCTCCGCGCACGTCGGGGACGGCACCTGGTGGCGGTGTCGCCCGGTAGGGCGACAGGAGGCATTGCCAGCCCGTGCCCGGCTGATGCACAGCTGTCGTACAGGCACGCCGGTGTACCGTCGATCGCAACGACGCTGCACCGTAGCGCCAGGGTGCCCCCGGGCCGCAGGAAGCGTCCCCCGGACGATCAGGAGGGTGGACGGGACAGGCCGGAGCACCGGCCGCCCGGCATCGGTGTATGGAACGTAAGAAGCTCTTCCGCTCCGTGTGGTTCTGGGTCGTCCTCGTCGTCCTCCTGGCGCTGGCGTTCTCCTCGCTGTTCCGCGGCACCGGTGGGTACACGGAGGTCGACACCTCCACGGCGCTGCAGCAGTTCGCCGACGACAACGTCGAGAGCGTGGTCATCAACGACCGGGAGCAGACGCTCGACATCGACCTCCAGAACCCGGTCGAGGGCAGCGATCAGATCACCACGTTCTACCCCCTGGGTGCCGAGGACGAGGTCTTCGACCTGGTCTCCGGCCTCGGTGACGACGAGGCCGTGGAGTTCGACACCAACGTCACCCAGGACAGCCTGCTGGTCAGCCTGCTGGTCAGCTTCCTGCCGTTCCTGATCCTGCTGCTCCTGTTGTTCTGGCTGTTCAACTCCATGCAGGGCGGCGGCCGGGGCGTCATGGCCTTCGGCAAGTCCAAGGCCAAGCAGGTCACCAAGGACATGCCCAAGACCACGTTCGCCGACGTCGCCGGCGCCGACGAGGCCATCGAGGAACTGCACGAGATCAAGGACTTCCTCGCCAACCCGGTGAAGTTCCAGGCGGTGGGCGCGAAGATCCCCAAGGGCGTGCTGCTGTTCGGCCCGCCCGGCACCGGCAAGACCCTGCTGGCCCGCGCGGTCGCCGGCGAGGCCGGGGTGCCGTTCTTCTCCATCTCCGGCTCGGACTTCGTGGAGATGTTCGTCGGTGTCGGCGCCAGCCGGGTGCGCGACCTGTTCGAGCAGGCCAAGACCAACGCCCCGGCGATCATCTTCATCGACGAGATCGACGCCGTCGGCCGGCACCGCGGCGCCGGCATGGGCGGCGGCCACGACGAGCGCGAGCAGACGCTCAACCAGATGCTCGTCGAGATGGACGGCTTCGACGTCAAGGGCGGCGTCATCCTCATCGCCGCCACCAACCGGCCGGACATCCTCGACCCCGCGCTGCTGCGCCCGGGCCGCTTCGACCGGCAGATCGCCGTCGATCGGCCGGACCTCGAGGGTCGCAAGAGGATCCTCGAGGTGCACGCCAAGGGCAAGCCGCTCGCCCCGGACGTCGACCTGGAGACCGTGGCCCGCCGGACCCCGGGCTTCACCGGCGCCGACCTGGCCAACGTGCTCAACGAGGGTGCGCTGCTCACCGCCCGCACCAACGCCACGGTGATCACCGACGAGGTCCTCGAGGAGGCGATCGACCGGGTCATCGCCGGCCCCGAGCGCAAGACGCGGGCGATGAGCGAGAAGGAGAAGAAGGTCACCGCCTACCACGAGGGCGGCCACGCCCTGGTGGCGCACGCGCTGCCCAACCTGGACCCGGTGCACAAGGTGACGATCCTGCCGCGCGGCCGGTCGCTCGGGCACACGCTGGTCCTGCCGACCGAGGACAAGTACACCCAGACCCGGTCGGAGATGATCGACACCCTCGCCTACGCCCTCGGCGGCCGGGCGGCCGAGGAGCTCGTCTTCCACGAGCCCACCACCGGCGCCGGCAACGACATCGAGAAGGCGACCGCCATGGCGCGGGCGATGGTCACCCAGTACGGCATGAGCGCCAAGCTCGGCGCGGTGAAGTACGGCAGCAGTGACTCCGAGCCGTTCCTGGGCCGGGACATGGGCAGCCGGCCGGACTACTCCGAGGCCGTCGCCGCCGACATCGACGCGGAGATCCGCGCCTTGGTCGAGGCGGCGCACGACGAGGCGTGGGAGATCCTCGTCGAGTACCGGGCCGTTCTCGACCAGCTCGTGCTGGAGCTGATCGACAAGGAGACCCTCTCCAAGGAGGACATGGCCCGTATCTGCGCGCCGGTCGCCAAGCGGCCCTCCCTGGCCCCGTACAACGGCTTCGGCAAGCGCACGCCGTCGGACAAGCCCCCGGTGCTGACGCCGGCCGAGCGCGCCGCGCAGAACGGGAACGGGCACGTCGACGAAGGCAGCAACCCGGTCGGTGATGTCGGCGCCCCTGTGCAGCGGTGAGTGAGATCCCGGCCGGAGCGGACGACCAGCTGCTGAGCCGGCCGCGTCGGGAGGTCGACCAGGCGCGTGCGGCGGCCGCCGTCCGTGAGCTGCTGCTCGCGATCGGCGAGGACCCGGACCGTCCCGGCCTGCAGGACACACCGGAGCGGGTGGCCCGCGCGTACGCCGAGACGTTCGCGGGGCTGTGGCAGGACCCCTCGGACATCCTTGCGACCACGTTCGACGAGGACCACGACGAGATGGTCCTGGTGAAGGACATCCCGATGTACTCGACCTGCGAGCACCACCTGGTGCCCTTCCACGGGGTCGCGCACGTCGGCTACATCCCCGGCGAGGACGGGAAGGTCACCGGGCTGTCCAAGCTGGCCCGGTTGGTCGAGGTCTACGCCCGCCGCCCGCAGGTCCAGGAGCGGATGACCAGCCAGATCGCCGACGCGCTGGCCGACGTCCTCAAACCCCGCGGCGTGCTCGTGGTCATCGAGGCGGAGCACCTGTGCATGGCGATGCGCGGCATCCGCAAGCCCGGCTCGACGACGGTCACCTCGGCCGTGCGCGGCATCTTCCGGGACAACCCGGCGACCCGTAGCGAGGCGATGAGCCTCGTGTTGCGAAGGTGACGGGCGAGTGAGCATCGCAGCGAGGAACGAGCGAGGAGCGGAGCGAGCCCGGAACCGAGCCATGGACGTTGCGAAGGTGACGGGCGAGTGAGCATCGCAGCGAGGAACGAGCGAGGAGCGGAGCGAGCTCGGAACCGAGCCATGGACGTTGCGAAGGTGACGGGCGAGTGAGCATCGCAGCGAGGAACGAGCGAGGAGCGGAGCGAGCTCGGAACCGAGTCATGGGCCCGGGCCGGTGAGGCACCCGCTGCACGATCCGGGACGCTGTGTCGTGATGGGCGTCCTCAACGTCACGCCCGACTCCTTCTCCGACGGCGGCTGCTTCGCCGACGCGGCGTCGGCCATCGCCCACGGCCTGGCGATGCACACCGCCGGTGCCGACTACGTGGACGTGGGCGGTGAGTCCACCCGGCCCGGGGCCGACCGGGTGGACGCCGCCGAGGAGTGCCGGCGGGTGGTGCCGGTGATCCGCGAGCTGGCCGCCACCGGTGTGCGCGTCAGCGTCGACACCACCCGCGCGGAGGTCGCCGAGGCCGCGCTCGAAGCGGGCGCCGTCCTGGTCAACGACGTGAGCGGCGGCCTGGCCGACAAGAACATGGCCGAGCTGGTCGGCGAGGCCGGCGTGCCCTGGGTGCTCATGCACTGGCGCGGGCACAGCCGCGAGATGTACGCCGCCGCACAGTACGGCGACGTGGTCACCGAGGTCTGCGCCGAGCTCACCGCCCGCGTGGAGGACGTCGTCGCCGCGGGCGTCGCGCCCGAGCAGCTGGTCCTCGACCCCGGCCTGGGCTTCGCCAAGCGCGCCGAACACAACTGGCGGCTGCTGGCCGGCCTCGACCGGATCGTCGGCCTCGGCCTGCCGGTGCTCGTCGGCGCCTCGCGCAAGTCCTTCCTCGGCCGCCTGCTGGCCGACCCCGACGGCTCCCTGCGCCCGGCCGAGCAGCGGGACGCCGCGACCCTGGCCACCACCGTGCTGGCCGCCGAGGCCGGCGCCTGGGGTGTGCGGGTGCACGACGCCGCCGCCTCGGTGGACGCCGTCCGCACCGCCGCCGCCGTCCGGGCGGCCCGCCGCGAGGGAGAGCGCCGTGGCTGACGCCCGCCCGTCCCGCCGCCCCGACCGCATTGCCGTGCGAGGGTTGACCGCGCACGCCTTCCACGGCGTGTACGAGGCCGAGCGACAGCTGGGCCAGACCTTCCACGTCGACGCCGTCCTCGAGCTCGACACCGCCCCGGCGGCTGCCGGCGACGACCTCGAGCGGACGGTCAACTACGCCGAGCTGGCCCGGGCGCTGCACAGCGTGCTGACGGGGGAGCCGGTCGGCCTGCTGGAGACCCTCGCGCAGCGGCTGGCCGACGTGTGCCTGGTCGACCCGCTGGTCGACGCCGTCGAGATCACCGTGCACAAGCCCGAGGCCGACCTCGGCGTCCCCTTCGACGACGTCACTGTCGCGATCCGGCGGGAGCGGACGTGAGTCGGGCGGTTCTGTCGCTCGGCGCCAACCTGGGGGACCGGGCTGCCACGCTGCGGGCCGCGGTCACCGCGCTCCAGGACGACGGAGTGCTGGTCGCCCGCTCGACGCTGTACGAGACGCCGCCGTGGGGACCGGTCGAGCAGCCGCCGTACCTGAACGCGGTCGTCGTCGTGCGCGGTGCTCTCGACGCCGCCGGCTGGCTGGCCCGCGCGCACGAGCTGGAGCAGGCGGCCGGGCGTACCCGGGAGGTGCGCTGGGGGCCGCGCACCCTCGACGTCGACGTCGTCACGGTCACCGGGGACGACGGGCAGCCGGTGCTCTCCGAGGACCCCGTCCTCACCCTGCCGCACCCCCGTGCGCACGAGCGGGCCTTCGTCCTGGTGCCGTGGGTCAGCCTCGACCCGACCGCGGTGCTGCCGGGCCACGGCCGGGTGAGCGACCTGCTCGCCGCACTGCCGCCGGAGGACGTCACGGCCGTCGTCCGCTGGGAGCACCTGAGTTGAGCGAGTTCGCGAGCTCGACCATCGCCACAGCGGACCGTCGAACGTGGCCGACGAGCGTCAACGAGGAGGTCTCGTGAGACCGGTGAACCGGCGCGACCTGCTGGTCCTCGCCGCCGGCCTGGCCGTCGCGTCGTGGCTCGTCGTGCGCGCGGCCTACGGCTCGCTGCCCGAGCTGCGCTGGTGGCTGCCGGTGCCGCTCGGGGTGCTCGCCGTCGCGGAGTTCCTCGGCGCCCGCACGCTGCGGACCCGGCTGGCCGCCCAGCGGGACCGGCGTCCACCGGCCGAGCGCGGCACCGCGCCGGTCCGGCCGGTCGAGCCGATGCTGGTCGCCCGGCTGGCCGTCCTGGCCCAGGCCAGCGCCTACGTCGGCGCGGTGTTCGTCGGCATCTGGGTCGGCCTGCTGCTGTACGCGGCGCCCTTGGTGTCCCGGCTGCAGGCCGCCGGCGGGGACACCGTCACCGGGGTCGTCGGGGTGGTGTGCTCCGCCGCCCTGGTCGCGGCCGCGCTGTGGCTCGAGTCGATCTGCCGCATACCGCCGTCGTCGGACGACGAGACGCCGCCCGCCGGCGCCCGGGCGTGAGCGCGACGGCACCGACGTCCGAGCCTCGAGGCTGCCAACTGTCGGGACGACGGGGCTGGAGCGTCGATCTCAGCACCGACTTCCCCGCAGTTGTGCCCTCGCTGCGTCAGCCGGCGTTGACCGAGCGGCGCAGGGCGGCGTGCAGGGCCGCGGGGGTGAGGACGCCGAGGTAGCGGTCCCCGTCGAGCACCGGCACCCACCCGGCGTCGGACTGCAGCAGCGTCGCCAGCGCCGCCCGTAGCGAGGCATCCAGCGGCACGGCGCCGTCGGTCCGGACGGCGGCGGACGCGACCGTCCCCGGGCCGGCGGCCCGGTCGGCGGGCAGCCAGCCGGCCGGTCGCCCGCCGTCGTCCAGCACCAGCGCCCAACCGGTGCCGGCGCGGTCGAGCGCCGCCCCGGCCTCGGCCAGCCCGTCGGCCAGGCCCACCACCGGCGGGTGCACCAGGTCGGCGGGGTCGATCGGGGTCACGGCCAGCCGTTTGAGCCCGCGGTCGACGCCGACGAAGTCGGCCACCCGGTCGTTGACCGGGCGGCCGAGCAGCTCGGCGGGCGGGGCGAACTGCTCGACGTGCCCGCCGCTGCTCATCACCGCGATGCGGTCGCCGAGCCGCACCGCCTCCTCGATGTCGTGGGTGACGAAGACGATCGTCTTGCGCACCGCCTCCTGCAGCCGCAGGAACTCCGACTGCAGCCGCTCCCGCACCACCGGGTCGACCGCGGAGAACGGCTCGTCCATCAGCAGGACGCCGGGGTCGGCGGCCAGCGCCCGGGCGACGCCGGCCCGCTGCCGCTGCCCGCCGGAGAGCTGGGCGGGGTAGCGGTCGCCGTGGACGGCGGGGTCGAGGCCGACCAGGGTGAGCAGCTCCTCGACCCGGTCGCGGGTGCGGCGGCGGTCCCAGCCCAGCAGCCGGGGCACGGTGCCGACGTTGGCCCGCACCGTCTGGTGGGGGAAGAGGCCCACGCTCTGGATGACGTAGCCGATGCGCCGGCGCAGCCGGTCGGCGTCGACACGGGTGACGTCCTCGCCGCCGAGCAGGATGCGGCCGGTCGTCGGCTCGATGATCCGGTTGACCATCTTCATCGTCGTCGTCTTGCCGCAGCCCGAGGGGCCGACCAGCACCGACAGCTCCCCGGCGGCGAAGGTCAGGTCGAGCTCGGCCACACCCACGGTGCCGTCCGGATAGACCTTGCTGACCCCCTCGAGCCGGATCTCGGGGGCGCCGCCGGCCGGGTCCGCCGCGCGCAGCGACGAGGGGGCGGCAGTAGCGTCCACGGCGTGGCCTTCCTGGGTGCGCTGAGCGCGACGGGCGACCCGGCAGCCCGGATGCTCGCAGCGGACGAGGCGCCGAACCCCTGGTTCGACCCGTCGTACGTGACCGACAACTGGGACACCATTGTGGGCTACCTCGGTCAGCACGTCAGGCTGACCGTCGGAGCGGTGCTGCTGGGAGCGCTGATCGCGCTGCCACTGGCGCTGCTCGCCCGGCGCACCCGGTTGCTGGCAGGTCCGGTGCTGGGGCTGTCCTCGGTGGTCTACACGATCCCGTCGCTGGCGATGTTCGCCTTCCTGGCACCGTTCACCGGGCCGCTGTCGCCGACCACGGTGCTCATCGGGCTGACGCTCTACACGTTGGTCATCCTCGTGCGGAACTTCCTCACCGGCCTGCAGGGGGTCCCCGCCGACGTGCGCGAGGCGGCCCGGGGCATGGGCTACGGCCCGGCTCGGCTGTTCCTCCAGGTCGACCTGCCGCTGGCGCTGCCGACCTTCATGGCCGGCCTGCGGATTGCCACCGTCTCGACGGTCGCCCTCGTCACCGTCGGTGTCATCACCGGCAACGGCGGGCTGGGGCAGCTGATCATCGGCGGCCTCAACTCGAACTTCTACCGCGCCGAGATCGTCACCGGCGCGGTCGGCTGCGTGCTGCTCGCGCTGGTCGCCGACGTGCTGCTGGCCGGGCTGGAGCGCCTACTCACCCCGTGGACGAGGGCGGCCACGTGAGCGAGCTCGCGAGCTCGCGCACAGGCAGGGCAGTGCCACGCGCGTGGACGACGAGCGCCGGGGAGGAGGACGCATGAGTGCGTTGGGCGACGCCTTCGTCTACCTCAACGACCCGTTCAACTGGATCCGGTCCGGGGGCATCCTCGACCTGCTGGTCCAGCATCTGAGGATCTCCGGCCTGGCCGTGCTGCTCGCCGCCGCCCTCGCCGTCCCCGCCGGGGTGCTGCTGGGCCGCAGCGGCCGGGGGGCCGGCGCCATCGTCGCCCTCTCCAACGTCAGCCGCGCCGTTCCGACGCTCGCCCTGCTCACCGTCCTCGCGGTGACCCCGCTCGGCTTCAGCGAGACCGGCACCGTCCTGGCGCTGGCCGTCTTCGCCGTCCCGCCGATGCTGACCAACACGTTCGTCGGGTTCCGGGAGGTCGACCGCGACGTCCGCGAGGCGGCCCGCGCGATGGGGATGAGCCGTGGCCAGATGCTGCGCCAGGTCGAGCTCCCCCTGGCCCTGCCGCTGGTCATGACGGGCGTGCGGACGGCGGCCGTGCAGGTCGTCGCAACGGCGACCCTGGCGGCGCTGGTCGGTGGGGGAGGCCTCGGGCGGATCATCAACCTCGGCTTCGGTCAGCAGGACCTCGGCCAGATCCTCGCGGGCGCCGTCCTCGTGGCCGCCCTCGCGCTGCTCACCGAGCTGGTCCTCGTCCTCGTGTCGACGGCGGTGACGCCCGGGCAGCGCCGGTGGCCGCTGCGCCGCGTGCGTTCCAGCCCGGCCGGCGAGCCGGAGCCGACCTCGTCCGGTGTCCCCCTGTGAACAAGGATCCCTCCGCCCCCACCCGCAGGCTCGCGCCAGGCTCCGCCCAGAGGCTCGCCGCGAGCCTGCGAGCGGTGAGGAGGACGGGGTCCTTCTGCTGCAGAGGGCCTGCGTAACAACCGGGCAACACCTGCGCGTCCGGCGTGGCCGGACGTCGAGGGCCGGGGTTCCATGGCTGGTGCGGGGCTCCTCCCGCCAGACACGCGCCGCGGCCGTCCGGCCGCGCGGGACACAGAAGGCGGGCCGCACATGCGCAGCCGTGCACGCACTCTCGCACCCCTCGCCGTCGCAGGGGTGCTGCTCACCGCGACGGCTTGCGGCGAGTCCGGCTCCTCGGGCACCGGCGGCGGGCAGGCGGCGGATGGTGGCGCGTCCGGCGACGCCTGCGCCCCCGTGGCCGGCGAGCAGCTGGTCGTGCTGGAGGACGACCAGCAGCTGCAGAACGCCGACAACGTCATCCCCGCGGTCAACATGGCGACCGCGCAGGCCAACCCGGCTCTGATTCCGGTGCTCGACGCGGTGTCGGCGGCGCTGACCACCGAGGAGCTCATCGAGCTCAACGCCGCCGTGGACGTCGAGCGGCAGAGCGCCGAGGACGTCGCCGCGGCGTGGGTCGAGGAGAACATCGACACCGCCGCTCTGGAGCAGGGCAGCGGCCCGATCGCGGTCGGCGGCGCCAACTTCACCGAGTCGACGGTGCTGGCCAACATCTACGCCGACGTCCTCACCGCCGCGGGCTTCGACGCCTCGGTGCGCGAGGTCGGCAACCGCGAGCTCTACCTCCCGGCGCTGATCTCCGGCTCGGAGATCCAGGTCTTCCCGGAGTACCTGTCGACCGTCACCGAGTTCCTCAACCGCCAGGTCAACGGCCCGGAGGTGGAGACGGTGGCCAGCGGGGACGTGCAGGAGACGCTGAGTGCGCTGCGGCCCCTGGCCGAGCAGGCCGGGCTGGTCTTCGGCGAGCCGTCCGAGGCCGCTGACCAGAACGCCTTCGCCGTCACCCAGGCCTTCGCCGACCAGCTGGGCGTCTCGACGTTGTCGGAGCTCGCCGACGCGTGCGGGGACGGGTCGCTCATCCTCGGTGGCCCGGCCGAGTGCCCGGAGCGGCCGTACTGCCAGCCGGGCCTGGAGGAGACCTACGGCCTGCAGTTCGACAGCTTCCGCGAGCTCGACACCGGCGGCCCGCTGACCAAGGCGGCGCTGCAGCAGGGCGAGATCTCGATCGGCCTGGTCTTCAGCTCCGACGGGGCCCTCGCGCAGTAGAAGGACCGAAGGACCCCGTCCTCCCCACCGCTCGCAGGCTCGCGGCGGTGCCCTGGGACGGGGCCGACCGACCCTCCGCAGGCTGTAATGGAAATCGGCGATTCCCATCGTTCGAGGCGGCCCGCAGGGGCCATGGATCCTGTGAGGAGAATCCACCGGGATTCTCATCCGTCGAGGCGGCCTGGAACAGGCCATGGATTCTCAGGGCGGGGCCCGGGAGGGCGTCGACCCGCGCCCCCCCGGGACACCGTTCCGGAGGCCGCGGCGTGCGCGACGTCTCCTCGATCCGTTCCGTGGTCAGGGGCCTCCGCGCCGTTACCCTTGGCGCCATGCGGGGGGACCGGGACGACGCGTCGGCGCACCGGTCAGGAGCGGGTTCCCCGGGGCTGCGGACGGTCGGTCTGGCCGTGGGTTTCGTCCTCGCGGTCGGCGCCACCGTCGTCGTCTTCCTCACCGACGACCCGCAGGTCCTGCGGCTGGCGGTCGTGGGTGCGATCTGGGCGTTCGTCCTCGCCGCGCTGGTTCCGTCCCGCCGCGGTGCGGACGGGTCCTCGCCGGACGGCGGTGGGCTGGCCGCCGTCGAGCGCGCGGACCTCGAGCGGGCGGCCGCCGAGCGGGAGGCCGAGCTCCGGCTGGCCCACGAGCTCGAGCTGCAGCGGGAGGTCGCCGGCCTGCGCCGCGATCTCGCCGGCCTCGACCTCAGCCAGCTGGCCGAGGTGCGCGCCGACGTCGGCCGGCTGCGCGCGGAGCTCACCGAGCAGCTCTCCGGCGAGATGCTCGTCGAGCGGATCATGCTGCGAACCCAGTCGGTCCGGACCGCCTCCGCGTACGGCGAGCCGCCCGCCACCCGGACGATCGATGCAGCAGGCCGGGACCGGCCGCCGTCGGAAGGCCCGGGGTCGCCGGAAGGGGTCGCGCTCCCAGGCCCCGGGTCGCCGGCCGGTCGCCGTCACCAGCAGGGGGCGCTGGCGGGTGCGGCTGTCGCTGATGGCCCTCGGCCTCGTGCTGCCGGTGGTGGCCGGGCTGATGGCCCCGGGCACCCAGCCGACCGGGACCGCCGCCGAGTCGACCGACACGGCCGGCCTCGCGCTCGCCGCGCACACCAGGCTCCTCGACGGTGCGGCGCGCTACCGCTCTCTCCAGCAGGACCTCGCTGCCCGGCGCACCGAGCTGTCCGCCGCCCGTGAGGCGGAGCAGGCCGCGCAGCAGCAGGTCGCGGCCGCGCGCGCGGTGGTCGGTGCGGGCGCCGCCGCGCTGTACCGGGCGCGGGCCGAGGCGCGCACTCCGCTCCTGCGCCTGGACGTGCAGGCGCCGTCGTCCACCCCCGACGTGCTCCGGCTGACCGCGCTGGCCGACCGGGCCGGGCGCGACCTCGAGGTCAGCGTCGTGCAGGCCGACCGCGCCGCCGTCGAGCTGGAGCTGGCCACCCGTCGCGTGGCGGTGGCCGAGGCCGCCGTCGCGACCGTGGAGGAGCAGGCCGCCGCCGTCCTCGACGAGCTGCGCACCGAGGCCGGCGGGCTGCGTACGGACGTGGCCGCACAGCTGGCCGCTCTCACCACCGGTCCGGCTGCGGCGGCGCAGCAGGAGGCCAACCAGCAGGCACGGCGCCGCTGGCAGGAGTACCTCGGCGTCCTCGCGGCCGCCGGTATCGAGTCGCCCCCCGCCAGCGCCCTCGCCGACCCGGCGGCGCTGCCCGCGGGTCTGTCCCCGGCGCTCGACGGCGCCGGGCAGCCGGTCCCCGGCGTCGCCTGGGCCGTGGCCGGCAACCGCCCGGTCACGGTGCTGCCGGCCGAGACCGTGGTCGCGGTCAGCTCCGCGCTGGCCCAGGTCGGCAAGCCGTACGTGCCCGGCGGCGTCGGGCCCGACGCCTACGACTGCGGCGGCCTCGCGGGTACCTCGTGGCTGCTCGCGGGCTACGCCGTCCCGACCGCGTCGGGCGACCAGTGGACGACCGGCGCCGCCGTTCCGCTGTCCCAGCTGGAGATCGGCGACCTCGTCTTCGCCGACGGCGGCACCGACGTGGGGATCTACGTCGGCGAGGGGCAGGTCGTCGCCGCCTCCGCTGCCGGCTACCAGGTCGGCGTCCGGCCGGTCGCGGACGGCACCGGCGCGGTGCGGGTCACCCTCCCCGCGCCCGCGCAGCCGAACCCCGCGCTGCCCGCCGGTACCGCCGGCCGGGGACCGTGTGGGGCCCCACCGCCGCCGGTGGGGCCGGTGAGCCCGGCCTGGGGCGGCTGGTCGAACGGCAGGATCCCCTCGACCGCGCTGTGCTCGATCGGTCGCAGCCACGCGCTGCGCTGTGACGCCGCGGCCGGTTATACGGCCCTGGCCGACGCCTTCACCGCGGCCTTCGGCAAGCCGCTGTGCATCACGGACTCCTACCGACCGCTGGCCGCGCAGGTCACCGCGTTCCGTACCAAACCGGCACTCGCCGCGGTTCCCGGGACGTCGAACCACGGGTGGGCGCTGGCGGTGGACCTGTGCGGCGGGGTCAACGTCGCCGGGACCGTGCAGTCGGCCTGGATGGCGGCCAACGCCGGTCGGTTCGGCTTCGTGCAGCCGGACTGGGCGCGGCCCGGGGGCGAGAAGCCGGAGCCCTGGCACTGGGAGTTCGGCCTGCTGACGTGAGCTCGGCCTTCGGCCCTGCGGCCACCGCCTCCTGCCGGGGGGCACCGGGAACAGTTCACCACCGTGCGACGGCGCCGCCCCGCACCACGAGGGCCCTGGACCCAGTGTCCGTCAGATGCTGGACGGTTTCCGATGAAGCGCGTCGGTTCGAGCAGAGATCGAGGACTCGATCAGGGAAGCGCTCGTGCCTGCTGACCGATTGAGCGGCAGCACGTTCACCAGCAGGGTGATCGGGCCACTCTTTGTGGTAAGACGCAGGTCGGCCTGCTGTCAGCCCTCGTACGCCCACCCTCCGCGTGGCCGGGGGCCGACCGGCTCCTGCCCCTGCAGACGAACGGTGATGGAGGCCGACACCGATGAGGCTCGACGTGGTGCTGAGTGACTGACCCGGTGGAGGGCCTGCCTCCGGCGGATCAGGGAAGCGCCTTCCGCAACGCGCCCACCGGCATGGCCCTCACGACCACCGACGGCGTGCTCGCCGACGTCAACCCAGCCTTGAGTTCCTTGCTGGGAATGGCGAGTGACGAGGTGCGTGGCATGTCGCTGTTCGCCCTGATCCACCCCGACGACGTGGCCGTCGCACGAGAGTCGCGCCACAGCTTGCAAGCCGACCCCAGTCGACCAACGCGCTACGAGTGCCGGCTGCTACGGGCTGATGGCAGTGCCGTGCACGTCCAGGTCGTCACGTCGTGGGTGGAGGCCACGCCGCACGGGGACCCGACCCACCTCGTCAAGCTGATCGAGGACATCACCGACCGGAGGGCGCGTGAGGCAGCGCTGGTCCACCAGGCCCTGCACGACCCGTTGACCGGTCTGCCCAACCGCGTCCTCTTCGGCGACCGGCTGCGCCACGCCCTCGACCGCGGGCATCGGGAGAACACCCCGACCTGCGTACTGATCATCGACCTCGACGACTTCAAGTCGATCAACGACGCCCACGGCCACCAGGTCGGCGACCGGGTGCTCGCCGCCTTCGCCCAGCGCCTCCGCTCGGTCCTGCGTACCAGTGACACCGCCGCTCGCCTCGGTGGGGACGAGTTCGCCGTAGCGTGCGAGAACACCGAACGCGCTGACGCCGAGCTGCTGGCCCGTCGGCTGCGCACCGAGACCACTGAACCGTTGGTCCTGGACGGCGTCAGCGTGTCGGTCGGGCTCAGTGTCGGGATCGGGTTCGCGGCCGGTGGGGTCGACCCGGTGGTGGCCTACGAACAGGTCATCACAGCAGCCGACCAGGCCATGTACGCGGAGAAGTCGAAGCGCCGCTAGCGACTCGTAGGCAGCACCGTCGGTCCCGGAGCCTCGAACCCGGCGCCAGCCTGCTCGCCGCCGGTGGTCTCCGTCCTGGGTGGGCGCTGGAGGGCTCGATGGACCGAACACGTGAAGGTGGGGACGCAGTCTCGCCGGGCGAGGCTGCCCCCAAGGGATGGCGGGCGAAGGCGGCCGACGCCGGGAGGCGTACGGCTCGCACCGCTCGGAGGACGCGCCGCTCGCGGCGACGGATCGGCGAACCGGCAGCGGTGCTGTCGACCCTCGCCGGGTCCCCACGTTCCGTGACGCCGCAGCCGTAGCGCCCGGGCGCTACGGCTGCGGCGTCATCGGCCGGAGCCTCAGCTGCCGTAGTTCTCGAAGATGAGGTCGTCGGTGTTCTTGTCCAACTGCATCGAGCTGCTGTGCTGGATCAGTCGAGCGACGGTGCTGGCCTCGCTGTCCGGAACGACGAGCAGGTATTCCTCCACGCCCTCGTCCAGGGTCAGCTCGAAGGTGTAGCTCCCCGGGGCATTCTCGCCCTGCTTGCTCCGGATGACGTCCACGCTGGTCACCCGGCGGATGTTCTTGCCCTGGCCCGCTGGCATGGTCTCTCCTCCCCGCGACATCGGCCGCGGTCTCGGAACTCGGATGGACATTCGACCCCTACCCGGGCATCGGCCGGCGTATCCCGTCGCTGCCCGATGTCGTCATCCCCGCAGCCGACGGGTCGACGCATGCCCCGGCTATCAGCACAGCGAGGCCGGCGTCGCGGCCGGGAGCGCTGTGCCGATGCGCAGGCGGAACTGTCAGTGGTCGGCCGGAGGTTGCCGCACGTCGACGACGGTGACGTTCACCTCGGTGGTGGTCAGGCCGGTGTGGGTGGCGATGTGGTGTGCGACCCGGCGCCGCACCTGGTCGGCGACCTGCGGGATGGGAACTCCGAAGTCGACGGCGATCTGCACGTCGATGACGACGTGGGTGCCGGCCACGCCGATGTCGGTGGCGGCTTCTCCCTCGGGCCCGGCGACCCGGGCCGGGTCGGCTGTGGCCTCCATGGGCCCGGCAGCGTGTCCTCCGCCGAGGGCGAGGGTGACGTGCGGGACGGATTCGGCGGCGAGGCGGGCGACGGCTCCGACGACGCGGGCGGCGATGCGTGTCTGACCGACAGGGTCGTGGAGTACGGCCTGCCAGGCGTTGCGGGAGAGTTCGCGGATCTGCGCCATGACCGCCTGGAGCAGTCCGGCCGGGGCTCGTACGTGCTCGGCGGCGAGGTCGCGCACGGGTGCCCAGAGATCCTCCAGTTCGGCCAGGGCGGCCCGGCAGTGCGGGCAGCCGCGCTGGTGCTCGGGATCGCGGGGTGGGGCCCCGTCGGTCACCTGGGCGAGGAGGTCGTCGACGGGCTTTCCGCAGGCCAGCCGGTCGCTGTCCTCCGGCGGCGGACCGGCGGGGACTCCATCTGGGGGCATCCGGGTCACCTCCACTCCCGCAGGATGATCGCCAGGGCTCGGCGGGCTCGGTGGGCCCGGACTTTCGCGGCGTTCTCGCTGATACCGAGGATGCGCCCGGTTTCGGCATGCGTGTATCCGCCGAAGGTGGTGAGCACCAGCGGCGCACGTTGGTCGAACGGAAGCGCCAGCAGCGCCTGGCGGACGGCGTCGCGGCGCTGCGCGGCCATGGCGAGGGCTTCGGCGGCCGGTGCCTGCGGCATTGCTGCCGCCGGCTCGGCCTCGTCGGGCAGTGGATCGGTCGGGCGACGGGCGCGGCGCAGGTTGTGACAGCGGTTGATCACGATCCGGGTGATCCAGGTGGAGAACTGGGCGTCCCTGCGGAACGAGGGCAGATGCTGCCAGGCCTGCAGGAACGCCTCCTGGAGGATGTCCTGCGCGTCGTGCGGATTCCCGGTCATGCGCAGCGCCACGCGGTACAGCTGATCCTGGTGCGCGCGGACGAGGACGGCGAACGCCTCCTCGTCGCCACCGCGGGCGAGCTCGACCCAGCGGGCTTCGAGCGGGTCGACCGACCCCTGCACCTCCTCCGCCACCCGGCTCACGGCACGCGCCTCCGGGGCCACGACACATTGTTCGCCATCTGCTGTAACCCTTCGCGCGGCGCACGTGTCCAAGCAGGTGTCAGTCGCAGGTTGGCGGTCAACCGCACCGTGCACCGGCTGCTGACCGTAGCCGCAACCCCGAACTCCCATCTCGTGGAAGAGGTCCCATCGTGACGCAGCCCCGCCCCAGCTCCAGCAGCACGTCGTCGTCCGAGGTGGCGCAGGCCGCGCCGTCCGGCCTGCAGACCACCCAGGGCACCACCACGATCGCCGACAACGTGGTGCAGAAGGTCGTCGGTCTCGCGGCCCGGGAGGTCGCCGGCGTGTACGCCCTGGGCGGCGGCGCCGCGCGCACCATCGGCGCGCTCCGCGAGCGGATCCCCGGTGGCTCCCAGTCGATCGGTCAGGGTGTCTCGGTGGAGGTCGGGGAGAAGCAGGCCGCCGTCGACCTGGACCTGGTCACCGAGTACGGCGCGCCCATCGCCGACGTGGCGCGCTCGGTACGGCGCAACGTCATCGCCGCGGTCGAGGGGATGACCGGCCTGCAGGTCACCGAGGTCAACATCTCGGTCAACGACATCCACCTGCCCACCGACGACGAGGGCCAGCAGCAGGAGCCTTCGCGGGTCCAGTGATGCCGATCCCGAGCACCGCAGCGGCCGCGACGGCGGCGGAGGCCGAGACGGCGGACACCATCGCCGCCGCAGTCACGGCCTGCCCGGCCGTGGCGGCGCTGCACGGCGGCGGTCTGCGCCGGACGGCCACCTACCTGCCCGGACGCCGCGTCGACGGCGTGCGCCTCGCCGACGACCGCATCGAGGTGTCCGTCGTCGCCGTCCAGGGCGCGCCGGTGGCTCTCCTGGCCGACCAGGTCCGCGCGGCCGTCGCGCCGCTCGCGGGCGGGCGGGTGGTCGACGTCCACGTCGCCGACCTGCAGCTCTTCGAGGAGCAACCGCCGGCGCTGCCGGCCGGACCGTCGGCCGGGATCCGCGCGCCCGAGCTCCGCTGATGTCGTCGCCGACCCCGGAGGAGCGCCGCCGACGCCGTGCCCTGCTGCGGGCGCACCACCCGGACCTCGGCGGGGATCCCGAGGCGTTCATCAGGGCCATGGCCGCCTTCCCGGCCCACGGCAGCCGCACGCCGACACCGCAGCATCCCGCCGACGACGTGCGCTTCGTGTGCCGCCCGCGGGGCCTCGCCCGGATCGCTGCCTGGTACCGCGTGCAGCTCCGCCGCGGGCGTCGGGGCGGCCCGCCCCGTGTGCTCTGACTCCATCCCCGTTCCCGTCTCGCTCCGGAGGTCTCCATGTCACCCACCGTCGTGGGTCTGTTCACCGGCCTGCTGCTCGGTCTGGCCTGGGTCATCGGCGGCTTCGACGCCTTCGTCGGCACCGCGGTGCTCGGTGTGATCGGCTTCCTCGTCGGGAAGGTGGTCTCCGGCCAGCTCGACCTCACGCCCTACCTCGGCGGCGGCGGCCGCGGATCCCGATGAGCACCGCCGTCACCCCCGGCGCCGACGCTGCGCCGGCTGGGACCGGGACCGTCGGGGGCGTCAGCGGCTCCCTGCCGGAGCTCGGGGATCCGGCCGACCGGGGGAGCCTGACCGTGGCCGACCGGGTGGTCGAGCGTGTCGCCGGATACGCGGTCACCCAGGTCGAAGGGGCCAGTGCCGCGCCGCGCCGGCTGCTCGGGGTCTCGGTCGGCGACGTCCGCGAGGACAAGGAGGCGTCCGTGGACGCCCGCGTGGACGGGCACATCGCCACCGTCGACGCCACGGTTGCGATCGGCTGGCCGGCCTCGATCCGCACCGTGGCAGCGAGGATCCGCCAGCGGATCCGCGAGGACGTCGAGCTCATGACCGGGGTGCGCGTGGCCCAGGTCGACATCGACGTGGTGAGCCTGAGCGCACCGTCCACCCACCCCCGCCGCGTCCAGTGACCCCGGCAACGAGGAAGGAGTGTCCGTGCACGTCGTGAACCGGGTCCTCGCCACGCTGCTGGCCCTCGCACTGTTTCTCGGTGGGCTGCTCGCCATCGTCGAGATCGTCCTCGCCGCCCTCGGCCGCTCGCCCTGGCTGATTCCACATCCGCAGTGGAGCACCTGGCTGGCCGAGCAGACCTTCGCCGCCGCCGTCGTCCGGGCGATCCTGATCGGCCTGGTCGTCCTCGGTCTGCTCCTGCTGGTCGCCGCGCTGCGTCGGGGAAAGCCCGGTTCCCTGGCGCTGCCCGGCCGCACTGACGGCGTGCGCGTCAGTGCGTCGCGGCGCGGCATCGAGCGCACGCTGTCCACCGCCGCGCGGCGCGCCGACGGCGTGCGCAGCGCCCGCGTTCAGGCACGGCGTCGGACCGTGCGGGTGAAGGCCTCCACCGCGCTGCGCTCCACCGACGAACTCCAGCAGCCGGTCACCGCCGCCGTGACCGAGCGTCTGGACGAACTGGGCCTGGCCGGCGTCCTGCGCCCGCGCGTCACCGTCTCCCGGGAGTCATCGTGACCAGTGCCCGCGTCAACGGGGTCAACCGCACCGTCCTGGCGCTGCTCGGCCTGCTGCTGCTCGCCGCCGGTGGTCTCGGCCTCGCACTCGGCTTCGGCGCCTTCGGCGACGGAAACCAGCCGCTGCTGCCCCAGGCGGTACGCGACTTCGCCGACGACCAGGCGTGGTTCTGGTGGGCCGTCGCGGGCGGGTGCCTGCTGCTCGCGCTGCTGGGTCTGCGGTGGTTGCTCGCCCAACTGCACACCGATCGGGTCGGTCGGCTCGATCTGACCACCGACGACCGCGACGGCCTCACCACGGTCCACGCCGGCGCCCTCACCGACGCCGTCGAGGCCGAGGCCGAGAGCCTGCGCGGGGTCGCCGGCGCCTCGGCCCGGCTGCTGGACCAGCGTGGTCGGCGACTCACCGTGGCCGTCGACCTCGCCGACCACGCCGACATCGCCGAGATCCGGCGGATCCTGGAGGACCGGATCGTCGGCCACGCACGCCAGACGATCGACGATCCGGACCTGCCCGTGGACGTCGAGCTGCGGCCTGGCAAGGCCCGGACCAGCAGCCGCGGCGTTTCCCGATCGTGAGCCGCGGGGACCGGCGGCCGTCGGCCCGCCGTCCGGGCGCGCGGGTGGTGCTGGTCATCGCAGTGGCTCTCGGGTACGGGAGCCTCACCGTCGCCGTCCTCAGCGGCTCGTGGGTCGTCGATCTCGACTCGGCGGTCCTGCGTCGGGAACCTGCGGCCCGGTGGCCGGAGCTCCGACCCGCCATGTCGGCCCTCGTCCTGCTGGGACAACGCGCGGTGTGCCTGGGCGTCATCCTCGTCTGGCTGGCCGCGCGGTTCGCGCGTGACCGGGATCCGCGCCCGCTGATCACCGTGGCAGTGGCAACCCTTCTGCTCAACGTCACGGTCGGCGCGATGAAGATCCTCACCGGCCGGCTGGGCCCGCTGCAGCTCGGCGACCGGATCGGCGAGCCCGGCGCGGCAGAGGTGTTCACCGTCGGGATGGCCTTCCCGTCCGGACACAGCGCGAACGCCGTACTCATGTGGGCGCTGCTCGTGCACCTGTCGCGGCGCCACCGGCGCCTGGGAGCCGTGCTGGCCGGGCTGCTCGCGGTCACAGTGGGATCGGCGACGATCTACCTCGGCACGCACTGGGTCACCGACGTGTGGGCGGGCTGGGCGGCGGGGGCGCTCGTCCTGTTGGTCCTACCGGCCATGGCGCCGGTGGTCGACCGGATCGCAGCGGTGGCCGACCGCCGTACGCCGGAGGCCTGGCGTCTCGTGAGAACCGGGGACCGACCCCACCGTCGCACGGGTCATCGGGTACCGACGCCCATCACCACAACTGTCGGCCCGGGGAGGCCGGCGGTGGAATGCACGCCCACGCGTTGACCACCACATCGAGGCACCCGCCGGGCGCAGCCCCGAGCCGTCGCCGTCGCGGCTACCGGACGGCTCCCGGGTGCCGACGTGGTCGAGACAGGTGCCGAGCAGGCTCTGGCGGAGCCCCGCGCGTGCCAGGCGCCAGGTCTCCTGGAGACGGTCACGGACCGACCGGGCCCGTCTGCTGGAAATGGGCCCCGCCACGGGTCGATCACGCGGTCGGCCTGCCGATATCCATCTCGTGAGAGAGCGCGCGGGAGCCCGCCGCAGCCGCGGCGCCGTGCCGGTCCCAGCCGCACGGGATGCCCGGTGAGCGCCCTCGCGGCGGGCGGACCCGCCTCCGACGTCCTGCTCCCGCACTGGCTGACCGCGGCCGAGCGCGAAGAGCTGGAGGCCGTCGTGCGACGTGCGCTGGAGGGAACGGCGCTGCACCCGGTGTCGGCCATCCACCTCTCCGACGTGCTGACCGAGCTGCACGTGGCCACGGCCCGCGACGCGGTGTGGCCGGGCTCCGCCGCGCGGGTGCGCCGGGTGACCGGCTGGGGTGCCGACGTCCTGCCGGTGCGGCTGTCGGCTCGCGAGCTGACCAGCGTGCTGACCCTTGCCGAGCTCCCAGCCGCGTTGCGGGCCGCGCTGTCCCGGGACCGACCGTGACCCGGGGCCTCTTCGGCGCTTCCGGGCTGCTGCAGCTGTTGCGCAGCGCGCCGGTCGCGGTGGCCGACGTGCAGCGGGCGGCCGAGGAGGTGCTGCCGGCGCTGGCCACCGGGCGGCTGCGGCTCTTGGTGGTCGACGACCGCGTCGACGGCCCGGTCGTGGTCCTCGAGGAGGACGAGCGGCGGGTGCGGATGCCGCTGCGCGACCTGGCCGAGGACATGACCGACGCCCGCGTCGGCTCGGCGCCCGAGGAGGTCGCCGCCGCGCTGACGGCGTGGGTGCTCGACCGGCCGGTTCCCGACGCGGTGGCCGCCGAGGCCGGCATCGCGGTGCTCGACTGGACCGACCGGACCGAGAGCGCGGTCGGCTGGCGGGTGGTCGTCCGCCGGGGGTCCCGGGCGGTCCCCTGGACGCCGTCGGCCGGCCTCGACCGGCGCGTCGTGGGGCGCGTCCGCGCGGCGGCAGGGGACCGGGCGGCGGCTGTCGACGGCCACCTGCGGGTGGAGGGTCCGGTGGCGCTGTGGTCGCACCCGGAGGTGCCGCTGCTGGCCTCTGCCGTGCTGGCGACCCCGGAGCGGCTGCTCGAGCGGATCGCCGCGGCCGGGCTCGACCTGCACGACCCCCACGTGGTCGTCACGCCGCACTCGCCGCTGGCCTGCGCCGGTGCGGGCGCGGCGACGCGGCTGGCCGGGGAGACCGGCGAGGCGTGCCAGCGGCTGCCCTGGCGGCAGCTCGCGCGACTGCGCTGGATCTGAGCGCGGCGGCCACGGGAGCGACCGCAACCGTCACCCACCGCCGCGACCGAGCGGTCTCCGGCGCCGGGCAGCCGATAGCCGCGTCCGCCGTGGCTCGAACGGAGGGCAGCGCGCCGTCCCCTCCGAGGCCCGTCTACCTGAGCGGCACGAGATCAACCCGGCTCGCTTCGGGAAGTGCCACGTCCTCCTGACGTGAGAAGGTCAGTCCGCGAGCTCGGTCAGCCGCTGCTTCAGCGCCCGCTCGACCCGGTCGGCGTGCACGTTCATGTTGCGCACCGACGTGCCGAGGTCGGCCGACAACTGGGTCTTCGTCCGCCCGCCCCAGGTGGTCAGGTACCAGGTCGCCCAGCCCAGGACGTTCGGCTGGCCGGCCCGCTGGTCGCGGCGTGCGTCCGGGTCGGGAGCGCAGGCGGCGGTCAGCGCATGGGACAGCAGCGTCTGCTCCGCCTCCCCCATGATCTCGTCCGGCGCCTCGTTCGTGTCCGGCAGCATGATCTCGGTGGCGTCCGGCCCGCCGTCCAGGGACTGCAGGTTGCGCAGCCCGTTGAGCGTCGCCACCGTCTGCGAGTTGCGCCGCAGGGTGGCCACGCTCTGGCCCATGTAGGCAGCGAGCTCCTTCTCGCTGGGCCGCCGCTGGTGCTCGGCGAGGAACGCTGCGACCGCCTTCTGCTGCTTGTTCTCCGTGTCGGCGGCGGTGCGGCCGTGGGCGTTGCGGCCCAGGTCGTGCACCCACTTGGACAGCTGTGTGGCGAGGAACGCCCCGAACGGGACGCCCTTGCTCTCGTCGAACTGCCCGACCGCCTTGAGGATCCACTCGCTCACCTGCTGGGTGAGGTCGTCGGGGTCGGGCAGGTGCAGCCGGATCGTGCTCATGTTCCGCTGCAGCCGCTTGAGGCTGACCGGCAGGTAGTGCCGGCACAGCTCGTCGAGGAAGGCCGGCGGCAGGTCACGCGGCGCGCGGCGGCGGACGTCGGTCTCCGCGCGCAGCCCGACGGTGGTGATGTCGCGCCCGGCGCACCAGGCCTTCACCCACTCGGCGAGCACCTGGCCCGTGCCACACGCGCCGTCGACCCGGTACAGGCCCTCGCCCTGGTCGTAGCTGACCGCCACGCCGGCCGGGAGCTCGCGGCGGAAGTCCTCGAGCGGCAATTCCCGGTCGACCCGGAAGTGCACCCGGTCGCACGGGGTGATCGGCGCGAGGGCCCAGCCCTCGGCCTCGGGAATGTCGCCGAAGAGGAGCGGGGCGCGCCCGCGCGCGGCGGCGGGGTCGGCGGGGGTGGCAGTGCGGTCGGACACCGGGACTCCTCGGCGCTGTGGGGAAGACGGCGGCCCTCCTGCAGGGACCCGCCGCGAGCCTGCGAGCGGCGGGGGGCAGGAGGGTCCTTCTACTGCGAAGGGCGGGGAGGACGGGCGGCCTCCCTGCAGGGTCCCGCCGCGGCCCCGTCCCGGGTCCCACCCTGAGCTTGCGAAGGGTGGGAAGGACGGGGTCCTTTCACGGCGGGGGGGGCAGGGAGGTCCTTCTTCAGGCCGGGATCTGCTCGGCCCGGAAGGGCTGCCGGGGCGCGGGGACGACGACCTCGGTCGCCTGACCGGACGCGAGGCGGGCCATGAGGTCGGTGGCCGCACCGCGCTCGGCGTCGCTCGGCTCGACCGCGTAGACCGGCATGTGGTCGTACAGCGTCGTGAACATCGAGCTGACGAAGGCGTAGGCGGCCTGCGCCTGCGGCGAGAACCGGGCGACGGCGGCCCGCGGGCCGAGCTCGACGCCGACGGTCACGCGGGCGACCCGGTCGTCCTTGCTCAGACCGGTGAGCGCGAAGGACACCGCCGGATGTGCACCGGCCAGCTCGGCGAGCGCTGCGAGGCACCGTCGGGTCGACCCGCGGCGTGGCCGCAGCTGCACGTGCACGACGACGGTGTCGGACTCCCCGCCGAAGCCGCCGAGCGGTGCGACCTCGTGGCCGGACCCAGTGACTGCGCTGTGTTGCATCGTGATCGCCCCCTGTGACGTGCTTGGGGCAACTCTCGCGCATCGGAGGTCCGGCATCGGGCACAAGACTCGCCGTGCCCTACGCAATGTGAGGCCATGTCTTCGGCAGGTCTTGCCCGTGTCGGACAGGCGCCCGACCCCCGACGTGCGGTCGTCGGCAGGTGTCGACAAGGAGCAGGGGGCTAGCCCCGGCCAGTTGTGTCAGCCGGCGGAGCCCTTCGCGGTCTCCCCGCGACCCGCCGGCTCCCCGGACACCGACTGCGGATCCGGTGCACCGGCCGACGCGGGGGCGAACGCGGCCAGCGCACCCAGGGTGTCGGCGGTGACCTGCGCCGCGAGCAGGTTGGCCTCGGCGATCTGCCGGTAGACCTCCTCGCGGTGGATCGTCACCTCGCGCGGGGCCTTGAAGCCGAGGCGGACGGTGCCGCCCCGGACCTCGACGACGTGCACCTCGATGTCGTCGCCGATGCGGATCGTCTCGCCGACGCTACGGGTGAGAGTGAGCACTTCGAACCCCTCCATGGGTGTGTGGTGGCCGTCCGTGGCTGGCGGTCAGGAACCGAACCGCCCTGGTGGGTTATCGGCGCAGGGGACGCCGGATGGGATGGGACCCGTCGACGAGCACGACCTGCACGGCCCGCCAGTTGGCCGGGTTGACCACCAGCGGCGCACGGAGGTTGGCCGTGGCTGCGGCCGGCCCTGCGGGCGGGACGGTCACCAGGCAGTACAGGCGCGCCTCCGCCGGGTCGGTGAGCTTCAGGTCGGCGCAGACGGCGGAGGGCAGCGCCGGTGCGTAGTCCGGGAAGTACATGCCCGGGTCGATGGCGAGGAAGCGCGGGCCGTCGGGCGCCATCGACTGCAGCCAGAACAGCCGGCCATCCCCGTCGGCGGTGACCAACACGTAGTCCCGGTGGGCCGGGAACCCGGGCAGGGCCTCGGTCATCGCCAGCAGGGGCAGCGTCGCGACCGCCGAGAGCGTCATCGCAGGAAGTCCACGAGCGTCGGCTGGATCACCTGGGCCGTGGCCTGCAGCGCCGCCTGGTAGCCGACCTTCTGCTGGCTGAGCTCCATGATCGTCCTGGCCAGGTCGATGTCCTCGACGTCCACCAGCTGCGAGGCCAGGGTCAGCTGCATGTCGGTGTTCACCTGACCGGCGGCCTCCATCCGAGCCGAGCGGGCACCGACGGAGGCAGCCGCTCCGAGCAGCCGGTCGAGCGCGACGTCGAGCTGCTCCAGGTCGGCCGCGAGGGCGTCGGGGTCGCCGACCACGTGGTCGGCGATGTCCCCGACGACGGAGAACAGGTCGCCCGCCCCCGGCGTGCCGAAGGCCTCCGGGCCGGTGATGTCGATCCGGATCCGGTCGGCGTTCGACACCCGCCGCATGATCCCGACGACCTCGCCGCCGGCCGTCGGGGGGGCACCGACGTAGCCGCCGGTCGCCACGTCGTAGGCGGCGGAGCCCGTGGTGACGCCACCGAAGAGCGCGCGGCCGTTGATCGTCGAGTTCGCCACGCCGAGGAGGCTCTCGCGCAGTGCGGCGACCTCGACGCGGATGGCCCCCTGCGCACTGGCCGAGGTGCTGCCGGTGTTCATGGCCTGCACGGTCAGCGCCCGGACGCGCTGGACCTGGTTGATGACGGTCGTCAGCGCACTGTCGGTCGCGTCGAGCCAGCTCTGCCCGTCGGAGATGTTGCGGGCGAACTGCTGGACGGCGCTCTGGTCCTGCCGGATCTGCAGCGCCTTGTTGGTCCCGGTCGGCGAGTCCGACGGCGCACTGATCAGCTTCCCGGAGGTCAGCTGCTGCTGCAGTTTCGCCACCGCGGAGAGGTTGCTGTTCAGTCCGAGCAGCGCGGTCTGCGTGACGGCACGATGGGTGATCCGCATCAGGTCACCGCCCCACGAGGCCGGTGCGGCTGATCAGGGTGTCCAGCGCCTGGTCGATGGCGGTCACCAGGCGGGCGGCCGCACCGTAGGCGTGCTGGAACGACAGCATGTTCGTCATCTCCTCGTCGAGGTTGACACCGGACACGGACTGCCGGGCGGCGTCCACCTGGGTGGAGATGACCGTCTGCACCTGCAGGTCGCGCGAGGCGACGGAGGCCTCCACACCGAGGCCGACGACCAGCGCCCGGTAGGTGGCGTCCACCCCGTCGGCCTCGAGGCTCAGGTCGAAGAACGCCTCGGCGTTGCGGCCGTCCGCGGACACGGTCCCGCCCAGGTCGGTCGGCGACGTACCGGCCGCGGCGAGCAGCCCGGGCGTGGTGAACCGGAGGCTGATGTTGCCGGCGTCGACCGTGGCCGGGTCGACCGGGGTGCTGCCCGAGCCGTCGTCCATCAGCGGCTGGCCCGGCGCGCCGGTGGTGTCGAAACCCTGGGCCTGGACGGCGTTGAGCTTCGCCACCAGGTCGCGGGCCAGCTGGTCGAGCGCCTCGCGGTACTTCGGGACGGTCGTCGTCAGCACGGACAGCTGGCCACCGGCGGTGCCACCGACCGCGAGCGTCGTCCCGCCCGGGGCCGTGACCAGCCGGGGGTCGTTCCCGGCCCCGACCCCGTCGGGATCGTCGACGCCGGCGACGCGCAGGCCCAGCGCGGACCCGCTCGCCACGAGCGTCGTGCCGCCGACGACGACGTCGACCATGCCGTCCGAAGCGGTCACCGACGTGGCGCCGACCCGCTCGGACAGCTGCATGACCAGCACGTCCCGGCGGTCGGAGAGCTCGTTGGTGGGCAGGCCCGACCGGGTGGCCTGACGGATCTGGGTGTTGAGGTCGGCGATGGACGACGCCGTCGCGTTCACCTCGGCCGCGAGCGCCTGCAGGTCGTCCTGGGTCTGCAGCCACTGCTGGTCGAGGGTCGCCCGCGTGGTCTGCAGGCCGGAGGCGAGGATGTCCAGCCGCTCCAGCACCTGGCTGCGCACGGCCGGCTCCGTCGGGTCCTGGGCGTTGGCCAGCGCGCTGAACCCGGCCCACACGTCGGCGAGCATGCTCTGGATGCCGGTCTCTCCCGGCTCCCGGAACGCCGCCTCCACCTGGGCCAGCGCCTCCTTGCCGACGGTGAGCTGAGCGGTCCGCGAGGTCTCCACCTGCCCGCGCCGCTCCAGGAACACGTCACGGATGCGGATGACCTGGTCGGCGTCGACCCCCGACCCGACGGGGCTGCTCACCGAGTGGATCGCCGGGACGGCGGTCCCGCCCATGGCGCGCAGCTCGACCCGCTGCCGCGAGTACCCGTCGGTGTTGACGTTGGCGATGTTCTGCCCGGTGACGTCCAGCCCGCGCTGCGACGCCCACAGCGCCGTCCGCGCCGTGTTCAGGCCGCCGAAGGTGCTGCTCACAGGGCACCGTCCAGCGTGACCGCCCGGTGCGCCCGCTCGTCGCTGCGGCCGGTGGCCCCGTAGGTGCCGGCCGACGGCGCCTTGACCGACAGCAGGGCGTCGCCGATGGCGGTCAGCCCGCCCTCGATCAGCTCCCGGTTGGCGTCGGAGAGGCCGCGCAGCTCGGTCACGAGCACCAGCAGCGCCTCGTGGTGCTTGGCGTACAGGTCGTTCCACGGAGCCGGCGCGGCCTCGGCGAGCTTGCGCAGCGAGGGGTTGACCCCCACCCCGAGCCGCTCGGCGAGCACCTCGGTGGCCGCCGCCCGCTCCACCTCGAGGGTGCGCAGCTGGTCGAGCACGACCTCGATCTCGTGCGCGATCCGCGCCAGCCAGCGGGTCTTGCCCGTGACGATGAGGTACTGCTTCTCCTCCGCCTTGAACAGCAGCAGGTCCAGCAGCTCCTGCTCGCGCCACAGCAACGTCGACAGGTGCTGGTAGTCCACGCCCCCCACCGTCCCTCCGTATTCCCCGGGGCAGGCGTCGGTGCTGCCGGCGGGTTCTCACGAGGAGCTTCGGCAGCCCCCGGGTGCCCTTGAGCCGAGGTGCTCGAGTCCGGACGGCAACGTGCCGACCAGGGGGTGCCGTCCGGGTCCGGCCCTGCCGAGAAGGGGAGCGTGAGCCCATCGCGTGCCCAGGCGACCCTGCGGTCCAGTGCCTCTGCCTCGCGCCTCCCCGCCGCTCCGGCTGCCGGCGTCCACGCCCGCGACATCCCGTCCCGGGACGTCGACGCCCTGGTGACCGAGCACCTGCCGCTGGCCGCGTTCGCGGTCAACGCGGTGGCCTCGCGCATCTCGCTGCCCGCCCACGTCAGCCGCGAGGACCTGCTGTCCTGTGCGAAGGTTGCGCTGGTCGAGGTGGCACGGCGGTTCGACCCGGCGGCGGGGGCCTCCTTCGCGACCTACGCCCTGGCCCGGCTGCAGGGCGCCGTCCTCGACGAGCTGCGCTCCGGCGACTGGGCCAGCCGGTCGGTGCGGGCGGCCGCCCGGCGCACGGACGCCGCGGCCGACGCGCTCGCCATCCAGCTGGGCCGCCCGCCCACGCGCGAGGAGCTCGCCGCGAGCCTCGGGATGGCCACCACCGACCTGGACTCGCTGCAGGTCGACGTCCACCGCGCCGTCATGGTGAGCATCGACGCCGAGACCGGCCCGGACGGCGCCTCCCTCGACCTGCCCGACACCGGGGAGTCGCCGGAGCGCGCGCTGCTGCGCAACGAGCGGTCCCGGTACCTGCACGAGGCGATCCGCCAGCTCCCCGACCGGCTCGACGAGGTCGTGGAGCGCAACTTCTTCGGAGGCGAGTCGCTGACCGACATCGCCGCCGACCTCGGCGTCACGCTCTCCCGCGTCTCGCAGATGCGCGCCCGCGCGCTGACCCTGCTGCACGCGGCGATGAGCGAGGTCTGGGAGGGCAGGGCCGTGCCGGCGGACGGTGGTGTGCGGGCGCGCAACCAGCAGCGCTCCTACGTCGACCGGGTGGCCGGCCGCAACGCCCCGCCGGCCGCGGCTCCCCCGCTCCCCCACCCCCGCCCCGTGGCGGTGCCTCCGCACCGCAACCCGTGGGTGACGGCGACCGGTCGCAGCGCCTGAGCGCCGGGCAGCCGGCACACCGCGCAGCGCCCCGGGTCCTCGGCGAGGATCCGGGGCGCTGCGCTGTGCGGGGACGAGGTTCCTGTGGCCGGCCCGGCGACCCCGTCCCGGGTCCTCACAGCCTGCGAGGGTGGGAGGACGGGCGACCCCTCTGCAGGGCCCCACGCCGAGCTCGCGAGGCGTGGGGGCAGAGGGGTCCTTCCTCAGCGCTGGAAGGCGTAAGGGGCCTGCTCGGCGAGGGCCGATCCCGACCGCAGCGCGGTCCAGTCCTGGGCCGCGAGCTCCCTGGCGAGCGACCCGGCCGGGACACGCCCCTGGCGCTCGGCCACGAGCGTCTCCCACCACCCGCACTCCATCAGCCGCTGCGGGTCGACCGCCCTGGTCCGGCGCAGCACGTGCTCGGGAACGTCCTGCGGGTCGGTGTCGGCCACCATGGCGGCCTCGATCGCGTTGTAGTGCTCCGCCAACGTCGTCGACCGGGCGTCGGGGAGGAGCACGACGACGGTCCCGGTCGGCTGGGTGTCGACCTCGAGGACGACGAGGTCGGGACGCAGCCGCTGGAGGACGTGGGTCACCTTGAACACGTCCCCGGTCCAGGCGACGGTCTGCCGGTCCCGTGCCGCCTCGGTCACGTTCCGCGGCAGCATGTCGTCGAAGACCACCACGCTGGTCCGCGTGGCGTACGCCTCCACGTAGATGAAGTCCCGGAGGGCGAACTCCGCGAGGTGCATCCCGTCGATGAAGGCCAGGTCCAGCGGGTCCCCGCCGAAGCGCTCGGTCGGGTTGTTGTGGCGGAAGTAGTCGTCACTCGTCGCCCGCACGAGCTGGACGTCGCAGTCGATCTCGGAGACCACGGTGAACGCCGGGTCGATGCCGATGCTCGGGACCTTCGACAGGGCCATGCTGACCCCGGTGTCGATGCCGATCTCCAGGTAGTTGCGGGGGTGCAGCCGCGCGTGCAGCGCGGTGAGCAGCTCGTGCCGTTCCATGGTGGTCTCCTCGTTCGGGGTCGACGGGTGGGGGCTCAGGCGCCGATGCGGTCCGCGCGGGAGCGGTGCTCCCGGGCCTTGCGCCAGGCCGTGGCCCACAGCTCGGCGGTGTGCTCGGTCAGGTGGTGCGCCAGCACCTGCTCCCGGGCGGCGGCGGTCTGCTCACGGCGCCAGTCGGCGTCCTCGATCGCCCGAGCGATCCCGTTGGCCCAGTCCCGGGGCCGCTTGGCCCGGTACCCGAGGCCGAGTCGTTCGTACTCGGCGCTCGGCGAGCGGACGGCGAAGACGCCGCGGGCGGAGTACTCCAGTACTTTCAGCCAGCTCTTGCAGTTGTTGAACGTGTCGATGCGCAGCGGCGCGACACCGATGTCGAACCGCTCGCCGACCGCGGTCGCGAAGGCGTCGACGTCCTCGACCCACGGGATCTGCAGCGGCTCCTCCGCCAGGCGCAGCCGGTGCTTGGCGTCGGCCCCGCCCCCCATGATCGCGAACCGGCTCCGACCGCGGGTCCGGTCGAGCGCCTGCTGCAGCCCGGACCCCATCTCCTGCAGGTCGTAGGGGTGGGTCCCCACCGTGCCGGTCCAGCCGACCGTCACGCGTTCCGGCTCCCGCTCGTAGGCGGGCGGCAGCTCGGCGATCCGACGCGGGATCGCGTTGGGCACCACCAGGCCGTTGCCGCGGGAGGCGTACTCCCTGAGCAGGTTGGGGGTGGAGACGGTGACGAAGTCGGCCTCCCGGGCACAGGCCTCGGCGATCCGTCCGACGCCCTTGCGGATCAGGACGTCGTGGCCCTGGTGGCCCGGCGGCAGGGCGGTGAGGTGGTCGTCCAGCTCGACGACGACGGCGACGCCCTGGGCCTGCAGCAGTCGCAGGCAGTCGAGCATCTCCCTGGTCTTGGGCAGCTGGAGGACGACGACGTCGGCGCCCTGGGCGTCGACCTCCTTGACCACCATCGGACCTGTCGGGTTCTCCGGGTCGGGGTACATCGTCGTCTTCAGACCCCGCTGGACCGTCACCCGGATGCCGAGGTCGGCCTCCTCGACCGCCCGCGCCGGCTCGGACATGCGGTGGTAGAGGGACCCGATGAAGACGGTGGTGCACAACAGCACGTTCATGGTCGAAAGACGTCCTCACGGCGCCCGGGTGCCGGGCGCTGGTTCCATCGCCCCGCGGCATCGCCGCCCGGGCGGGGGGATCGGAGAGTGGGGGTCTGCGTCCCACCGGACGCCGGACCCCGCGGCCTGCCCACCATCACCGCCGGCGTCCTGCCGTGCCGTCCACGCGCCGATGACACGCCGTCCGGCATCCCGTGCACCCCCTGCGCCCCACGCGCCCGTCCCGCCCCACCGGCGTGCTCGACCCGTCCGGGGGAGGCCCGCGAGAAATCTCCTGCGGTTCGCCTCAAGGTCGGCCCACCCCCGGCCGTAACCACCTCTGCAAGGCCGCAGCACGGATGCAGCGGAAACCGGACCGACCCCATTCCAAGGAGGAACACCATGGGTCTGCGCGTCAACAACAACATCGCCGCGTTCAACGCCTACCGGAACCTGAACGTCACCGACGGCGCGATGGCCAAGTCGCTGGAGAAGCTGTCCAGCGGTCTGCGCATCAACCGGGCCGCCGACGACGCCGCCGGCCTGGCCATCTCGGAGGGCCTGCGCTCGCAGATCGGTGGCCTCAAGGTCGCCGTCCGCAATGCGCAGGACGGCATCTCCGTCGTCCAGACCGCTGAGGGGGCCCTCACCGAGACGCACTCGATCCTGCAGCGCATGCGCGACCTCGCCGTGCAGGCGGCCAACGACGGTGCCCTGAGCGACGAGGACAAGGCCAAGGCCGACGCCGAGTTCCAGGCCCTGAAGTCCGAGCTGGACGACATCGCCAGCAAGACCACCTTCAACGGGACCGAGCTGCTCGACGGTAGCTACTCGTCCAAGAACTTCCAGGTCGGGTCGAACGCCGGTGAGACCCTCGAGGTCACCATCGGCAACATGAGCGCGTCGGCCCTGGGCGCCTCGGGCAACATCTCCTCGGCGTCCAGCGCCTCCGCGGCGATCACCGCCATCGGTGACGCCATCGGAGACGTCTCCACCGAGCGCGCCAAGCTCGGTGCGGTGCAGAACCGGCTCGAGCACAAGATCAACAACCTCAACGCCACCGTCGAGAACCTGACCGCGTCGGAGAGCCGCATCCGCGACACCGACATGGCCCTGGAGATGGTGGCCTTCACCAGGTCGCAGATCCTGTCGCAGGCCGGCACGGCGATGCTGGCCCAGGCCAACCAGAGCTCGCAGGGCGTCCTGCAGCTGCTCGGCTGACCCTGGCCGACCGAACGACCGAGTACCACCAGTGAGGGGGGAGGCCGCCGGCCTCCCCCCTCACTGGCACCCTGACCGTCCACGAGCACACGGAGCCCGGAGGCCCCGAACATGACGATGAGCGTCGGCGGCCTGGTCTCCGGGCTGGACACCAGCACCCTGATCAGCCAGCTGCTACGGGCCGAAGCGGCGCCCCAGACCGCGCTGAAGACCCGACTCTCCCTCACCGAGGCCGCCGCGTCGGCCTACCGCTCGGTCAACGGCCGTTTCGACGCCCTGCGCACCGCCGCCGAGGCCCTGGCGAAGACGGAGACGTGGACGGCGGTCGAGGCGACGAGCACCGCCAGCAGCGTCACCGCCTCCACCGATGCCGGCGCCCCCACGGGCTCGCTGACCTTCGACGTGAAGAACACCGCGACCTCGCACTCGGTGATCGGCGCCGCCACCTACGCGGCCACGACCGACTCCGCCGGCTTCTCGAAGCTGGAGGTCCTCGACGCCGGCGGCGCGGTCAAGGGGACGATCACCGTGGGCGGGAGCGGAACACTGGCCGACGCCGTGACGGCCGTCAACGACAGCTCCTTCGGACTGTCGGCCACGGCGGTGCAGGTGTCCCCCGGCAAGTACCGGCTGCAGGTCACCGCCGACGCCTCCGGCTCCGCGGCGGTCTTCGACCTGCGGAATCCGGCGAACCTGGCACTGCTCGACCCTCCCGACGACTTCGCCACGGTGACGCAGGGCGTCGACGCCACGCTGACCGTGGGTGGTGGGACGGGGGCGTACGACATCGTCTCCCCGACCAACACCTTCACCGGCGTGATGAGCGGCGTGACCATCACGGTCAGCAAGCCGGAGACCGCGGTCACGGTGAAGGTCGCCGGCGACCCGGACGTGGCCGCGACCACGATGCAGGCGCTCGTGGACGCGGCCAACCGGGCGCTGAGCGAGATCACGGTCCGCACCGACCCCAAGGGTGGCCCTGCCGCCACCCTGAAGGGGGACAGCGCCCTGCGCGGGCTGACCAGCCGGGTCCTGGAGGCTGCTTCCCTCGCCGTCGGCGCCGACGGTTCGCCGGCCACCATCGGGCTCCAGCTGAACAGGGACGGCACGATCCTCTTCGACAAGGCGACGTTCACCACCGCGCTGGCGGACGACCCTGCTCGCGCCCGGCGGCTCGCCGCCGGCGGCCCGGCCGGCCCGGGCCCCGACGGTGTCTCGGGCAACGCCGACGACATCGTCCCCGGAGTGGCGCAGCGACTGCTCGCCGTGGCCGAGGCCGCCTCCGACTCGTCCACCGGCACGCTGACCCTGCTGGCCAAGGGGCGCGACGGCCAGGCCGACGATCTCCAGGACCAGATCGAAGCCTGGGACGTCCGGCTCGACAGGCGTCGGCAGCTCCTCACCCGTCAGTTCACTGCGATGGAGACCGCCCTCGGATCCCTGCAGCAGCAGTCGTCCTGGCTCGCCGGCCAGATCGCCTCACTGCCCCGCTCAAGCTGACGGCCGCCCGGCCGATCCTCTCACCATCCCCCGCCTTCCCCTGGAGACTGCCCGATGAGCACTGCCTCTCTCCGTTCCCGCTATCTCGGCGACTCGGTCGCGACGGCGTCACCGCAGCGGATCCTGGTGATGCTCTACGACCGGCTCGTGCTCGACCTCGAGCGGGCCGAGATCGCCCTCGGCGCCGGCGACCGCGCCGAGGCCGGCGCGCAGATCCAGCACGCGCAGGACATCGTCTTCGAGCTCCGCGAGAGCCTTCGCGTGGACGCCTGGGAGGGCGGTCCCCGGCTGGCCGCGCTCTACAGCTGGATGATCACCGAGCTGGTCCAGGCCGGCGTGAAGGGTGACCGCAACCGCGTGTCGGCCTGCCGGCAGATCGCCGAGCCGCTCCGGGACGCGTGGCGGCAGGCGGCCGCCACCCTGGCCGCCACCTCCGCATGACTCCCGGGCGGCCCTCCGCGGCCGGCGGCGAGGAGGCCTCCCGCGACTGGGCCACCGTCCTCGACGAGCTCGAGGGCGAGGTGCTCGCCGCCGAGTCGACCCTCCGGTCCGACCGGGACGACGAGATCGCCGCCTGGGGGCGCCGCGCCGAGGACTGGGTCCCGCCGTCGGGCCTGGGCCCGGTGCCCGAGGACCTGCGGGAGCGCGCCGCCCGGTTGCTGCAGCACCAGCTCGCCGTCGCCGAGGAGCTCGTCGAGCGGATCGTCCAGTCCCGGCGGCAGCGTGACGTCGCCGCCAAGATGTCCTACGGCCTGTCCCGCCCGGTCGCCTCGTACATCGACCGGGTGCTGTAGTCCCCTTCCTCCGAGACCCCCGTGGCCCTGCGGCCACGGGGGTCTCGCGCGTGCGGCGACGGGTCTGCGCGGGTGGAGCCGCGCTGAACCGTGCTCATCACACGGCCTCTGCCTCCGGCCGTCGCGTCGTGTCCCGGACGTGATCCGAGGCTGGGGTGGGCTGAGGCACCAAGTCCTGGGTGGCCTGCGGGGACGGGTGAACCCGAACGGCGACCACGCAGAGGTCGTCGGCCAGGGTCTCATCGGCGAACGCGGTCACGGCGGACACCAGCGCCGCGACCACCTGGTCCACGGGACGGCCGGAGTTGGCCAGGATGACCTCCCGAGCACGTTCCTCACCGAAGAGCTCCACCGAGCGGCCGGGGGCCCGCTGGACCGTGCGCCCCTCGGTGAGGCCGTCGGTGAAGAACAGGACGCCGGTTCCCGGCAGTAGCGGGGCATGTCCGGCCTCCAGGTCGAGGATCTCCCCGCTGACTCCCAACGGCACACCGACCCTGGCACCGGTCAGCGGTTTCCCGGTGTCGAGGTCCCAGGGGGCGTCGTGACCGGCTGCGGCCCAACGGACGCCGTGTCCCGGCGGGCCGATGTTGACGCAGACCGCGGTGACGAAGCGAGAGGCGTCCGGACCGTTCTCCACCAACGCGGAGTTGGCGAGTCGCAACAGCTGCACCGGGTCGCCGGTGAACTGGGCGAAGGTGGACATCGCCGTGCGCACGAACGTGGCACACCGGGCGGCATCGAGCCCGTGTCCCACGACGTCGCCGACCACGACGATGGTGCTACCTCGAGGACCTTCCACGACGAGGTAGAAGTCACCGGCCACCACTCCCTCGGCGGGAGTGAAAGACGTCGCCAGGTGCAGGTTCGGCCGCTCCATCACCTGCGGCGGTGTCAACGCAGAGCGCAGTGACTCCAACTCGGCCAGCTCGAACTCCTGCCGGTGGACCCGAAGGGCGAGAGTTCGTTCGCGCCGCAGCAATCGGGTGACCAGCCAGGCGACGCCGAAGAAGACCAGCGCCCGATTGACGGCAGCCACACCCAGATGGGTGCCGATCAGGTAAGAGTTCGAGGTGAGGAACTCGTCCAGCAGGAACACCAGCATCGCGCCCGCTGCGGTCAGCAGTCCACCGCGCAGCTCGAACCAGAAGACTCCGAGCAGGATCGGGATCAGCGCATACAGGGAGACGGCCATGCCTGGCTCGTCGGTGAGTCGAATGCCGGTGAAGACCATGAGCAGGAGGACGACGAGAATGGCGACCCGCTTGCGTCGCTGAGTTCCTGATCCGCCCGACGACAGCCCCTCCTCACGGGGCGCGCGAGGGCCCGCGGAACCTGCTGCCCGGGACATCGGGCCCAACCTAGCAGTGGACGAGAGCACCACACACCAACCAGGGCGAGCCCGGCCGGAGCACCGGCGGCATCCGGACCAGTCGGAGGACCCCCACCGCCATCGGCGTCACCAGCCTGGGCGTCGTGGTCGACGTCCTGATCGCTCCGGAGAATCCCTCCCGTCACACGCGACGCGTTCACCTCATCGGCCGATTCCGGTCACTCGAGTCGTGGAACCTGGTCACCCCGGTCGCGGCGGACGCCGATGACTGCAGAGCACGGAGAGCGCACCCCTCGCCACGGATCGGCGGACCCTGCACTCGCTCGCGAGTGCCTCCTGCGTACCCGGAGGCCGATCGTGTCCCGCTGCTCTGCCCGAGGAACCGCCCGATGATCGGGGACGTCACCTCGTCGGCCCTGCACACCGCTCTCAACGGGCTCGCCCAGCGGCAGCGGGTCACCGCCGACAACATCGCGAACCTGCAGACGCCAGGCTTCCTCGCCGGCCGCGTCGACTTCGAGTCCGGCCTGCGCGGCGCGCTGTCCGACGGCCGGACGTCGGCCGCCTCGACGGCCACGGTGCGCCGCTCGCTGGAGCCGACCCGCATGGACGGCAACAACGTGAACCTCGACGCCGAGACCGTCATCGCCACCGAGACCGGCCTGCGCTACCAGCTGGCGCTGGGCGCCCTCGGCGGCAAGTACGACGTCATGCGCACCGCACTGCGGACGGCGTGACGATGAGCGTCTTCGACTCGCTGGGCATCTCCGGCTCCGGGCTGCTCGTCCACCGCAAGTGGCTGGACGCCGTCTCCGACAACATCGCCAACATCAACAACGTCACCTCGACCGACCAGGACGCGTTCCAGGAGCGGTTGATCGTGGCGCAGGCGGTCGACTACGGATCCGGCGAGGGCGGCGTCCGCGTGGCCCGGGCCGAGTACGGCAGCGCCGAGGGCCGGCTGGTCCACGAGCCGGACCACCCGCTCGCCGACGCCAACGGCTACGTCAGGTATCCGGACATCGACCTGGGCGACCAGATGACCCAGCTGATCATGGCGCAGCGCGGCTACCAGGCGAACCTCGCCGTCGTCGAGCGCGCCACCACCGCCTACCAGGCCGCCCTGGCGCTCGGGAAGGGCTGACATGACCTCGCCCATCGGCGGCATCTCGTTCCCGTCCGCGATCCCCGCGGTCGGCGGGCTCTCGGGGACGACCGGCGCCGACGCCGCCGCCCCGGCGACCGCGGCCGGCGACGGGGGCTTCGCCGCCGTCCTCGCGTCGTCGGTCGACCGGCTGCAGTCGGTGCAGTCGACGTCCGACGCCCTCGCGGTCCAGGCCGCCACCGGCGACCTGCGCGACGTGCACGACTACATGATCGCGGCCAACGAGGCGAAGCTCGCCACCGAGATGGTCGTGACCCTCAAGAACAAGGCCGTCGAGGCCTTCAACGAGATCATGAGGATGCCGGTCTGATGCCTGCCGCCCTCGCCGGGCCGCTGGAGCGCATCCGCTCCGCGCTGTCCACGATCAGCCTGGGTCAGCGGGTCGTCATCGGCCTCCTGACCGTGGGGCTGGTCCTCGGCGGGTTCTTCTTCTACCGGTGGATCACCGCCCCCACCTACGCCCCGCTGTTCTCCAACCTGGCCTCCACCGACGCGTCGGCGATCGTCGAGGAGCTGGGCGCCGCCGGCGTCGCCTACGAGCTCGCCGACGGCGGCGCGACGATCATGGTGCCCAACGAGCAGGTCTACGACCTGCGGCTGTCGATGAGCGGCAAGGGCCTGCCCGCAGGCAACGACACCGGGTACGCGCTGCTCGACGAGCAGGGGATCACCACCAGCGAGTTCCAGCAGCAGGTCTCCTACCAGCGCGCCCTGCAGGACGAGCTGGCCAAGACCCTGGAGTCGCTGGAGGGCGTGCGCACCGCGGTGGTGCACGTGGCCCTGCCCGAGGACGAGGTCTTCGTGTCCGACGAGCAGGAGCCCACCGCCTCGGTACTGCTCGACCTGGCGCCGGGCACGTCGCTGGGCAGCGGCCAGGTGCAGGCGGTCACCAACCTGGTCTCCTCGAGCATCGAGGGCATGGACCCCGAGCAGGTCACCGTCGCCGACTCCTCCGGTGCGGTGCTCTCCGCCCCCGGCCAGGGCGTGACCGCCGCCGCCGGCGACGCCCGGTCGCAGATGGAGCAGGACTACGAGGCCCGGCTCGCGGCCAACGCCCAGGCCGTCCTCGACCCGATCCTCGGCCCCGGCCGGGCCCGGGTCTCGGTGCGCGCCGACCTGGACCTCGACCAGCGGAACACCACCTCGGAGACCCACGTCTACGAGGAGGGCACCCCGCCCATCTCGGAGAGCACGACGACCGAGGAGTACACCGGCAACGGCGCCGCCGTCGGCGGCGTCCTCGGGCCGGAGAACCAGCCCGACGCCGCGGGCGGGGCCGGGGAGTCCTCCTACAACAAGGAGTCCACGACCTCGAACAATGCCGTCGGCACGGTCGTCGAGACCGTCGAGGCCGCGCCAGGCACGATCAACCGGCTCACCGTCTCCGTCGTCATGGACGAGGCCGTCGCCGGCAACCTCAACCAGGCGCAGATCCAGGACCTCGTCGGCAACGCCGTCGGCCTCGACGTCGCGCGCGGTGACGACATCACCGTCGCCTCGATGGCGTTCGACACCACCGCCGCCGACCGGGCGGCCGAGGAGCTGGCCGCGGCCGCGGAGGCCGAGCGCCAGGCCCAGCTGTGGTCGATGGTCAAGACCGGTGGCATCGCCCTCGGCATCGCCCTGCTCGTCCTCGTCGTCTGGCTGCGCTCCCGGCGCCGGGAGTACGGCGAGGAGGACGACTACGAGCCGCTGGAGCTCACCGACGACGTGCTGGCCGAGCTCGACCGCATCCGCATCGAGAGCACGCGGGCGGTGCCGGTCGCCGACAACGCCGCGCTGGAGCTCGAGGCCGCCGAGCGGGCCCGGGTCCGTGGGGAGATCGCCGCCATGGTCAGCGAGAAGCCCGACGAGGTCGCCGCCATGCTGCGCGGCTGGTTGAGCGAGAGCGGGACCGGAGGCAAGGCATGACGCTGGCGTCCGTCGAGCAGATGGTCGGGATGGTCCCGGCTCCCCAGCAGACCGCCGTCCTGCCGGCGGTGCGGCAGCCAGCGGCGATGCCGGGCCTGCGCAAGGCGGCCGTGTTCATCGCGCAGCTGTCCAAGGAGGAGGCCGGCGCGCTGCTGGCCAAGATGCGCCCGCGCGAGGTCGAGCTGGTGACCCGCGAGCTGATGAAGCTCGGGACGGTCGAGCCCGACGACGTCGACGGCGTCCTCGAGGAGTTCCACCACCTCATGACCGCCCAGCGGTTCGTCGGGCGGGGCGGCGTGGAGTTCGCCCGCGAGATCCTCGCGGCGGGTCTCGGCGAGGACAAGGCCGACGGCATCCTGTCCCGGCTCAACGTCGTCTACACCGAGGTGCCTTTCGCCTCGCTGCGCAACGCCGACGTCCGCCAGCTGGTGACCTTCCTCAAGGACGAGCACCCGCAGGTCATCGCACTGGTGCTGGCGCACCTGACCGCCGCGCAGTCGGCCGAGGTGCTCTCCGGCTTCGCGCCCGAGCAGCAGGCCGCGGTCGCGCACCGCATCGCGACCATGGACCGCACCTCCCCGGAGATGGTCCGCCTCGTCGAGGAGGAGCTCGGCCGCCGCATGGGCTCGCTACTGGCCCACCAGGACATGAGCACCGTCGGCGGCGTCGAGACCCTCGTCGAGATCATCAACCGCTCGCCGCGGCCGACCGAGCGCTCGATCCTCGAGTGGCTCGACAGCACCGACCCCGAGCTCGCCGAGCAGGTCCGCGCGCAGATGTTCGTCTTCGAGGACATCGTCACCATCGACGACCGCTCGCTGCAGCTGGTGCTGCGCGAGGTCGAGGCCAACGACCTGGCGACCGCGCTCAAGGGCGTGCGCCCCGACGTCCGGGACAAGGTCGTCCGGAACCTGTCGGAGCGTGCGGCCGAGAACCTCGCCGAGGAGATCGAGCTGCTCGGCCCGGTGCGCACCCGGACCGTCGAGGAGGCCCAGGCCAAGGTCGTCGGCGTCATCCGCACCCTGGAGGAGCAGGGCGTGCTGACCATCTCGCGGGGCGGTGAGGACGATTTCGTCGCCTGAAAGAGGACCCCTTGAAGGACCCCGCCCTCCCCACCCCTCGCAAGCTCGGGGCGGGTCCCTGGACGGGGCCGGCGAAGGCTCGGTGACGAGCGCCCGCACCGGTCGTGCACCGCGGGAGTCCGCGCTGCTGCGCGGCGGCACCGCCGCGCAGGCCGCGCCGCGCGCCCCGTACACACGGGCGGTCCCGGTGCCGGCGCAGCCGACCGGCGAGCGGCGGACGACGGTGCGCCGCGCGGCCGACGTGCCGGTGCCGAACGGTCGCCCCTCCTTCCGCCTCGGCGACGTCTACGCCGAGGAGCTGGCCCGGCTGCGCGAGCACGCCCGCCAGGAGGGCTACGCCGTCGGCCACGCCGAGGGTGTCCAGGCCGCCGGCGCCGTCGTCGCCGAGGCCGAGCGGGCCGCCGAGGCGCGCCTGGCCGAGGTGCAGGCCCGCTGGGAGCGGCGGCTGGTCTCGGCCACCGCGGCGCTGGGCGCGGCCGTGACCCGGCTGGAGGAGGCCGCCCTCCCGGTCGCCGAGGACGTCCGCGACTCGGTCGTCACGATCGTGCTGACCCTCGTCGAGGACCTGCTCTGCCGCGAGCTCGCCCTCGCCGACTCGCCCGTGATGGACGCCGTCCGCCGGGCGCTGACCCTGTGCCCGGCCGACGCGCCCACCGTCGTCCGGCTGCACCCCGACGACCTCGCCGAGATCCCGGCCGAGGCGCTGGCCGAGCTGCCCGACACGGTGCGGGTCGTCGGCGACCTCTCCGTCGAGCGCGCCGGCGCGGTCGCCGAGACCGGCTCCTGCCGCGTCGACGCGCAGCTGGGCGCCGCGCTCGAGCGGGTCCGGGCGGTGCTGGCCCCGTGACCACGGGGCTGCTCGACCGCGCCCGCGCGGCGGCCCGCCCGCAGGTCACCGGCTCGGTCGTCGGCGCGATGGGCCTGACCCTCTCCGTCGAGGGGGTTCCGGCCGCCGTCGGCGACCTGGTGGAGATCAACCCGTCACCGCGCGGTGGCCTGCTCGCCGAGGTCGTCGCCGTCGCCCGCGAGCGGCTCACCTGCATGCCGCTCGGCGAGCTCTCCGGCGTGCACGCCGGCGCGCGGGTGCGGGCCACCGGCATGCCGCTGCAGGTGCCGGTGGGCGAGGCGCTGCTCGGCCGGGTGCTCGACGGCCTGGGCCGGCCGGTGGACGGCGGCCCGCCGCTGGACCCGTCGCTGGAGTTCGTCGACCTGGCCAGCGAGACGCCGCACGCGCTGTCGCGCACCCGCGTCGAGGAGCCGCTGACCTTCGGCGTCCGGGCCCTGGACACCCTCGTCCCCTGCGGCAAGGGCCAGCGGCTGGGCATCTTCGCCGGCTCCGGCGTGGGGAAGTCGACGTTGCTGGCCCAGATCACCCGCGGCACCGACGCCGACGTCCGGGTCATCGGGCTGATCGGCGAGCGGGGCCGCGAGGTGCGCGAGTTCCTCGAGGAGAACCTCGGCGCGGAGGGGATGGCGCGCACGGTCGTCGTCGTCGCCACCTCCGACGAGCCCCCGCTGGTGCGGCTCAAGGCGGCGTTCGTCGCCACCCGCATCGCCGAGGGGTTCCGCGACCAGGGCCGCGACGTGCTGCTGATGATGGACTCGATCACCCGCACGGCGATGGCCCAGCGCGAGGTCGGCCTGTCGGCCGGCGAGCCGCCGGCCACCCGCGGGTACCCGCCGAGCGTCTTCGCGATGATGCCGAAGCTGCTGGAGAAGGCCGGGACGGCGTCGGTCGGCTCGATCACCGGGCTCTACACCGTGCTGGTGGACGGCGACGACCACAACGAGCCGATCGCCGACACCGCCCGCTCCATCCTCGACGGGCACGTGGTGCTCACCCGCAAGCTGGCCACCGCCGGCCACTTCCCCGCGATCGACGTACTGGAGTCGATCTCCCGGGTGGCCACCGCGGTCGTCCCGCCGCCGCAGATGGCCGACGCCCGCGAGGTGCGCCGGCTCCTGGGCGCGCTGCGCGACGTCAAGGAGCTCATCGAGATCGGCGCCTACCAGGCGGGCACCGACCCGCTGGTCGACCGGGCCCGACAGCTCGCGCCGGCGATCGAGTCGTTCCTGCAGCAGCCCACCGGCGAGCTGACCCCGGCCGGCGAGTCGTGGGCGTGGCTCAACCGCATCGTCAGGTCGGCGTGAGACGGCCCGCCTTCCGGCTGCAGCCGGTTCTCGAGCTGCGCCGCACCGAGGAGCGGGCCGCCGCGCTGGCCGCCGCCGAGGCCGCCCGCCGAGAGCTGGCCGCGCGCGAGGCGGGCCGGGATGCGGCAGCCGTCGCGCTCGCCGCCGACCGGGAGGAGCTGCAGCGGCGCACCGCCGAGCGGGACGGCCGCCAGGAGACCCTGGCCGAGCTCACCGCCCGGCTCGACGCCGCCCGCGGGAACGACGCCGACCTGCCGGCGCGGGTGCGGCGGCTGACCGAGGCCGCGGAGCGCTGCGAGGCCGTGGTCGCGGCCGTGGCCGAGGAGCTGCGCGACCGGGCCGCCGCCGAGACCGCACGCGAGACAGCGGGAGCGCGCGCCGCCGCAGCCACGTTCGCCGACCTCCTCGACGCCGCGGACGCTCTGCTGGACGCGGGCGAGCTGACGGCTCTCGAGCGACGGCTCCGGGAGCACGACGACGCCCGCTCGGTCGTCGCCGGCACCCTCGCCGACCCCGAGCTGACCGACCTGCCCGAGCGGCCCGACGTCCCCGCCCTCCAGGAGCGTTGCGCGGAGCTGACCGCCCGCCGGGAGGAGGCCGTCGCCGCACTCGACCAGGCCCGCCGCTGCACAGGAGCCCTCGACGTGCTGGCCGGCGAGGTCGTCTCCGCCGAGGTGGAGCTCGCCGAGCGCCACGCCCGGGCCGGTCGGGTCTCCGCCCTGGCCGACCTGGTCAACGGCCGCGGCGGCAACACGCTGCGGATGCGGCTGCAGTCCTTCGTGCTCGCCGCCCGCCTCGAGCAGGTCGCCGAGGTCGCCAGCCGGCAGCTGCAGGAGATGTCCGACGGCCGCTACACGTTCCTGCACAGCGACGCGCAGGCCCGGCACGGCGCCCGCGGCGGCCTGGGCCTGGACGTCTTCGACGAGTACACGGGCACCCGGCGTCCCACCAAGACCCTCTCCGGCGGGGAGAGCTTCATGGCGTCGCTGGCCCTCGCCCTCGGGCTCGCCGACGTCGTCACCGCCGAGGCCGGCGGCGTCCAGATGGACACGCTCTTCGTCGACGAGGGGTTCGGCACGCTCGACGCGCGGGCCCTCGACGCGGTGATGAACGTGCTCGACGAGCTGCGCCGCGGCGGCCGGACGGTCGGTGTCATCAGTCACCTCGAGGAGCTGCGCACCCGCATCCCCACCCGGCTGGAGGTCGTCGCCGGCCGGCACGGGTCGCGCGTGGCCGGCTGAGCCGCAGACGCCGGACGGCCCCGGCCAGGCTCGGCCCGAGCCGTCCGTCAGGGCGCCCAGCCGATGGTGGTCAACCGCGCGTGGCCTCGGCCGTCATCCGGGCCGTCGTGGCGACGTCGACGCGGCCGTTCCACGCGACCGTGGCGTCCCTGTCCACCCGCGGCCGGTGGGCGACCACGTCGTGCACCGAGCGCAGCACGTAGATCGGCCGGCGGCGGGCGTCGTCGCCGGCTCGCCACACGTACTCGCCCATCACGCTCAGGAAACCGAGGTTGAGGCCTCCGACCATCAAGGCCAGGGAGCCGACGAGCCAGAACCCAGCCCCCGCGACGGGTGTGACCGCGACGACGACTCCCACGATCAGCATCACCGTGGCGAGCACGCAGAGTGCGGCACCCAGGTACCCCGCGACCCGAGCCGGTGTCTGGCTGAACTCGACGAACGAGTCGACCACGAGCTTGATCTTCTTGGCGTTCGTCCACTTGCTCCGCCCGGCCGGCCGGGGCAGCTGTTCGAAGCCCACCGTGGTCTGGTCGAAGCCGGACCACGCCACCAGACCGAAGACGTTGCGGTTGGCCTCGGGCATGGCGTTCACCACGTCCAGCACCGCGCGGGACACCAGGACGATCGACGGACCCTCGGCGGGATAGGTCGGGATGGTCGACCAACGGTGGAACCAGCGGCTGAAGGCGCGGGAGAGCGCGTTGCCCAGCCCCGTGGGCACCGATCGGGTGGCCCGGACCCCCCAGACGACGTCGTTCCCGGCCTCCCAGGCGGCGAGGAAGCGGCCGATGACCTCCAGGGGCTCCTGCAGATCGGCCGAGAGCGTCATCGCGCACGCGCCCCGGGCGGCCCGGAAGCCGGCGGTGATCGCGGCGTGCGACCCGAAGTTGCGCGACAGGGTGATGATTCGGGCGTCCACGGGACCGCCGTCGAGCGCCGCGCGCAGCAACTCCGGTGTCCCGTCGACGGAGCCGTCGTCCACGACCACGAGCTCGAACCGATGCCCCGGGTTGGCCAGGTCGATGGCCTGGGCGAGCTCCACCAGGCCGGCGACGTTCTCGGCCTCGTTGAAGGCGGGGACCACGAGACTGACCAGCGGGCCGGTACCCGGCGCGGCGGCCGGACCCGTGAGGGGCGCGTTGTCGGTCATGGGCGTCACTTTCGTGTGCGGTTCGGCTCAGCCGGCACGGCTGGTGGTTCCGGCTCCGACCCGGTGAGCAGCCCGGAGCTCGTCGTGCATGTCGTCCGCGCCGACCGGTGCCCGCGAGGGGCGGGACCACCCCGGCCGCGGCCATGGTGGACCCGGTCGGACGGAACCGGCGACACCGACGCGCGGGAAGGCGAGCGGGAACACGCCGGCGGTCCGGCCCGGAGCCACTCCACCCGGGGTGCCGAGGGGCTCACAGCGTCGGCTGGGGCACACCCGGTGGTGACACAGCGCGGACACCGCGAGCCGACCACGCCGCCGTCCCGGCGGCCAGCACGTCGGCGACGGTGAGGATCAGCCGGGAGGCGAGGGCGACGCCGAGCGCGGTGCCCACGCCACCGAACGGCGACAGCGATGCCACGAGCACGGCCTCCCGGACGCCGAGTCCGGACGGCGAGGCCACGGCGAGCAGGCCCGCGGTCATGGCCAGCGCGAAGGACCCGATCGCGTTGGTCAGGCTGGGGCTGAGGTCGCTGCCTGCACCGATGCCGAGGAGGTAGAAGTGGACGCCGAACAGGGTCCAGGCCAGCGCCGACCAGCCCAGGACCCGGAGGAGCCCGCGGAGCCGCAGGCGGTGGCCGAGACCCGCTCGGCCGAGGATGCGGAGGAACAGGTCGACCAGTCGGCTGAGCACCGGCGGGATGGCGCAGACGAGGGCGATGGGGACGAGCACGGCGACGCCCCAGACCGCGGCACCCCCGACCTCCACGAGCGTGGGGACGCCGAGAAGGCCCAGGACCAGGGCCGCGGTGGTGGACAGGCCCACCAGGACCAGCGAGGCGGCGAAGGAGCGGGCCCGCGGGATGCCGGCGCGCAGGGACAGCTCCATCTGCAGCACGAAAGCCCAGACGCTGCCCGGCAGGTACTTGCCGAGCTGGCCGACGAGGTAGATCTGTCCGGCCTCGACGGTCGCGACCTCGTGGTCCAGTTCCCGGAGCACGGCCTGCCACGCCTTGACGTTCGCCGCGATGGCCCCGAGCGCCGCGGCGAACGAGGCGGCGATCGTCCAGCCGTTCAGCGACAGCAGCGTGTCCCGGACGTCCGGCCACAGGCGGATGACCGCGTAGACGATCGATGCCGCGATGGCGATCGCGAGGGCGGCGCGGACGGTCTTCAGCAGCAGCGCCCGGTGAGACCGGGACGGTGCTTCCGCCGCTTGCGGGGGGACGGCAGTGTCGATAGCCACGAGTTCTCTCCTCCGGGGCAGGGCCCGCGTAGGGGGAGCAGACCAGCGCCGTTCACCGAGGCTAACAGCGGAATTCGCGCCCGACACCGTTGGTCGCAATCGGTAGTCACAGCACCCTCACGAGGCGCTTGCGTGCCTCCGCCACCACTCGAGCGCGGGTTCCAGGGGAGGCGACGCGGGCCAGTCGGTCGCGATGTCGGCGCCGGAGCCGTAGAGCTCGGCCAGCCGCCCGATGTCGGCGTCGTCCATGCCCTGGCGGCTCATCCCCACGGAGTTGACGCCCTGCAGCCGCGCCGGGTTGCCGAAGGCCTTGGCGTAGGGAGGGATGTCACGGGTCACCACGGAACCCATGCCCAACATCACCCCGGGGCCGATCACGCGTCGCTGGTGCACCGTGGCGCCCAGCCCCAAGTTGGCCCGGTCTCCGACCGTCACGTGGCCGCCGAGGGTGACCGTGGAGGCCATGGTCACGCCGTCCCCGACGTTCCCGTCGTGACCGACGTACACCTTGTTCATCACGAAGCAGTCGGACCCGATACGGGTCGTGCTCGCCGACCCCGAGTGCACGGTCGTGTACTCCCGCAGCGTGGTGCGGCTGCCGACCTCGACGCCGCACCCGACGAGCTCGCCGTCCCAGGCCGCACCGTGGTCGTGCCCGCGGATCTCGGGGGGTGACCCGAGGACGACGTGCGGGCCGATCCAGTTGTCGTCGCCGATGCGGCACGGGCCCACGAGCACGGCGTAGGGCCCGACGACGTTGCCCGTGCCGAGCTCCACCTCGGGCCCCACGACCGCGGTGTGGTGGATCCGGTTCGGCATGCCTGGGCTCCTTCGTGCCGGGTCGCGGACCGGCTTCCGTCGGCCCCTCGGCGAGAGGTGACGCAGGGCATCGGCGGCCCTGCTGCGGTGGGAGGGGCGAGTGTGACGGTTGAGTCCGTATCACGCGGGGTGTGATGGGACCGCGGTTACCGTAACGGGGTCAGTCCTACACGCACCGAACGGAAGCAGCTGTCGTGATCCCCATCAGTGTGGTCGACGTCCGTGAAGCAGAGCCCCTCGTCCTCGAGGTCATCCGGTCCGGCGTCATCGCCCAGGGGCCGATGGTCAAGCGCCTCGAGGACGCCTTCGCGGAGGTCGTCGGCGTTCGGCACGCCGTGGCCGTCAACAACGGGACGACGGCCCTCGTGGCCGCGCTGCAGGTCCTCGACCTCCAACCCGGTGACGAGGTGGTCACCTCTCCCTTCACCTTCGTGGCGACGCTCAACGCGATCCTCGAGGCCGGTGCTACCGCCCGCTTCGCCGACATCCGCCAGAGCGACTTCGCCGTCGACCCGGCCGCCGTGGCCGAGCGCGTGGGGGACCGCGCGAAGGTGCTCATGCCGGTCCACCTCTACGGGCAGACCGCCGACATGGGTCCGCTCATGGACATCGCGCGCGACCGCGGCCTTCACGTCGTCGAGGACTCGGCGCAGGCGCACGGCGCCACCTACGAAGGCAGGGGGGCGGGCGCGTTCGGCATCGGCTGTTTCTCCTTCTATGCCACCAAGAACCTCACCACCGGTGAGGGCGGGATGATCACGACGGACGACGACGCGGTCGCCGACCGGTTGCGGGTGCTGCGCAACCAGGGCATGCGGCAGCGCTACCAGTACGAGATGGCGGGCCACAACTACCGGATGACCGACCTCCAGGCCGCCGTCGGCATCCCCCAGATCGGGCGGATGGACGAGATCGTCGAGCAGCGGAAGAAGAACGCGGCTCGCCTGACGGCCGGCCTCGGCGGCATCGCGGGCGTCATCACGCCCGGCGAACTGCCCGGCCGCTCGCACGTCTGGCACCAGTACACCGTCCTGCTCGACGAGTCCATCGACCGGGACCGCGTGGTCGCCGACCTCGCTGAGGCCGGGATCGGTGCCGGCATCTACTACCCGCGCGCCGTCTTCGACTACGACTGCTACCGCGACGACCCCCGCGTGGTGATCGAGGACGTGCCCGTGGCGGCGTCGGTGGCCCGACGCTGTCTGTCCCTGCCGGTGCACCAGCACCTGACCGAAGAGCACCTCGACACGATCGTCGAGTCCGTCCGCCGAGTGCTGGGAGCCTGACCGTGGCCCGTCCGTCGATCGCCGTCGTGGGAACCGGGTCCATGGGCTCCCTCCACGCCCGGGTCCTGCACAACTCCGGCCGCGCCGACCTCGCCGTCGTGGTCGAACCGCGCCAGGAGGTCGGCCGCACCGTCGCCGACCGCTTCGGTGCTGCCTGGGCCCCCGACCTCGACGGCCTCTCCGGCATCGACGCGGTCATCATCGCGGCGGCCACCCACGCCCACCACGGCCTGGCCCTGCAGGTCATCGACGCCGGCCTCCCCCTGCTGGTGGAGAAACCGGTCGCCGACGACCTGGCCAAGAGCCAGGAGATCGTGGACGCGTCGGAGAAGGCCGACCTTCCGCTGATGTGCGGCCTGCTGGAGCGCTACAACAGCGCGGTGGTCACCGCTGCGCAGCTGACCCGCGAGCCGGTGCACGTCAGTGCCGTCCGGCACTCGCCGTACGCGCCCCGGATCAAGACCGGCGTCGCGTGGGACCTGCTCGTCCACGACGTCGACATCGCCCTGCGGCTGATCGGGGACGAGCCGACGGCCGTCGATGCCACGCTCGGCTACTTCCACCCCGCTTCGGTGCCGGGCGCCGAGGACATGGCCGAGAGCCTGCTGTCCTTCGCCGGCGGTCGGATGGCGTCGGTGTCGGCCTCCCGGATCGGGCAGCAGAAGATCCGCAGCCTGCGCATCACCGAGGTGGACCGGGCGATCGAGGTCGACCTGCTCCGCCAGAGCGTGACCATCTACCGACACGTCGACGCCGAGGCGGCAACCGAGGACGGGCCGGGCTACCGGCAGCAGACCGTCATCGAGATCCCGACGCTGGTGCAGATGGGTGAGCCGCTGGCCGCCCAGCTCGACCGCTTCGTCGACCTGGTGGAGGGCCGGGTGGACGCCGCGCAGGAGCGGGCGTCGATCATGCCGGCCCACCGCGTCGTCGGCGCGGTGGTGGCCTCGGCGCCCGTCCTGGTCTGACCCCTCCCGGGCCGCCGCAGCGGGCGACCGGCCCGACGGACGACGGAGCGGGGGCACCGATCCGGTGCCCCCGCCCCGTCGTCGGTTTCTGGACCGACCTACGACGAGGCCTGTTCCAGCGGCCGGAACGTCACCTCGCCGGCCTCGATGTGCACCGTGGCGATCGGTCGTGCCGGGACCCCGCCGACCACGGTGTGCGGCGGGACGTCCTTGCTGACGACCGCGCCGGCGCCCACGACGCTGTGGTCGCCGATCCGCACGCCCATGTTGACGACGGCCCCGGCGCCGATGAAGACGCAGTTCCCGATGTGTACCGGGGCGCGCTCCACGGTCGGGAACGCCCGGCCGGACACGCAGCGGCGCACCGAGGAGTGCGTGTAGATCTGCGCGCCGGTGGAGATGTCGCAGCCCCGGCCGATGGTGAGCCCACCCGACCCGTCGATCGTCGTGAAGGCACCGATCCAGGTCCCCTCGCCGATCGTCGGCTCCCCGACGACCCAGGCGTGCGGGTTGTAGGGGTTGGGGGGGAGCGCCGCGCTGTCGTGCGGGACGTCAGGACGGGTCACGGCGGTCAGGCGATCTCGGTCTCGACCAGTTCCTTCATGCCCGTCGCCAGGTCGATGGTCGGCTCCCAGCCGAGCACCTCTCGCGCCCGGGTGATGTCCGCCGCCCGGCGGGAGACGAGGACGTCGCGGGGGTTGAACTGCGGCTCGACGTTGACGCCCACCGCGGCGATCAGCGTGCGGGCCAGTTCGGCGACGCTGGTGTCGATGCCGGTGCCGACGTTGACGGCTAGGTTCGCCTGTGCCGGGTCGACGTCCAGGGACATGACGACCGAGCGGGCGATGTCGTGCACGTGCACGAAGTCCATCGACTGCTCGCCCTTGCCGTCGATGACGGGCGGCTCACCGGCCCGCAGCCGCTTCACGAAGTGGTTGATGACGGAGGTGTAGTAGGCGGTCGGCTTCTGGCCGGGGCCGTACACGTTGAAGAACCGCAGCCCGATCCAGCTGAGCGACGAGCGGCGGGCGTAGTAGTCGAGCAGGTGCTCGCCGGCCAGCTTCGCGACGCAGTACGGGGTGAGCGGGTTGACCGGGCCGTCCTCCTTCATGGGGAGGCTCTCCGGGTCGCCGTAGACGGAGGCGCTGGAGGCGAAGACGACGCGGCGGACGCCGTGGTCGGCGGCGGCGGCGAAGACGTTGTTGGCGCCGACCATGTTGATGTCGACGCTCTCGTACGGGTCGGCCTGGCTCTTGTTGATCGACACCGCGGCGAGGTGGATGACGTCCTCGCAGCCCTTCATGGCCGCGTGGACGGCGCCGCCGTAGCGGACGTCCTGGTCGACGAACTCGACGTCGCCGGTGGCGACCCACTCGGCGACCCTGGCGCGGTCGCCACGGAACATGTTGTCGAAGAGCCGGATCTTGTGCCCGCGCTCGAGCAGCAGGGGGACGACGTGGGAGCCGATGAACCCGGCCCCACCCGTGACGAAGACGGTCGACGGCATGGCGGTACTCCTCGTGTTCTGCGGTGAGTGGGGTCAGCGAGCGGCGGGGACGACCTCGCGGACGGCCGCTGCCACCCGCTCGACCTGCGCCTCGGTGAGGTTGGCGTGCATGGGGATGGCCAGGTGTCGACGGAACAGGTCCGCGGAGACCGGGCAGGGTGCCGTCGCGCCGTAGACCGGCTGCAGGTGCGAGGCGTAGGTGCCGAAGTTGCACTGGATGCCGCGGCTGCGCAGCTCGGTGGCGACCCGGCCGCGGTCGACGCTCGGGTCGAGGGTCAACGCGTAGGTCTGCCAGGAGTGCGTGCGGTCCGGCGCGGTGTGGGGCAGCGTGACCAGGTCGAAGTCGCCCAGCAGCCGCTGGTAGGACTCCGCGACGACCTGGCGGGCCTTGAGCAACTCGGGCTGCCGCTCCAGCTGGGCCAGCATGATCGCCGCGGCGATGTCCGAGAGCTTGTAGTTGTACCCGATCTCGTCGAACTGGGGGACCGGGAGCCCGGTCGTCCCGGCACGCGACAGCGCACTCTCGATGCCGAAGTTGTGCGTCTTCCGCGCCTGGGTGGCGATCTCCTCGCGGTCGGTGGTGAGCGCACCGCCCTCGCCGGCGGTGATGCCCTTCCGGCCGTGGAAGGAGAAGCACGCGGCGTCGCCGAAGCTGCCCGCGGGGCGGCCCTGGTAGGTGGCGCCGGAGGAGCAGGCGGCGTCCTCGACCAGCCACAGGCCTCGCTTGGCGGCGATGGCCTCGAGCTCGGCGTAGTCCGCCGGCTGCCCCAGGGTGTCCACGGCGATGATTCCCACGGTCCGCTCGCTGACGGCCGCCTCCACCGCCTGCGGGTCCACCGTCCAGGTGTCGGGGCGGACGTCGGCGAAGACCGGCCTGCCCCCGCCGTAGACGACCGAGTGCCCGGTGGCCGGGAAGGTGTAGTCCGCGACGACCACCTCGTCGCCCGGGCGGAGGCCCAGGGCCGACGTCGCCAGGTGCAGCGCCGCGGTGCAGTTGTTCACCGGGAGCACGTGCCGCGTGCCGGTGGAACGGGCGAAGGCCTCTTCGAAGCGCTTCCCGGTCGGCCCCTGGCCGGCGAGCCAGCCGGAGCGGAACACCTCCTCGATCGCGCGCAGTTCGGGCTCACCGAACGTCGGCTGCCCGAGGGCGATGACGTCGACGGGGGCGGATGGGGTCGACATGGGGCTCCTGTCGTGCGGAATCCGGGCCGGTGGAGGTCACGGCCCGGGTCCCGAGAGTACGTGTCCAGGGAGTCGTGGCCTGGCTCTCGCGGGGTTGCGGTCGTCTCCTGTGACGGAAGGGTCACCCGCGCCGGAGGAGTTCAGCGGCTCCGGGTGAGTACGTGTGTCCGGCTCGCGGGACGTCGCCCGCGACGCGGGGAACGGCCGGGGTGTGATACCCCCCGTTGCCCGGTGTGACGGGGAGGGCGGCAGGGGTCCGTCCGGGCGTGCCCGGACGGACCCCTCCTCCTCGCCGAGCCCTCCCGGAGATCCGTTGTCCCCGTTGCCGAGCCCGTCGACGAACCGCCCGACCGCGCAGGTCCGACGTGCGCCTCGGTCTCTGCGTTGCGCACGGGAGCAGCACCGGTCAGGCGCCGAGCAGGAGAGGATCAGGTGACCGGTGCGCCGGCCGGTCGTGGAGCACGACCTGTCACGGTCGGCCGACGGAGGACTCCGGTGCCAGGGACGGCAGGCCCGCGACCCGGGCAGTCGGGACGGCCGGCGTCTCCACCGTGACGAACACCCAGCGCCGGTAGGACAGGAAGCGGATCGCGGTGCCGAGGACGATCGAGGCCACGTTGGCCACCTGCAGCACGAGAGCGCTCTCCTGGTCGAGACCATGCCGCACGAACGCGACCACGGTCAGGCCCTGCAGCAGGGTGACGCCGTTGACCAGCGCGAAGAGCAGGTACTCCCGGCGCAGGCCGGTCCGGGCTCGGTGGGAGAACGACCAGTGGCGGTGCCCGACGTAGGCCAGCGTCATCGACACGAGCGTCGAGATCAGCTTGGCCGTCACGGCTCCCACGCCGACCTGCGCGTAGAGCAGCTGGAAGACGCCGAGGTCGACGACGAAGCACACGGCCCCGACGACGCCGAACGCGCCCAGTTCCTTGAGCAGCAGCCGCCAGGTGGTGCCCGCCCGGCGGGCCACGCTGTCGAGGAACGGCATGTCTGCCGACTCTACGGCCCGAGGCCGCGGTCAGGGGCCTCGGCGAGCAGGGTCGGAGGTCTCGGTCCGCTGCCTCGCTAGGCTCGACGCACCATGGCGCCCAGACCAGACCCGCGCACCGGACTCCCCGTCGTGGCCATGGTCGGCGGCGGCCAGCTGGCCCGGATGACCCACCAGGCCGCCATCGCGCTCGGCCAGTCGCTGCGGGTGCTCTCCACCGGCCCCGACGAGTCCGCGGCCCTCGTCGCCGCCGACGTCCGCCTCGGCGACCACCGGGACCTGGACGCCCTCCTCGGCCTCGCCGACGGCGCCACCGTGGTCACCTTCGACCACGAGCACGTGCCCACCGAGCACCTGTGCAGCCTGGCGGCGGCCGGGCACCGGGTCGCGCCCGGCCCGGACGCGCTGGTGCACGCCCAGGACAAGCTGGTCCTGCGCCGGGCGCTGGCCGAGGCCGGGGAGCCGCAGCCGGCGTGGGCCGAGGTCGCCTCCGTCGACGAGGTCGCCGCGTTCGGCGCCCGGCACGGCTGGCCGGTGGTCCTGAAAACGCCGCGCGGCGGCTACGACGGCAGGGGCGTCTTCGTGGTGGACGACGCCGCCGCGGCCGCCGAGCTGCTCGAGCGGCACGGCACCCTCCTGGCCGAGGAGCGGGTGCGCCTGCTGCGGGAGCTGGCCGCCGTCGTCGCCCGCTCGCCGTTCGGGCAGGTCGCCGTCTGGCCGGTGGTCGAGACCGTCCAACGCGACGGCATCAACACCGAGGTACTGGCGCCGGCGCCCGGGCTCGACGAGGCCGCCGCGACCGCCGCCCAGGAGCTCGCGGTGCGGGTCGCCGAGCGGATCGGCGTCGTCGGGGTGCTCGCGGTCGAGCTGTTCGAGACCCCGGACGGCGTCCTGGTCAACGAGCTGGCGATGCGGCCGCACAACTCCGGGCACTGGACCATCGAGGGCTCTCGGACCAGCCAGTTCGAGCAGCACCTGCGCGCCGTCCTCGACTACCCGCTGGGCGCGACGGCGATGACCGCGCCGGTGGTGGTGATGGCCAACGTCCTCGGCGGGCGCACGGCCGAGGAGGGCTGGACCGGGCCGGGGCTGGACGAGCGGGTGCACCACCTCATGGCGCACTGGCCCGACGTGAAGCTGCACTGGTACGGCAAGGGTCAGCGCCCCGGCCGCAAGCTCGGCCACGTGACGGCCCTGGGCGCCGACCTCGACGAGGTGCGCGCCCGGGCGGTGGCCGCGGCGCGCTACCTCGCCGACGGCGAGATCGACCCGGCGTTCCACTTCCCGTCCGAACACTGAGCACCGAGCACCGAGGAGCCCCGTGGACCCGATCGTCGGCATCGTCATGGGCAGCGACTCCGACTGGCCGATGATGGAGCCCGCCGCGCAGGCGCTGACCGAGTTCGGCGTCCCGTACGAGGCGCACGTCGTCTCCGCGCACCGCACACCGCGCCGGATGCTCGAGTACGCGGAGTCCGCCGCCGGACGCGGCCTGCGGGTGGTCATCGCCGGCGCCGGAGGAGCGGCACACCTGCCCGGGATGGTCGCCGCGGCCACGCCGCTGCCGGTCATCGGCGTCCCGCGGCCGCTGGACCGCCTCGACGGGCTGGACAGCCTGCTGTCGATCGTGCAGATGCCGGCCGGCGTGCCGGTGGCGACGGTCGCCATCGGCGGGGGGCGCAACGCCGGGCTGCTCGCCGTGCGCATCCTGGCCGCCGCCGATCCGGACCTGCGGGCCGCCGTCGAACGCTTCCAGGCCGACCTCGCCGACTCGGTGCTCGCTCGCGACACGGCGTTGCAGGAGCGGCTCGCTTCCTCCTGATACGAGGGCGTCCTACGATTTACCGGTGGGTAACAACGCTGTGGGGCTGTACGCCCTGACCGAGGAGCACGAGGCGATCCGCGACGCGGTCCGTGACATCGCCGAGCGGGAGATCGCGCCGCACGCCGCCGAGGTGGACGCCGAGTCGCGGTACCCCGTCGAGGCGCAGAAGGCGCTGACCGCGGCCGGCTTCCACGCCACCCACATCCCCGAGGCATACGGCGGCGAGGGTGCCGACGCGATCGCGACGTGCATCGTCATCGAGGAGGTCGCCCGGGTCGACGTCAGCGCCTCGCTGATCCCGGCGGTCAACAAGCTCGGCTCGATGCCGGTGATCCTGTCGGCGTCGCACGACCTCAAGCAACAGGTGCTGCGTCCCATCGCCGCCGGCGACGCGATGATCAGCTACGGCCTGTCCGAGCGGGAGGCCGGCTCCGACGCCGCCGCGATGAAGACCCGCGCCCGCAGGGACGGCGACAGCTGGGTCCTCAACGGCACCAAGGCCTGGATCACCAACTCGGGGGTCTCCGCGTGGTACACGGTCATGGCCGTCACCGATCCGGGGAAGGGCGCCAACGGCATCTCCGCCTTCGCCGTCCACCGGGACGACCCGGGCTTCGCCGTCGGCCCCAAGGAGCGCAAGATGGGGATCAAGGGCTCGCCCACCTGCGAGCTCTACTTCACCGACTGCACGATCCCGGCCGACCGGATCATCGGTGAGCCCGGCACCGGCTTCAAGACCGCGCTGCGGACCCTCGACTTCACCCGGCCGACCATCGGCGCGCAGGCCGTGGGCATCGCCCAAGGCGCGCTCGACGCGTCCGTGGCCTACGTCAAGGACCGCACACAATTCGGCCGGTCGATCTCCGAGTTCCAGGGCGTGCAGTTCATGCTCGCCGACATGGACATGAGGATCGAGGCGGCCCGTCACCTCGTCTACGTCGCCGCGGCCGCCGGTGAGCAGGGCCGCCCGGACGTCACCCGGGTCTCGGCCTCGGCCAAGGCGTTCGCCTCCGACGTCGCCATGCAGGTCACCACCGACGCCGTCCAGCTGTTCGGTGGCGCCGGCTACACCCAGGACTTCCCGGTCGAGCGGATGATGCGCGACGCCAAGATCACCCAGATCTACGAGGGCACCAACCAGGTCCAGCGCATGGTGATCGCCCGCAGCCTGCTGCGCTGATGAAGGACCCCGTCCTCCTCACCACTCGCAGGCTCGCGGCGAGCCTCTGGACGGGGCCACTTCGGGACGGGGCCTCAGTCCAGCAGGCGGGACACTCCGGCCAGCCGGGCGTCGCCGGCCATCGCGGTCAGCCACGCCGACCAGCCGGGCCGGGCGCGCATCGCCTCCAGGGCGCCGCGCGCCGCGGCCCGGTCGCCGCGCTGCGAGGCGGCCAGTGCGGCGTAGAGGTCGCGGGCGCCCTCGGGGGCGAACAGCGCCAGGGTCTCGTAGTCCCGCTCGTCGTAGGCCCGCTGCAGGTTGCGCAGCATCCGCAGCTGGGCCACCGGATCGCCGGAGTCGTCGACCCGCAGGTCCATGCGCACGCCGTCGTCCTCCTCGCTGGCCGGTGTCCCGCTGACCACCAGCAGCGCCGCGGACTGGCGGCCTCGCACGTCTCCACCGGCGTCCTGGCCGGCGGTCAGCGCGGCCAGCAGCCGGTCGGGCAGGTTGCCGCGGGCGGCGGTGAACGCCTGCGCCATCGCCGGCAGCACCTCCGGCGAGGCGAGCATGTTGCCCTGCACGCTCATGTGCTCGCCGAGCAGGTGGCCGCTGACCGGGAACGAGCCGCGCCCGGTGTCGGCGGCCACCCGGCCGCACGCGTCGAGGACGGCGATCTGCCGGTCGACGTCCTCGGCCGCGTGCGCCGCCGCCCGCACCAGGTCGGTCGGGTCGGCGCCCTCGGCGAGCCCGGCCAGCAGCGACTGGCCGAGCCCGCGCCGGCTGCGGGCCTGGACCGCGACCACGCCGACGCCCGGCCGGGCGCTGGGCACCGCCCGGCCGACGGCGAGGATGCACGAGGAGACCGCGATCCCCAGCTCGCCGGTCGCCAGGTCCCGGGCGACGACGGAGAAGGTCACGGAGCCTCCTCGCTGGCCCTCGTCGGCCCCGTGCTATGAGGTGCCGTGTCCCTGTGTGACCTCGCGAGCTCGGTCACACGGCCTCCTCGCCGGCGCGCGCCGGATCCGGCGGGACGACGGAGCGACTCACACGGTCGCCGGCAGCGGCATCTCCCGCACGTCGTCGGCGACGGTCAGCGGGGCGCCGGTCTTCTCGACCACCTCGTCGACGGGCACGCCCGGGGCGGTCTCGCGGAGGGTGAAGCCGTCACCGGTGACGTCGACGACGGCGAGGTCGGTGACGACGCGGTCGACGCACGCCTTGCCGGTCAGCGGCAGGGTGCACTCCTGAACCAGCTTCGGGGACCCGTCGCGGGCCACGTGCTCCATCATGATGATCACCCGGCGGGCGCCGTGGACGAGGTCCATCGCGCCACCCATGCCGTTGACCATCTTGCCGGGGATGAGCCAGTTGGCGAGGTCCCCGCGCGGGTTGACCTGCATCGCGCCGAGGACGGCGAGGTCGAGGTGGCGGCCGCGGATCATGCCGAACGAGAGCGAGGAGTCGAAGAAGGACGCGCCGGGCAGGATCGTGACGGTCTCCTTGCCGGCGTTGATCAGGTCCGGGTCCTCCTCGCCCTCGTAGGGGTAGGGGCCCACCCCGAGGACGCCGTTCTCCGAGTGCAGCACCACGTGCACTCCGTCGGGCACGAAGTTCGGCACCAGGGTCGGCATGCCGATGCCCAGGTTGACGTACGCGCCGTCGGTGAGCTCGAGCGCGACGCGGGCGGCGAGCTGGTCGCGGTTCAGGGCCATGTCAGTTGACTCCCTCGACGGTGGCCTCCTCGCCGGCGGCCGCGAGCGGCGCCGCCGACGGGCGGGGACGGGTGGTGCGCTTCTCGATCCGCTTGCCCTCGGGTCCGACGACGACCACCCGGTCGACGAAGACCCCGGGCAGGTGCACGTCCTCGGGCCGGATACCGCCCGGCTCGACCAGCTCCTCGACCTCGGCGATGGTGACCCGCCCGGCCATCCCGGCCAGCGGATTGAAGTTGCGCGCCGACTCGTGGAAGACCAGGTTGCCGTGCCGGTCGCCGACCGCGGCCCGGACCAGGCCGAAGTCGGCGCTCAGCGCGGTCTCGAGCACGTACTGCCGACCGTCGAACTCGCGGATCTCCTTGGGCGCGGAGGTCTCGACGACGTTGCCCTCGGCGCCGTAGCGGACCGGGATGCCGCCGTCGGCGACCATCGTGCCCACCCCGGTCGGGGTGTAGAAGGCGGGGATGCCGGTGCCACCGGCGCGCAGCCGCTCGGCCAGCGTGCCCTGGGGGGTCAGCTCGACCGACAGCTCCCCGGACAGGTACAGCCGGGCCAGCTCCTTGTTGCCGCCGACGAAGGAGCTGATCGTCCGGGTGATCCGCCCGGCGTAGAGGAGCACGCCGAGGGCCTGGTCGTCCACACCGCAGTTGTTGCTGATCGTCGTCAGACCGGACGCGCCCTGCTCCAGCAGCGCATCGATCAGCGCGACCGGAACACCGCACAACCCGAAACCGCCGACCGCGAGCATCGCGCCGTCCGGGATGTCGGCCACCGCCTCAGCGGCGCTGCCCACCACCTTGTCCATGCAGGAACCCCACCGTCCGTCCGGGCGGCTGGGGCACCTGCGTCAGGCAGGGCGGCCCAGCTCGCGGATGCCGTCGATCGTCCGGCCGAGCGTAGCGGTGACCCGCTCGGCGGACGCACGCCCCGGCAGCAGCGACGGGTCGGGGGAGCGGACCAGCACGATCGACGCGCCGGCGGCCAGCGGGGCCAGCAGCCACGCCACCGGGCCCGCCTCGGCGGCGGTGCGGTCGTCGACCAGCACCCGGTCGCCGGCGACCAGGCCCAGCCGCCCGGCCAGCTCCCGCGCGGTCTCCACCAGGCCCCCGAGGGTCAGCTCCAGCCCGCCCAGCAGCAGTCCGGGGGCGGCCGGGTCGGGCTGTTGCCACGGAGCGAAGACGTCGCCGTGCGCGCGCACCTCGAGGGCGAAGTCGCGGGCCGGGCCGGCGTACCCGGTCATGCCCATCCCGAGCGGGTGCAGGGAGAGGCCGAGCAGCTCGGGGAGGTCCTGCTCCTCGAGGGGGGCGAGCCGGTCCTGCGCGGCCAGGACGACGTCGGCGTCGCCGAGCCGGCCGTCGTCCTCGGCCGCGGTGTCGAGGACGGCGGCTCCGCAGCTCCACACCGCCAGCAGGACGGCCGCGGTCTGCCAGTGCACGGGCAGCGCGACGGCGACGGTGCTGCCGCCGGTGACGTCGAACTCGTCCTGGAGCAGGTTGGCCGTCTTGGCCACCCAGTTGGCCAGGGTGGTCGCCGACAGCTCGACCCGCTCACCGCTGACGTCGTCGTAGGAGGTCACCAGCGGGGCGGCGGCGTCCCGGCGCAGGGCGCCGGCGAGCAGGTCGGCGGGCGTCATTCCCGCATCGTGCCCCGCCGCCGGCTCAGTTGATGCAGGTGGTGTCGGCGGCGGTGCGGGCGTCCTCGCCCTCGGCCGGCTCTTCGGGTGCGGGCGGGGTGACGGCCTGGCCGACCTCGGTGAAGTCCGACCCCAGCACCAGGTGCACGGTGCCCGAGGTGGCGTCGTCGCTGACCTCCACGACCGCACCGGGGATGGCGCCGGCGAGCGCGGCGGCCATGGCCTCGTCGCCCGGGGCGTGCCGGACGACGGTGCGCTCGTAGTCGGTGGAGTCGGCGTTGCCGGTCCCGCCGACGACGAACCCGGCGCTCTCCAGCGCACCGGCGGCCTCGGCGGCCAGCCCGGTCACCCCGGAGCCGTTGTAGACGTCGACCGTGACCGCCGACGGAGCGACCGTCTCGGGGGCCTCGGGTGCGGCGTCCTCGGCCGGCGCCTCCCGCTCGGCGGAGAGCTCGGCGAAGAAGTCGTGCAGGGTGTCCTCGTCCTCGAGCCGGAGGATGTAGCGGCCCTGCTCGTCCTCGTCGTCGCCGACGTAGGGAATCGTCTGGAACTCGATGCTGCCGGCGGTCACCGACTGCATCCGCTCGGCCAGGTCGAACAGGTCGAGGCTCTGGTCGATGGTGAGCGACTGCGAGGCGGCCTCCACCAGCTCCCGTTGCTTGCCCAGGTCGAGCAGGACGTCGTCGGAGAGCATCTTCCGCAGCACGCCGGCGATGAAGACCTGCTGACGGACGATCCGGTCGAAGTCACCGCGCGGCAGGCCGTGGCGCTGCCGGACGAACTCCAACGCGTCCGCGCCGCTGATGGTCTGCACGCCGGCGGGGAAGACCGCCCCCGACCAGCGCGAGTCGTCCACGGGCTCGCAGAGGTTGACCTCGACCCCGCCGACGACGGAGCTGAGGTTGAAGAAGCCGAGCAGGTCCACCTCGGCGTAGTGATCGATCTGCAGGCCGGTGAGCCCGCTGATCGTCTGCACGAGCAGCTGGGCGCCGCCGGCCTGCCGCTCCTCGACGGAGGCGCTCTCCGGGGTGTCGGCGTACCCGTAGGCGTAGGCGGCGTTGAGCTTGTCCCAGCCGTAGCCGGGGATCTGCACGTAGGAGTCGCGGGGGAAGGAGACGAAGGAGGCGCGCGAGCCGTCGGCCGGGATGTGCACCAGGATCATCGTGTCGGTGTTGATCCCGGAGTCCGCGCCGGCGTTGAGCTCGGCCAGCTGCTCCTCGCTCAGGTCCGCCCGGCTGTCGTTGCCGACCAGCAGCAGGTTCATCGCCTCCGGCGCCGCGCCGGTCCCGTCGTTGCCCGAGTCGGGGATGGCGTCGGTGCGGTTGACGGTGGCCTCGGCGACCTGACCCAGGTACCACCCCCAGCCGGAGCCGGCGAGCAGGACGACCGAGAGCACCCCGGCGACGGCCCGCGCCACCGTGGCGGCCCGGCCGGTGCGACGCCGCGGGGCGGGGCCCTCCTGCTCGGGTCCGTCGACGGCCTGGTGCCGTGACCGGGAGCGCGAGGAGCCGGAGCGGCCCGCGCGCGGGTCCAGGCGGGCCGGCAGCGGCCGGCCGGCGCCCGACGCGGACGGTCCGGGGGTTCTCGGGCTCACGTGGACGTCCTTCCCTCTGCTCTGGTCCGGGCCGCGGCGGTGGCGACACGTCCCCGCCCGGGGCCCACCCGACCGCCGTCGTCCGGCGGCGGGCAGTGCCGGAGGCTGTTGGCGATGGTAGGTGCCGGACGGCCTCTCCGGCCCGTGCGAGGGGGTCGCACGGGACGGTTGGGACGAACGGGACGCGCCTGCCTGCCGGGACCGGCGCCGGCGGTCGCCCGGGAGCGGCGGACGAGGCCCGGACCGCGGTGCCACCTGCGGCGACGTCGGCCAGGCGGCGCCGGCCACCGTCGGCGGGCACGACACGCCTCGCTCACCGGGTGGATGCCCCGGACGTCCCCCGACGGGAGGATCGGGCTCATGCGCGTGCTCGTCACCGGGGGAGCGGGTTTCATCGGCTCCCACTACGTCCGCACCCTGCTCACCGGGGGCTACCCCGGCTTCGAGGACGCCGTGGTGACCGTTTTCGACAAGCTGACCTACGCCGGCAACCTGGCCAACCTGGCGTCGGTGGCCGACTCGCCCCGCTACCGCTTCGTCCGCGGTGACATCTGCAGCGCCGCCGACCTCGACGCAGCGCTGCCCGGGCACGACGTCGTCCTGAACTTCGCCGCCGAGTCGCACGTCGACCGCTCGATCGCCGGGGCGTCGGAGTTCGTGCTCACCAACGTCCTCGGTGCCCAGCAGGTCTTCGAGGCCGCGCTGCGCCACGGCGTCCGCCGCGTCGTGCACGTGTCCACCGACGAGGTGTACGGCTCGATCGAGGAGGGTTCCTGGACCGAGGACCACGTCCTCGAGCCCAACTCCCCGTACTCCGCGGCCAAGGCGGGCGGCGACCTGGTCGCCCGCGCCTACGCCAAGACCTACGGGCTGGACATCTCGATCACCCGGTGCAGCAACAACTACGGGCCGTACCACTTCCCGGAGAAGGTCATCCCGCTGTTCGTCACCAACCTGCTCGACGGGCAGCGGGTGCCGCTCTACGGCGAGGGCGCCAACGTCCGCGACTGGCTGTTCGTCGACGACCACTGCCGCGGCATCCAGCTCGTCCTGGAGAAGGGCCGGCCGGGCGAGTTCTACAACATCGGCGGAGGCCGCGAGCTGTCCAACCGGGAGCTCACCGAGAAGCTGCTCGAGGCCACCGGCCGTGACTGGAGCTACGTGGAGGAGATCGTCGACCCGCGCGGCGGCGGCCATGACCTGCGCTACTCGGTCGACTACTCCAAGACCGCCGCCCTCGGCTACGCCCCCCGGATGCCCTTCGAGGAGGGGCTGGCGCTCACCGTGCAGTGGTACCGCGACAACCGGGCCTGGTGGGAGCCGCTCAAGGCGGCGGCCACCGTCCGGGCGTGAGCGCCGGCCGCACGGGGGACGCGGCGCCCGTCGCCTGGCTGGTGACCGGCGCACGCGGCCAGCTCGGCGGCGACCTGCGGGCCGTGCTGGCCGGCCGGCCCGGCGACAGCGTCACGGCGCTCGGTCGGGCCGAGCTCGACCTCACCGACGAGCGACGGGTCCGGGACGTCGTCCGCGGCTGGCTGGCCCGGGCGCGCGAGCGGGGGGAACGCCCCGTCGTCCTCAACGCCGCCGCCTACACCGCCGTCGACGCCGCTGAGACCGACGAGACGACGGCGTTGCTGGTCAACGGCCGCGCCCCCGGCTGGCTGGCCGAGGAACTGGCCGGCCACGGCCGATTCGTGCACGTCTCCACCGACTACGTCTTCGACGGCACGGCCACCGAGCCCTATCCGGTGGACGCCCCGGTGGCACCGCGTTCGGCCTACGGCCGGACCAAGGCGGCGGGGGAGCGGGCGGTCGCGGCCGCCGGGGGCGACGCCACCGTCGTCCGGACCGCGTGGGTGTACGGCGCGCACGGTGCCAACTTCGTCCGCACGATGGCCCGCCTCGAGCGGGAGCAGGAGACGGTCCGGGTGGTCGACGACCAGGTCGGTTCGCCGACGTGGGCAGCCGACCTCGCGGCCGGACTGGTCGCCGCCGGGGCCCGCGCGGAGCCGCTGCCGCCGGTGCTGCACTGCGCCAACACGGGGCACGTCTCCTGGCACGGGCTGGCCCGGGCGGTGTTCGCGGGAATCGGGGCGGATCCGGCCCGCGTCATCCCGACGTCCACCGCGGACTTCCCCCGGCCGGCGCCACGCCCGGGCTGGTCGGTCCTCGACCTGTCCACCTGGCTCGCTGCCGGACTGCCGCCCCCCCGGCCCTGGGAGGCCGCGCTGACGGAGTTCCTGACCGCCGTCTGCGGTCGGACGGAACGGCCGTAGCCCGCTCCCGAGACCGCCCGGCACGAACCCCCCGCTTCAGTTGCGCCGCGTGACTGCCGATAACGAGTCGTGACCGGCGTCAGGCGCGCACCACCGCGGCCTGATCGCAGTGCGGCCGACGGAGGTACGGGTGATGGTGTTCAGCTGGCGAGGGGCTTCGGTGTCCCACGGGCGTCGATCGGCCGGGGCGGTCCGGCCCGGTCCCGGAGGCGCCGCGGTCGCCGGGCTCGTGGGTGTCCGCCGTGGCTGACCGGCGTGTCGCCCTGGGGGTGCTGGCGTTGGCCACGGCGGCCGCAGCCGGCGCGGGTGTCGCGCTCGTCGGCCAGGAGGTCGCGCCGACCGTCGACGCCGGCTCCGCGTCCGATCCGGCGCCGACGCCCCCAGCGACCGCAGTCGGCGGGCCCGGGACCGCCGGGCCGGCTGGGACGTCGGCCCCCGTGAACCCCAACCCCATCCCGGAGGACCCGGCGGACGTCGCGACGGACACGGCCGTCCCCGAGGGCGTGTCCGTGCAGATCACGTACGCCACGGTGGACGCGGCGGCAGGCGGCGTCGTCGTGGGCGGTTACGTCGCGGGTGTCATCGAGGACGGCGGCACCTGCCGGCTGGTCCTCGCCCAGGACGGGCAGTCGTTCAGCGCCGAGTCCGAGGGGCTCGCCGACGTCAGCAACACCACCTGCGGCCAGCTCGTCGTGCCCACCGGATCCCTGACCTCGGGCACCTGGGACGCGACCCTCAGCTACTCCTCCCCGGCCGGTGCCGAGCGGGCGGCGTCCACCACCGCGGTGGAGGTGCCGTGAAGCTCCGTCAGCGACCGACCATGGCCCGGGCCGGTGCCGGTGGCCTGCTCCTCGCCGTCGCCGGCCTGCTCGTCGCCCTGGTCGCCGTCGTGACGCCGACCCCGGCAGCCGCCGCGGACCTCCGGGAGTTCGACCCCGGCAACATCATCTCGGACACGGTCTTCTTCGACGCCGGCGCCATGTCGCCCGCCGCCGTGCAGACCTTCCTCTCCGAGAAGGGCGCCCGTTGCGTCCGCGGCAACGACGGCAGCCCGTGTCTCAAGGACTACGTCGGCGCCACGACCAGCTGGGCCCCGTCGAGCTACTGCCCCGGCGGGTACAGCGGATCGGGTGCCGAGAGCGCCGCCATGATCGTCTACAAGGTCGCCCAGGCCTGCGGAGTCAACCCGCAGGTGCTGCTCGTGACGCTGCAGAAGGAGATGGGGTTCGTCCGGACGACGAACCCCACGGCGAAGATGTACGAGCGTGCCATGGGCTACGCGTGCCCGGACGACGGCACGGGCAGGTGCGATCCGGCGTATGCGGGTCTGCAGAACCAGCTGTACCGCGCGGCGAGCCAGTACCAGCGGTACGTGCAGAACCCGACGCGCTACTCGTACCGTGCCGGCGTCGTCAACAACATCCTGTACCACCCGTACAACGACTGCGGCCGGCAGGCCGTCGCCATCCGGAACGGTGCGACCGCGGCGCTGTACAACTACACCCCTTACGTGCCCAACCGCGCTGCGCTGGACGCTGGTTACGGGAGCGGGGACGGCTGCTCCTCCTACGGCAACCGCAACTTCTTCAGCTACTTCACCGACTGGTTCGGTTCCACCCAGTCGTCGGGCAGCGGCGCGATCGCCCTGAAGTACCGGGCCCTCGGCGGGGCCGGGGCGCTCGGTGCGCCGCTCGCGGCGACGGACTGCTCCCTGCCGGACGGGGGCTGTGCGCGCGCCTACCAGCAGGGCTCCATCTACTGGTCCCCTGCGAGCGGGGCGGCGCTGTTGCGGGGCGAGGTCATGTACCGCTGGTGGAGCACCGGCGGCGTCGGCGGGCCCCTCGGCTACCCGGTCGCCGACATCGGTGGCGTCCCCGGCGGGGAGGCCGCCGCCTTCCAGGGCGGGTCGGTCTACTGGTCTCCGGCGACCGGCGCACACGCGGTGACGTCGGAGTTCCTGGCCAACTGGTGGTCCACGGGTGGGGTCACCGGCTCCCTGGGCTTCCCCGTGGCCGACAGCGGTTCGGTCGCCGGCGGCCGGGCAACGGCGTTCCAGGGCGGGTCGATCTACTGGTCCGCCAAGTCCGGGGCGCACTGGCTGGCGGGGGACGTGCTGACCCGGTACTGGGCGCTCGGGTCCACCGGCGGGACGCTCGGTTTCCCGACCAGTGACCTGGCGGGCGTTCCCGGGGGGAGCGCTGCCGTCTTCCAGGGAGGGTCGATGTACTGGTCGGCCGCGACCGGGGCCAGGTTCGTCAGGGGTGCCGACCGGGCCGCCTGGTGGGCGACCGGGGGCGTCAGCGGGCCGCTGGGGTTCCCGGCGGGTGACACGGGTGCGGTCGGGGGCGGGTCGGCGACGGCCTTCCAACGCGGGTCCATCTATGCGTCGCCGGCCACCGGGGCGCGTGTGCTGTCCGGTCCCGTGCTCGTGGAGTACTGGGCGACCGGAGGCCCGGAGGGTTCCCTCGGGTTCCCGGTGGCCGATCAGGGTCCGGTGACCGGGGGGCAGGCGGCGGCGTTCCAGCACGGGTCGGTCTACTGGTCGGCCGGCACGGGCGCGCACGCGGTCACCGGTGCGGCGCTGCCGGCCTACTGGGCGCGGGGTTCGATCACCGGGCCGCTGGGCTTTCCGACCGGGGACACCGCGGAGGTGACCGGCCGGGACGGGGTCCGGGGGCTGGTGAGTCCGTTCGCCGGCGCAACGCTGTACTGGTCGCAGGCGACCCGGGCGCGGGTGGTCTCCGGTGACGTGCTGGCCGGCTACGTGCGGGCGGGGGGTCCCGGCGCGCTCGGGTTCCCGCTGGCCGATCAGGGTCCGGTGACCGGGGGGCAGGCGGCGGCGTTCCAGCACGGGTCGGTCTACTGGTCGGCCGGCACGGGCGCGCACGCGGTCACCGGTGCGGCGCTGCCGGCCTACTGGGCGCGGGGTTCGATCACCGGGCCGCTGGGCTTTCCGACCGGGGACACC
>NZ_SPQN01000050.1 GCF_004571065.1 Geodermatophilus sp. DF01-2
ACCGCCACGACGAGGGCCACCACCCCGACCACGGCCAGCAGGACCGAGAGCACCGCCCAGCTGCGCGCTGGGAACGGGCGGTCGGGGGCTCGGCTCACGGTTCAGGCCTCCTGCGGAGGGACGGCGCTGCGCCGCGCAGGGCAGTCGCCCTGCGCGGCGCAGCGATCGGATCGACCGGGGCTCAGACCTGGTCGGCGGCCCGGCGACGACGGTAGGCCAGGGCACCGACGGCGGCCGCACCGGTCAGCGCCGCGGCGCCCAGACCGATCGCGGCCTCCTGCTCGATGCCGCTGGTCCCGCCGGCGCCGGTGTCGGCACCGCCGGCGGGCATCTGGCCCATCTGCGACATCGTGTAGGAGCCGCAGGCGGCCGGAGCGGTCGCCTCCAGCGGCAGCGACGGGTCGAGCGAGCTCATCTGGTCACCGTCGTAGGTCCCGCTGCCGTTGGTGTCGATGCCGTGCACGACGACGACGGCGTTGCCGGCGGCGAAGGACTCCTGGACCTCCTGGCTGATCGTGAAGGTGCGCTCGTAGGTGTACGAGTCGTCCTCCGGGGTCGGGAAGCGGTCGACGGCCAGGCCGCTGTCCGGGCTGGTGTCGCCCTCGGTGGTGAGCGAGGTGCCGATCATTCCGTAGAACGGCTGGCCCTCGGCGGTGCTCACGATGCCGTCGCCGTCCTCGTCGGCGGACGGGGGCGGGCAGACGCCCTGGGCGCCGATGTGGAAGTGCTGCGCGTGCGGCGCACCCGGCAGCACGCCGGTCACCTCGACGGTGACCTTCGCCTGGTCGCCCTCGAGGGTGACCCAGCTGGTGCCGGTGACCCCGGAGTCGTTCAGCGTGCCCAGGTCGGCCTGGTAGCTCCCGTCGTGGGCGGCCTGGGCAGCCGTCATGGTCAGGAGCGGGAACGCCGCAGCAGCCAGGGCCACGGTCGGGACTGCGAAGGACTTGCGCAAGGGACTTCTCCTCGAGTCGGGTGCAACACCGCCGCCGGCCGGCGACGGTGTCCGGCAGCGGTTCGGAACCGCCTCCGGTCGAGCAGGCGGACGCATCCGGCGCCCACCACGCGTGGGGGCTGGGACAGCGCCCCGGGACGGACGGCTCACCCGGCTTCTGCACCGTCGGCCGCTGCCGTCCACGCACATCGTTCGGCGCCGATGCCCCGAGTGGTTCATCGAGAAGCGCCCATCACACGATCGTGTTCATGACGGATGTGTGACGTCCGACGGCGGCCACAGGCCGGGGTGGGCGCGGGTACCGTCCTCGCGACCACGGCGTCCGCCCGAATGGGGGGGCCAGGAAGGCCGGGACGGCGGGTGCTTGCGAATGACGGTCATGCCCGGACAACCACTCGCTGCGACGAGACCCGCTCGACGGCTGCTGGCCGTGCTCGCCACCGCCCTCACCGCGACGCTCGTCCTGCTGTGCGCCGGGGTCCCCGCGGCTCGGGCGCACGACCAGCTGGCCGCCACGTCGCCGGAGGCGAACACCACGGTGCCGACCTCGCCACCGCACGTGGAGCTCGAGTTCAGCGGGCCGCCGCAGGAGCTGGGCACTCAGGTGGTGGTCAGCGGCCCGGACGGCGCTCCCGTGACGCAGGGTCCCGCGGAGCTCCGCGACAGCACCGTGGTCCAGCCGCTGGTCGAGGACCTGCCGCCCGGGACCTACACCGTCGAGTGGCGGGTGACCTCGTCCGACGGGCATCCCCTCTCGGGAACGTTCCCCTTCACCGTCGCCGAGAGCCAGGTCGAGCGCGCGGCAGCGGCTCCGCAGCAGCCGGATGCGGCTCCTGCAGCGCGGGAGGCAGAACCTGTGGATCCGGGCGAGGCCGTCGCCGGACAGCCGGCCGGCTCGTCGTCCTCCCGTCCGTGGATCGCGGTCGGTGCCGTCCTGGTGATCGTCGTCGCGGCCGGCGTCGCCGTCCGACAGCTGCGCAGGCGCGCATGACCGGGATGGACCGGACCGTCGCCTCGGAGCGAGTCCCTACCGGCGCCGTGACCGCGCCGTTCCCGGAGTGGCCGGAGGCCGGCGCCGCACGGCCACCGAAGCCTCCGGCCGGCGTCGTCGTGGCGGTGGGCCTCGGGATCGTCGCGGTGCTCGTGCTGGCTCTCGTCGTGGGCGGCGGCCGGCCGACCTCCGGCGCTCCCGGGCTGACGCAGGCGGGCCCGCTCGTGGACTGGGGCCTGCCGGTGGCCACGCTCGCCGGCCGGATCGCGGCGCTGGGCACGGTCGGCACGCTCCTGTTCGCCGCCGTCCTGCTCCCCGGCTCGGGGCGGACGCTGCCGGCGGCGTCCCGCCGCGCCCTGCGGGTCGCCTCCGGCTGGGCCCTGGCCTGGGCGGTGTCGACGGTGGTCGGCGCACTGCTCACCCTCAGCCGGCTGATCGGCGTTCCGCCCGCCTCCGTGCCGGCGTCGTCCGTCGGGACCTTCGTCACCGACCTGCCGGCGGGACGCGCCGCCGTCGTGGTGACGGCCGCGGCCGTCGTCCTCGCCCTGGTCGCCCGGCGGTGCACCAGGGCCCTGGGAGCCGCCCTGCTGCTGGCCGTGGCGGTGACGGGACTCGTCGTCCCCGCCGTCCTGACCGGCCACTCCGCGGCGGCCGACGACCACGTGCTCGCGGTGACCACCCTCAGCGTGCACGTCGTCGCCGCGACTGCGTGGATCGGCGGGCTGCTCGCCCTGGTCGTGCACGGCCGGAACCGCGAGGACCTCCCCCCGGCCGCGGGCCGCTTCAGCGCACTGGCGCTGGCCTGCTTCGTGGCCTCGGGCGCGTCCGGCCTGCTGTCCGCGTGGCTGCTGGTGGGGGGGCTCCCCTGGGGAGCCGACGTCCTGGGCAGCGGCTACGGGTGGCTGCTGCTCGGCAAGACGGCCGCCCTCGTCGTCCTCGGCGCGTTCGGCTGGCACCATCGCCGGCGCACGCTGCCGCTCCTGCGCGCCGGGCAGCCGGGTGCGTTCCGCCGGTTCGCCGCCGTGGAGATGGTGGTCATGCTGGCGACCGTCGCCCTCGCCGTCGCCCTGGCCGCGTCGCCACCGCCGGCGGCAGGCGCCCCGCCGGCGCAGGCCGGCGTAACGGGTGTGCAGCCCGCGGCCTCGACCCCCCCGACCTCGGCTGTTGAGGACATGTCCGGCCACGACCACGGCGAGCTCTCGGTCGCCGTGCTGATCGACGAGACCCGCTTCCACGTCTCGGCTCCGGTCCCCCCCGGCGCACGGGTCACCGTGCACAACTCGACCCGGACCGAGGTCACCATCACCGCGGACGACGGCTCGTTCGACGTCGTCGTCCCAGGGCGGACCCTGACGACCTTCCCGGCCCCGGAGGAGCCCGGAACGTATCCGTTCACCAGCCGGCACTCGACGTCGTTCGCGGACGTCCTCGTCGTCCGCTGAGCAGCGCGCGACGTTCCGTGACGAGTTCCGTGACCTGCTCGGGGGCGACGGAGGAGCCGTCCTGTACGCCGGGAACTGTTGAGCATGGTTGGTCAGCATCGACCGATCATGAATTTCGCGCCTGACCTCGGACTTCGTGGTTGGACAGGGTTGGTCGCGGACGGCAGCTTGCGGACTCAGTGCGGACTAGGCGTAGGCCTGTGGGCAACCCCCGATTGACTGAAGGGACTCGTCCCAGCATTGAGTGCAGGACGACGTGGCCAGGGCAGTGTTTGGCGGCCGTACCCGCGGTCGTTCTCCTCCCCATTGCTGCGGGTGCCGGAGGAACCGCTCGTGATGCCGAACAACGCCCCTGAGGCGACTTCCAACCTGCTGACGCTCACCGAGGCGGCCGTGTTCCTCCGTACGCCCGTCGCAACGCTGCGCTACTGGCGGCACCTCGGCATCGGGCCGGACGGCTTCCGCCTCGGGCGTCGAGTCCTATACCGACGGGAAGACCTGGACCGCTGGGTGGCCGAGCAGCGCGAAGCCCAGTCAACGCGTCGGTGACCGCGACGACTCGTGCGGACGAGAGTGGATCCTCGTCTTCGACGTACGACTCGGCAGAACTGGCACGATGGATCCGAGGAGGTGAGTGTCGTGACCACGACGCCGAAGAAGCCCGCGCACCAGGCGGGTGATGACTTCGTTCCTACAGAGGAGCTTCTCCGACAGCAGGGCGTGGGGCCCATCGCCTCCCCGAACGACGTGGCCACGGACGATCCCTTCGCCTCCGACGACGAGCACGCGGACTTCCTCGCCGACCTCTACGCCTCCCGGTGGTCCAGCATCTCGTGAGCGTCGTCGTCCTCGACACGGACGTCGCCTCCTCGTTGCTGCGCCTTCGCGCTCCCGATGCAGTCACCGCGCGGCTTGCCGGTCACGTCGCCGCCGTCACTTTCGTGACCGTTGGCGAGCTGACCAAGTGGACCCTGGTCCGGCACTGGGGGCCACGGAACGTCGCCGCCATGCGGGACTTCCTCTCGCAGCTACTGGTCCTTCCCTACGACCAGCAGGTGTCCGCCCGGTGGGGCGAGCTACAGGCCGGCGGCCAGCTGCGCGGCCGACCCCGGCCGGTCAACGACAGCTGGATCGCCGCTTGCTGTCTCGTCCGTGACCTGCCGCTCGCCACCCTCAACGCCAAGGACTTCGAGGACTTCGCCGAGCACGACGGACTGACGCTCGCCCTCCGCTGAAGGCCGCAGCCCTTTCCACCAGGCGGCTTTCTCGCCACTCAGGCGTGCTGATCGGGCGCCCACCCAGTACTGGAGAAGAACTGGAGGACTCCCAGGCACCGTCGCGCGGTGCGGCATCGGCAGCGCACGAGCTCCCGGCGTCGGCCCTTGCTGCCGCCTGCGGCTGTCCCCAACCTCGTGCCCGTCCACAGATCGATACGGCGGAAGGACGAGCCACTCCCGCTGGTGCTACCCCGGGCTGCACGCCATGGCTGGCGCGACCTCGTGGAACGAAGTGAATGAGATGGCGAGCATCGCGCGCAGGTCCGACGGCACCTACCGGCCGCGCTTCCGCGACGCCACCGGCAAGGAGCACGCCCGGCACTTCAAGCGGAAGGTCGACGCCCAGCGGTGGCTCGACGAGATGACCGCGGCGATGGTCACCGGCCAGTACGTCGACCCGACGGCCGGTCGGCTGACCCTCCGCGAGTACGCCGAGCAGTGGCGGGCGGCCCAGGTCCACCGGCCGACCACCGCCGCCCACGTCGAGACGATGCTCCGACGCCACGTCTCCCCGGCCCTCCGGCAGAGGCGGCCTTCCTCGGTCCTGCCGAGCGACGTCCAGGCCCTCGTCAAGCGGCTGTCCCTGGACCTGGCCCCGTCCACTGTGGGGGTGGTCCACCGCATCCTCGCGAGCATCTTCAAGGCCGCCGTGCGCGACCGGCGGATCGTCGCCTCACCCTGCGAGGGCCCCAAGCTGCCGAAGGTCCACCGCCGGCGCGTCGAGCCGCTGACGCGCGAGGCGGTCCAGGCTCTGACGGATGCGGTGGCCGACAGGTACCGGGCGCTGGTCACCCTCGCCGCCGGGACCGGCCTGCGGCAGGGCGAGGCGTTCGGCTTGACGGTCGACCGGATCGACTTCCTCCGCCGCCAGCTCGGCGATCTGGTGGTCGATCCGATTCCGCTCCTTCAGCAGCTCCGCGATCCGCAGCAGGACGTCGTGCTCCATGCGGCCAGTGTGGCCAGAGCAGGCGGTGCGTGCCTCCACCGCGGTGGCAGTCCGACCGAAGCGACACAGCGAACCCCCAATCGGGCGTGCGCACTCGGAGAAGACCGGAAGACCGCCGTCGACTCAGTTGCCGTGGGAGTTGCGGACTCTGTGCGGACCGTTGCACGCCGCTGGCCCCATAGCCGCTGGTCAGCAGCGAGCGACGGACGAGTCGGCCTGTACGCCGGGTTCTGTCCACGGGCGCCTTGCGGCCTCCCGATGGGCGGTCATCCATCTAGGCCTGCCGTTGCCGGCCGGCTCCAGCGGTCCACCCGCAGGCATCGGGCGGGCAGCCCTCGAACGCCTGCGCAGGACGGCGGCGGACCGCCGTCCCTCTCGACCTTGCTCCGGGTGGGGTTTACCGAGCCACACCGGTCACCCGGTGTGCGGTGGTCTCTTACACCGCCGTTTCACCCTTACCAGCGCGAGCGCTGGCGGTCTGTTCTCTGTGGCACTGTCCCGCGGGTCACCCCGGGTCGCCGTTAGCGACCACCCTGCCCTGTGGAGCCCGGACGTTCCTCGGCGGCGGGGTCTCCCCCGCCGACGCGACCGCCCGGCCGACTCGTCCGTCGTACCGCCCATCCTAGTGATGGGGCGCCGCGGGTGACGATCACTGGGCCCTCTTGCCGCGCCCCTCGGCGCGCATCGTCACCACGGGGAGGCTTCCACGCCCGCCAGGCGGTGGTGAACCCGACCGAGCTGTCGGACCCCACCGTCGCGATGGTCGAGGACGAGATCTGCGTCGGGCTGCTCACCGCCGTCGCCCGCAGCCGGTGACCGACGGTCCCCCGGTAGCCGTCAGCCCCAGTAGAGGGTGAAGCCGACCCGTCGCTCGCCGTCCTCCGTCAGCGTCGCCATGTCGATCTGTCGACGTGCCTGCTCCTCGACCGGGTCGTCGGAGAGCGCCTCGAGGTAGCGGCGGTGCTCGGTCAGCGAGGCGACCGCCTTCTCCACCCCGTCGCCGACGTCCATGACGTGCGGCGGATCGGGGTCGATCGTGTGCACCGCGACGTACTGGACGCCGGACCACCGTTCCTCGGTGAGGTCCGGGAAGATCCACTGGTTGGCGGTATCCGCCACGGCGTCGAGCACGCTCTGGGTCAGCGCCCGGTGGTCGGCGAAGTTCAGATGTCCCGGCGTGACGCCCGGTGGCGTCCAGGTGGGGCCGCCGTACATGGTCAGCACCAGTTCGGGCCGGTGCCGGCGGATCGCGGCGGCCAGGTCGCGGCGCAGCGCCACCCCGGCCTCCAGGACGCCGTCCCGGTGGTCGAGGAACTCCACCTCGGACACCCCGACGACGGCCGCCGAGCGCCGCTCCTCCTCCTCGCGCAGCGGGCCGGCCTCGGCCGGCGACATCCCGGCGACGCCGGCCTCTCCACGGGTGGCCAGCAGGTAGTGCACCTCCTTCCCGGCCGCGGTCCAGACGGCGACGGCCGCGGCCGCCCCGTACTCGATGTCGTCGGGGTGGGCGGCCACGACCAGCGCGCGCTGCCAGTCGTCGGGCATCGGGAGAGGCGGCATGGCGGGCAGTCTGCTCCCGGGGGACGACGGACGGCGAGCCCTCCGGCCGGGGGGCGACGATGGCGCCACGGTCGACGACGGAGACCGCGTCCACCTGCGCCGCTGCATCGAACTCGCCCGCACGACGCTCGACGCCGGCGACGAGCGCTTCGGGTCGGTGCTCGTGGACGCCGACGGCAGCGTGCTCTTCGAGGACCACGACCACGTGGCGTCCGGCGACTCCACCCGGCACCCGGAGTTCGCCATCGCCCGGTGGGCCGCCCAGCACCTTCCTTCCGACCAACGGGCCGCGGCCACCGTCTACACCTCCGGCGAACACTGCCCCATGTGCGCGGCCGCGCACGCCTGGGTAGGTCTCGGGCGGATCGTGTACGACAGCTCGTCGGCGCAGCTCGGCGCCCGGCCCGCGCCGATGCAGGCTCCCTCCATCGGCGGGGTCGCCCCGGGCGTTCCGGTCGAGGGCCCGGTCGCCGGCCTCGACGAGGAGGTGCACGACCTGCACCGGCGCTTCCACGGCAGCTGACCCCGGCGACCTCCGGCAGGCCCGACGCGGCCGGCCGGTTGCGATTCGGTGACGACCGACCACCTCCGCCGAGGGTGTGACTTGGGTCACCGTAGGCTCGGGAGATGCACCGGACGACCACGCGTGCCCGACTGGCTCACGCTCTCCTCGCCGGCGGCCTGCTCGTGCTCCCGCTGGCCGCCTGCACCGATGGCGGCGCCGAGACCGACACCGGCGCCGAGGGCCCCGAGATCACGACCGACGGGGGCGACACCGGCGCCGAGACCACCGACCCCGATCCCTCCGTGGGCGCGGAGGACTCCGCCGATCCCACCGACGCCACCGGCAGCAGCGTCGACTGCTCCGGGACCACCTGCTCGGTGACCCTCACGGTCCAGGACCGGGACGTGGAGGTCCTCGGCACCACGGTGGCGCTGGAGAGCTCCGATGCCGGACGGGCGTCGTTCCGGGTCGGCAACGAGGAGCTGTCCTGCAGCCAGGGGGAGAGCGTCTCTGCCGGTCCTCTCACGCTGGAGTGCACGACCGTCACCGACGACATGGTGACGCTCTCGGCGTCAGTGGGCTGAGGCGCCCGCCGACCCGAGGGGCTCGGGGGCGACCGCCCCACCGGCTGCGCGCGCCCTCCGGGGCCTGCGCCTCACCGTCCGCGCGCGACGCCCAGCGCGATGCGCACCAGCGGCCACTGCAGCGGCAGCCGGACGGCGGCGACCGTCAGCGGCACCGCCCGTCGCGGCACCACCCGGAGCGTGTGCAGGTGCGCCGGGACGAAGGCGACCAGCAGCGCCGCCGCGGCCCAGCCTCCTGCTCGCCGGGTCGCCGGCACCGTCATCAGCCCGGCGGCGGCGATCTCGGCGACCCCGCTGCCGGTCACCCAGGCGCGCGCGTCACCGAGTTCCGGCGGCACCAGCCACTCGTAGGTCCGCGGTCGGACCAGGTGCAGCACCCCCGATCCGCCCAGCGCCGCCGCCAACAGCCTCGCCCTGCCCGGGAGCTCCACGAGGTCACCGTAGGCTCGCCGCTCGTGTCCGCTCTCGACCTGGCCATCGCGGCGGGCGTCGCCCTCGTCGCCGGCGTCATCAACTCCGTCGCCGGCGGCGGGTCGCTGATCCTCTTCCCCACCCTCGTCGCCCTCGGGCTGGGCACCGTCGCGGCCAACGTCACCAACTCGATCGCCCAGTGGCCGGGCTACCTCGGCGGCGTGGTCGGCTTCCGCGCCGAGTACGCCGGCCAGCGCGCCCGGCTGGTGCGCTTCGGCGTCGTCGCGCTGCTCGGCGGCGTCGCGGGCAGCGTCCTGCTGCTCACCACGCCCTCCGAGGCCTTCGACGTCGTCGTCCCCGTGCTCGTCCTGCTGGCCAGCCTGCTGCTCGCCGTCCAGCCGCTGCTCACCCGGCGGCTCAGGAGCACCGAGGACGGCGGCCTCCGGCGGGACCCGGCCTGGCTGTACGTGGCGCTGTTCCTGGCGACCGTGTACGGCGGCTACTTCGGCGGCGCGCTGGGCGTGATCCTGGTCGGCGTCCTCGGGGTGGGCCTGCACCGGCTGAAACTGGCCAACGCGCTAAAGTCGGCGCTCTCGGCGGTCACCGCCACCGTTACCCTCGTCGTCTTCGGGCTGTTCGGCCCGGTCCACTGGCTGGTGGTCGCCGTCGCCGCACCGGCCAGCCTGCTCGGCGGCTTCGTCGGCGCCCGCATCGCCACGCGCATCCCGGCGACGCCGCTGCGCGTCTTCATCGTCGCCTTCGGCGTCGCCGTGTCGATCTACCTGTTCACCCGCATCTGAGGCCGGTCGCCCCATGGGCGGTTCGCGGGTCACCGCGGACGCACGGTCATCCCGGCATGCCGGTCCCCACACGCTCCCGACTCCTGCCCGGGATCCCCTGGTGGGTGCTGATGGCCGCCGTCCCGCTGGTGCTGACCGCACTGGTGTCCGTGCTGGTCCGCGGACCGGCCGCGGTCATGGGCGCGGGATCGGCTCCCCGTCCGCAGGCCGCGTCCTGCGCGCTGCTCGTGCGGCGGGCCGCACCCTCCCGCAGGCTCACTCCCCGCCGCGGCCGGGCTCCCCGATCGCGATCATCGCCTCGACCGCGCGACGGGCGCGGGCAGCGGTCTCCGGGTCGACGTCGACAGCACCCTCGCCGGTGCGCAGCGTCCGCAGCAGCTTGGCCGGCGTGATCATCTTCATGTAGCGACAGGCGGCGCGCTCGTTCATCGGGATGAACGTCGTCCCGGCGTTGAGCGCCCGCAGCTGGTGCAGGATGCCGACCTCGGTGGCCACCAGCACCTGGCCCGCCGTCGTGGTCGCGGCCTGCTCGACCATGCCGCCGGTGGAGAGCACCCGCGTGCGGTCGGCCGGCAGGTCGCCGTGGCTGACCAGGTCGAGCACCGACGTGGTGCACCCGCACTCGGGGTGCACCAGGATCTCGGCGTCCGGGTGCGCGGCCACCTGCGCGCGGACGTCGGACGGGCTGATACCCGCGTGCACGTGGCACTCCCCCGCCCACACGTGGATGTCGTCCCGCCCGGTCACCCGCTTGACGTGCGCGCCGAGGAACTGGTCGGGGCAGAAGAGGATCTCGCGGTCCTCCGGGATCGAGCGGACGACGTCGGCGGCGTTGGACGACGTGCAGCAGATGTCGGTCTCGGCCTTCACCGCCGCGGTGGTGTTCACGTAGCTGACGACGACGGCGCCGGGGTGCTCGGCCTTCCACTCGCGCAGCTGTTCCGCGGTGATCGAGTCGGCCAGCGAGCAGCCGGCGGCGTGGTCGGGCAGCAGCACGGTCTTCTCCGGCGAGAGGATCTTCGCCGTCTCGGCCATGAAGTGGACGCCGCAGAAGACGATCTCGCGGGCGTCGGTCTGCGCTGCGACCCGCGACAGGTACAGCGAGTCACCGGTGAAGTGGGCGACGTCCTGGATCTCGGGAACCTGGTAGTTGTGCGCCAGGATCACCGCCCCGCGCTCCTCGGCCAGCCGGCGGACCTCGGCCGCCCAGGTCTCGTACTCGGCGGGCGACAGGGTGCGCTCGTCACCGGCGACGGCGGGGGCGGCGGGCGCGATGGTGGCGGTCACGGGGGTCTCCAGGGTCGGTCCGGGCTGTCGTGCAGTCGAACAGCGGTGTAACGGGACAACTTCCCGGTCCCGAAGGAGCGGGGGCGGAGGCTCCCCCGACGAGGGGACGCAGCGGCTCAGCGCGACATGAGACGGTACGTGGCCGTGCCGTGGAGGCGTGGGCCCCGGAGGGGTCCGCGACGAGGCGGCGAGTGGGCTCCGACCGGCAGGGGACGGCACGTGGCCGTGGTGCTGCCCGGAGGGCAGCGATGTCATCGCAGGTGGCTGGTGTCGTTGACCAGGCGGACGGCGGAGCGGCCGTCGGAGCCCCACGCGACCGTGCAGAACGACGCGGCCTCCAGGAACACCCGGTGGACGACGTCGTCGGGCACGTCGAGGCCGGCGGCGAGCAGCAGCTTGATCGGCGTGACATGGGCGACGACGAGCACCGTCTTCCCGGCATGCCCGCGCAGGATGCGGGCGCGAGCACGGGCCACCCGGTCGCTGACGTCGGCGATCGACTCCCCGCCCGGCGCGGCGACGGTGATGTCGTCGGCGAACCGGCGGGCGGCCAACGGGTGCTGCTCGCGGGCCTCCTCGGCGGTGAGCCCCTCGAGGTCGCCGAAGTCCAGCTCGACCAGGTCGTCGTCGTAGTGCACCGGCAGGCCGAGGACGTCGCCGACGACCTCGGCGGTCTCCCGGGTTCGGCGCAGCGGCGAGGCGACGACGACCTCCACGCCCAGCTCCTTGGCGCGGACGGCCGCCGCCTCGGCCTCGGCGCGGCCGGTGGCCGACAGCGGCAGGTCGTTACGGCCGCTGTAACGACGCTCGGGCGTGTGCTCGGTCCGGCCGTGCCGCAGCAGGTGCGTGACGGTGGTGACGGCGGGCGCGCGGGGGGCCACGGGCTGGACGTCGTCCACCACCGTCGTGGGCTCGGCGGCGAGGTCGCGGTGCACCGGCCGGCCGTCCATGGCGCTGTTGGCCAGCGCGTCCGCGGCGCTGTTCTGCGCCCGCGGCACCCACGTGTAGCGGACGCTGCCGAGCTGCCGGGCGATCTGCCGCGCCTGCAGCGCCAGCTTCTGCATGTCGGGGTGCTTGACCTTCCAGCGACCCGACATCTGCTCGACGACGAGCTTGGAGTCCATCCGCACCTCGACGTCGGCGTCCGGGGCTGCGCCACCACAGATGTCGAGGACGGCCTGCAGCCCGGCGACCAGGCCGCCGTACTCGGCGACGTTGTTGGTCGCCCGCCCGACCGATTCCGCCCGCTCGGCGAGCACGGTGCCGGTCGCGGCGTCGCGCACGAGAGCGCCGTAGCCGGCCGGGCCGGGGTTGCCCCGCGAGCCGCCGTCCGCCTCGACGACGAACCGGCGGGTCACAGGCCGGACTCGGCGGTGCGCACCAGGATCCGGCCGCAGTTGTCGCAGCGCACGACCTCGTGGGGGTCGGCGTTGCGGACGGCGGCCAGCTCCCGGCCGAACAGCTCGATACGGCAGCCCTGGCACTGGCGGGCCTTGAGCACGGCCGCGCCGGTGCCGCCGGTCTGGGCGCGGATCCGCTCGTAGAGGGCCAGCAGGTCGCCCGGGATGCGGGCGGCGGCCTCGGCGCGGGCAGCCTCGTGCTGCGCCGTCCCGTCGGCGATGTCGGCCAGGGCGTCGTCGCGCAGCTGCTCGGCGCGCGCCAGCTCGGCCCTCGCCGTCTCCGCTGCCTGCTGCGCCTCGGCCAGCGTCGCCTCGGCGGTCTCGAGCTGCTCCATGAGCTCGAGCTCCTGGTCCTCGAGGTCGGACTGCCGCCGCGCCAGCGACTGCATCTCGTGCTGCAGGTCGGTCATCTGCTTGGCCGAGACGCTGCCGGAGTCGAGCAGCCCCCGGTCGCGGGCCGCGCGCTGGCGCACCGTCTCGACGTCGCCTTCCAGCCGCTTGACCTCCCGCTGCAGGTCGCGCGTCTCGGTCTCGGCGCGCACCACGCCGGCCGCGAGCTCCCGCTCCGCCTCGGCCGCGGCCTCGACCGCGGCCTTCTCGGGAAGGGTGCGCCGGCGGTGGGCCAGCTGACCCAGCGCGACGTCCTCGGCGGCCAGGGCCAGCAGCTGCTGCTGGTCGAAGTGGTCGGCCTTCACCCGTCCAACCTACCGGGGCACCGCCCCGGCTCCGGCCCCCGTGCAGGGCCCCGCCGCGAGCGTGGATCGGCCCCGCTGCGGGGTCCCGCCACGAGCCTGCGAGTGGCGGGGGGCAGGGGTGTCCTCGAAGGGGGGCACGGGGGTCCTTCGACTTCGACTACCTGCGGGCGGACGGCTCCCCCGGCGGTCCCGGCGGGGCGGACTCGAGCGGGTCGGGCAACTCGCGGAAGGTCGGGTCCTCCCGCTCGGCGGTGTAGTCGCTGTCCGCGGTCCCGTCGACGCCCTCGTCCATCTTCATGGCTCGGAACAGGACGGTGAACAGGACGGCGACGAGCAGGTTCACCAGTAGCGCGAGGAAGCCGGTGTAGACGCTGGACTCGACGTCGAGGCCCAGCTTCGCCAGCGCGAAGGAGGACCCGCCGAAGTGCTCGCGGACGACCTCACCGCCCGGACCCAGGCGCGGGATGTTGTAGAGCATCACCAGCCCGGCCACCATGCCGGCCACCCAGCCGGCGATGAGGCCGCCGCGGTGGAACCAGCGGGTGTAGAGACCCAGGGCCACCGCCGGCAGCGTCTGCAGGATGATCACGCCGCCGATGAGCTGCAGGTCGATGGAGAACTGCGGGTCGATGAAGAGGATCGCCGCGACCGCGCCGAACTTGACGACCAGCGAGACCACCTTGGCGACCTGCGCCTCCTGGTGCGGGGTGGCGTCCTTCTTGAGGTACTCCTTGTAGATGTTGCGGGTGAACAGGTTGGCCGCGGCGATCGACATGATCGCCGCCGGCACGAGCGCGCCGATGGCGATCGCGGCGAACGCGATGCCGGCGAACCAGCTCGGGAACATCTCCTGGAACAGCTCCGGCACGATCGTGTTGCTGTCCCCGCCGATCGGCGTGGTCCCGGCGGCGATCGCCATGTACCCGAGGAGCGCGATGAAGGCCAGTGCGAGGCTGTAGACCGGCAGGGCGCTCATGTTGCGCTTGAGCACGTCGCGGTTGCTGGCCGCGAGCACGCCGGTGATGGAGTGCGGGTAGAGGAAGAGTGCCAGCGCCGACCCGAGGGCCAGGGTGGCGTAGCCGAGCTGGCCGGTGACCGGGAGGGTCACGCCGGCCCCGCCGCCCGCGGAGAACTTCTCCTCCGCGGCGTTGAAGATCTCGGCCCAGCCGCCGAGCTTCGCGGGGATCACGATGATGGCGACGATGATCGTCAGGTAGATCAGCGTGTCCTTGACGAACGCGATCAGCGCCGGCGCCCGGAGCCCCGAGTTGTACGTGTACAGCGCCAGCACCAGGAAGGCGATGATCAGCGGGAGCTCGCCGCTCAGCCCCTCCCCGCTGAACCCCATGGACTTCAGGACGGCGGAGATGCCCACGAGCTGCAGGGCGATGTAGGGCATCGTCGCGACGATCCCGGTGATCGCGACCAGCAGGGCCATGGTCGGGGAGTCGAACCGGGAGCGGACGAAGTCCGCCGGGGTGACGAAGCCGCGCACGTGGCTGACCGACCACAGCCGGATCACCACCAGGAACACCAGCGGATAGATCACCACGGTGTAGGGCACGGCGAAGAAGCCGACCGCGCCCGCCCCGAACATCAGCGCTGGGACCGCCACGAAGGTGTAGGCGGTGTAGAGGTCGCCGCCCAGCAGGAACCAGGTGATCCAGGAGCCGAAGCTGCGGCCACCCAGCCCCCACTCGTCGAGGTGCATGAGGCTCTCCGCGCGCCGCCAGCGAGCGGCGGCGAAACCCATCACCGTGACGATCAGGAAGAGGGTGAGGACGACGACGAGTTCGACGACGTTGATCCCGTCCATGGCTCAGCGCTCCTGGTCCCGTGCGATGGCGTCCCGAGCGGCGGCCCGGTCGGTCCTGTTGCGCCGGGTGGCCCGGTAGACGATGACGGTGACCAGGACGCCGAGGCCGACGAACGCCACCTGCAGCCAGTAGAAGAGGGGCCAGCCGAACAGCGACGGCTCCTCCTCGTTGTAGAGCGGCACGATCAGTGGCACCACGATCGGGATGAGCAGCAGCCAGTTCCACGGGCTGCGGTCGCTGCGCACGGGGACCCCCCGGGCTGCGCCTCCACCCGTGGGCGGGGTTGGTGCGGTGCTCATCGTCAAGCCCCCCTCTCCCGGAGACGGACCTCCGGGCCTCAGCCGGCCGGTGCCGCGGCCGGTTACCCGTCGGCCCCGGCGTGCCACGTCCACGGGTCGGTGCGCCGCCGGGACACGACGACCTCCACTGCTCCGTCGAGGTCCCGGTGGAGGACATCCGCCGCGACCGGCAACCAGGGCCACTCGGACGCGAAGTGTGCCACGTCACAGACCGCGGGACCCGGCATCTCCTGCGCCTCGGACACGGGGTGGTGTCGCAGGTCGCTGGTGAGGAGGACGTCGGCGCCGGCGGCGGCCGCAGCCGGGAGCAGCGAGCCCCCGCTGCCACCGCAGACGGCGACCGTCTCGATCCGCCGTCGCGGGTCGCCGGCCGCGCGGACTCCGCCGACGGTGTCCGGCAACGCGGCGGCGACCATCTCGGCGAACCGCTCGAGCGTCACCGGCTCGGGCAGCCGGCCGACCCGGCCGAGCCCGGCCCGGGGGTCGGTGGCCGCGGGTTGCAGCGGCGTGGGGCCGATCAGGCCGAGGGCGGCGGCGAGGGCGTCGTTCACGCCGGTGCCGGGCGCGCGGTCGGCATTGGTGTGCGCGACGTAGAGGCCGGCCCCGGCCCGGACGAGCCGGTGCACCAGCCGCCCCTTGGGGTCGTCGGCCGGGACACCGTGGACGGCGGTGAGGAACAACGGGTGGTGGGTGACGAGCAGCTGGGCGCCGGTCTCGAGCACCTCGTCCACGACGGCCCCGACGGGGTCGACGGCGAAGAGGACCCGTTGCACCGGCTCGTCGGGATCGCCGCACACCAGCCCGACGGCGTCCCAGTCCTCGGCCAGCGCCGGGTCGTAACGCGCCTCCAGGGCGGCGACGACCTCCCCCAGTGTCACGGTCACCGGCCGGACACTAGGCCAGCCGACCGCCGCGGCCGCCGCGAGATCGGCGAACTCGTGGTGATCAGCGGCTGATGGCCACGAGTTCGTCGATCTCGCCGGGTCGGGGGTGCACGGGACGGGCCACGGCGACGCGGCGGCCGTGCCGGGAGCAGCCTGCCCGGCGGCCGGCCCGCGCGGACCTCACCGGACGGTCGCCGTACTCACCGCAGAGCGCGAGGTCGGCGACCGCACGGTGAGGACGGCGATCACCGAGCGCCTCGGATGCCGACGGACCGGCCGAGCGGGATGGAAAGCTCGGGGACCGTGGCGGAGCGGGGGTTGCGTGCACCGGCCTGGCTCGAGGAGCTGGTGCGCACGACGCCGCCCCCGGCGCCCTGGCGGGACGTCGTCCGCTTCGCCGTGGCCGTGCCCGCGCCGCTGGCCGTGGCGGTCGCCGTCCAGGGCGGCATCGACCCCGGCCCGGTGCTCGGCGCGGGCGTCTTCGCGACCACCGGCGCGCTCGCCGGCAGCCTCGCCCCGCAGGACGGCCCGCTGCGCGACCGGCTGCGGCGCACCGCCGCGGCGACGGTCTTCGGCGGCATCGGGCTGGTCGTCGGCCAGTTCGCCTCCGGCGGCGGCTGGCTGCCGGTGCTCGTCGTCGCGACCGCCGCCGCGCTGGCGGCGTTCGTCAGCGCGGTCAACGCGGCGCTGTCCCTCGGGGCCCTCCAGCTGCTGGTGTACACCGCCCTCGCCTCGGGGCTGGTCACCCCGCTTCCCCCCGCCGCCGAGGTCGGCTGGTTCGTCGCCGGCGCGGCGTGGGCGACCCTCACCACGCTCGTGCAGTACGCCACCGAGCCCAGCGATCCGGACCGGACGGCGGTCGCCACCGTCTTCGCCCGCATCGGCGAACTCCTGGCCGCAGCCGGGACGCCGGAGGCCGAGGAGGCGCGCCGCCGGCTGACCACCGCGCTCAACGACGCCTACGACCGGGTCATCCGCTCGCGCAGCCGCCTGGCCGGCCGCAGCCGCGAGCTCGCCGAGCTGGCCGGGGTGCTCAACGCGACGGCGCCGCTGGTCGAGGGGACGGTCGCCACCGCCCGCGCCGGGGTGCCCGCCGACCCGCAGGACGTCGGCGCCGTCCACGCGCTGGCCGCCGCGGTCGCCGGCACGAGCAAGCTGCCCGCGGAGCGTCCACCACACCTCGAGCAGGGCGAGCCCACCCGGCGGGCGGTGCGGCACGGGCTCCGGCTGGCGTGGAACGTCGTCGGCGACCCCCAGGAGCGGGCCGACGCCGCCGTAGCACAGCCGCGGCCGGACCGGCGGGCACGGCTGCGCGAGCTGGCCGACCGCACGCTGGGCAGCGCCGACACCCGCGCCTTCGCCGTCCGCCTGGCCCTGTGCATGACCATCGCCGAGGTCGCCCGCCAGTACCTGCCGATTGAGCGGCCCTACTGGGTGCTGCTCACCGTCGCGATCGTGCTCAAGCCCGACTTCGGGTCGGTCTTCACCCGCGCGGTGCAGCGCGGCGCCGGCACGCTCGTCGGCGTCCTCCTCGGCTCCCTGCTGCTCCTGGTGCTGCCGCGCAACGCGTGGGTGCTCGTCGCGATGGCCGCCGCCGCGGCGCTGCTGCCGTGGGGGCGCGCGGCCAACTTCGGCCTGTTCTCGGTCTTCCAGACGCCGGTGATCATCCTGCTGCTCGACCTCGCCCTGCCCAGCGGGCCGGGGGTGGTCGGCGCCCGCCTGCTGGACACCCTCATCGGCTGCGCGATCGTGCTCGTCTTCGGCTACCTGCTGTGGCCCCAGACCTGGCGGGCGCCGCTGGACGAGGCCCTCCGCGACGCCGCGCACGCCCTCGACGAGTTCGTCGAGGCGGCCTTCACCGGCAGCCCGACCGAGCAGCGGCGGGCCCGGCGGCGCAGCTACCGGGCGCTGACCGAGCTGCACACCCAGCTGCAGCGCCGGCTGGCCGAACCGCCACCGGTCAGCACCCGCGCCGCCGCGTTCTGGCCGGTCATCGTCCAGCTGGAACGGACGTCGGACGCGGTCACCGAGGCCGTCATCGCCACCCGCCACGGGGCGCCGGCGCCGGACCTCGCCCAGGTCGCCGTCCTCCGCCGGGCCATCCGCGAGCTGGAGGACGACATCCGCGCGCACCGACCGCCGGACGACGCCGAGATCCACGCCGAGGGGGTCCTCGCCCCGGTCGCCCGCGAGGTGGACACCGCCCGCCGGCTGGTCCGCGACGCCGCCCCCGGACGCCGTCCCGGCACCGCGGTCGCCGACGAGTAGCCGTCCGCTTGCCGGGTCCGCGGCGCTGACCTGGGATGGCGGGATGGACCCCGCACCGCAGGACCAGCCGCCGACCACCGTCCGCACCGACGACGGCGTGGACCTGCACGTCGAGGTGGACGGCAGGTCGGACGCACCGGTCACCGTCGTCCTCAGCCACGGGTTCACCGCCCGGGTGGGCGAGTGGGACCGGCAGCGGGACGCGTTGCGCGACCGCGCCCGCCTGGTGCTGTGGGACCAGCGCGGCCACGGCCGGTCCGGCTGGACCCGGTTGACCCGGGCGACGATCGACCGCACCGGCCGCGACCTCGGGCAGGTGCTCGACGCCGTGGTCCCCGAGGGCCCGGTCGTGCTCGCCGGCCACTCGATGGGCGGGATGAGCGTCATGGCCCTGGCCCGGCAGCGTCCCGAGCTGTTCGGCAGCCGGGTCGTCGGCGTCTTCCTGCTGGCCACCTCCGCCCGCGGGCTGGTGCGCACCGGGATGGCCGGCCTCGCCGTCCGGGTGCTGCGCCGGCTGGGGCTGCTGTCGTTGTACCTGTGGCTGCTGCAGGCGCTCGCGCCGTTCCTGGAGCGGCACCGGCGCCGGGGCACCCGGATCGGGCGCTGGTACATCCGCCGCTACCTGTTCGGCCGGGACGACGCCGACCCCGCCTCCGTGCGCGAGGTGCAGGACCTGCTCGAGGAGACGCCACTGCCGGTCACGATGGCCTTCTACGCGACCTTCCTCGAGCACGACGAGTCCGCGGCGCTGCCGGTGCTCGGCCGGGTACCGGTCACCGTCGTCGCCGCCACGCACGACCAGCTCACCCCGCTGGCCCACGGCCGGTGGCTGGCCGAGGGGATCGGCGGGTCGGCCGAGCTGGTCGTGGTGGAGGGCGCCGGCCACAGCGTCAACCTGACCCGCAGCGCGGCCGTCGACGCGGCCTTCCTGCGGCTGCTGGACCGGGTGGAGGCCGGCGCGCGGGATCAGCGGCGGGCCGGGTGACCCTCCCGAGGACGGAACCGACTCTCCGGTGGACGTGACCGGCGCCACGTGGTCGGCTAGGGGCCGCCGGGAGGGGGCGACGGCGTTCCGGAAACCCCCGAGCCGGGCCGGGACGACGACCCGCCGTGGCCAGGCGGGCGTGTGGAAGGAGCTGACCGTGGATCGCATGAGCTCGACCGACGCAGGTTTCTACTACGCGGAGAGCGAGAACACGCCGCTGCACGTGGGGTCGGTGGCGGTCTTCGAGGAACCCGCTCCGTCCTACGGCGACGTCGTACGGCTGCTGCTGAGCAAGCTGCCGCTGGTCCCCCGCTACCGACAGCGGGTCCGGCGGGTGCCGATGGACCTGGGCCTGCCGCTGTGGGTCGACGACCCGCACTTCCAGATCCTGTACCACGTGCGGCACACCGCGGTGCCCAGCCCGGGCGCTGAGGAACAGCTGCGCAACCTGGCCGGCCGGGTGCTGGGCCAGCGGCTGGACCTGGCCAAGCCGCTGTGGGAGCTGTGGCTGGTCGAGGGCCTGGAGAACGACCGCTGGGCGCTGATCTCGAAGGTCCACCACTGCATGGTCGACGGCATCGCCGGCACCGACCTCATGCAGATGCTGTTCGACCTGACTCCGGACGCCACCCACGCCGAGCCGCAGGACTGGACGCCGCAGCGCAACCCGTCGTCCCTCGAGGTCGTCGCCGGCGCGGTGCAGGACGCCGTCACCCACCCGCTGCGCGAGCTGACCCGGCTGCCCGGCGCCGGCGGGGTGCGGCAGGTGGCCCGCAGCGCGGTGACGGCCGGGAGGTCGCTGGCCGCGAACGTCCCGTCGATGGCCCGCCAACTGGCCACCCCGACGGCCCGCTCGCTCAACGGACCGATCGGCCCCCACCGACGGTGGGCCTGGACCGACGCGGAACTGGAGGAGCTCAAGAGCGTCCGGACGGCGCTCGGCGGCACGGTCAACGACGTCGTCCTCACCGCCATCACCCGCGGCTTCCGCGACCTGCTCGAGCGGCGCGGGGCGCTGAGCGACGGCCTGGTGGTCCGCTCGATGGTGCCGGTGTCGGTCCGGCAGGAGAACCAGCGCGGGCAGCTCAACAACCAGGTGTCGGCGGTCTTCGTGGACCTGCCCGTCGCCGAGCCCGACCCGGTCGAACGGTTCGCCAGGATCCGTCGCCAGATGGACGACTACAAGAAGTTGATGCAGACCGTCGACGCCCGCTCCATCATCGCGATGGGCGACTTCGTGGCGCCCACGCTGCTCGCCCTGGGCGTTCGCGCCTCGATGGCGGCCGGGCAGATGTGGTGCCAGGCGGTGACCACCAACGTGCCGGGCCCGCGGGTGCCGCTCTACGTGCTGGGCCGCCGGATGTGCTCGGCGCACCCGTACGTGCCGATCGCCGGCGGCACCCGCGTGACGATCGGGATCTTCTCCTACCTGAGCACGATGACCTTCGGGATCAACGCCGACTTCGACGCCTTCCCCGACGTCGACGTGCTGTCCCGGGGCATCTGCACCGGGGTCAACGAGTTGGTCGAGGCCGCGCAGGCGGCCACCCCCGCCAGCGCCGCGACCTGAAGAAGGACCCCAGGAAGGGCCCCGTCCTCCTCCTGAAGGACCCCTTTGCCCCCCGCCCCTCGCAGGCTCGCGGCGGGCCCCTGCAAAGGGGCCGTCAGGGCTCGCGGCGAGCCTCTGGACGGGACCGGGGACCGGGACGGGGCCAGCGAGTTGGGAGAGTGAACGGATGCCAGCCCCCGAGACCGACCTGACCGTCGCCGTCACCGGACCGACCGGCACCTTCGGCGCCGGGCTGGTGCCCCTCCTGCAGGCCGACGACCGGGTGGAGCGGATCGTCGGGATCGCCCGGCGCCCGTTCGACCCGGCCGAGCGGGGCTGGACGAAGATGACGTACCGCCGCGGCGACGTCCGTGATCCGGAGGCGCTGCGCGAGGCGTTCGCCGGCGCCGACGTCGTCGTCCACCTGGCGTTCCTCATCACCGGCAACGCCTCGCGGGAGACGACCCGGGCGATCAACGTCGACGGCACGGTCAACGTCTTCCGGGCCGCCGCGGCCGCCGGCGCCCGCCGCTTCGTGTACGCCTCCTCGGTCGCCGCCTACGGATGGCACCCGGACAACCCCGAGCGGATCCCCGAGGACTGGCCGGTGCGGCCGGCCGCCCGGCTGTTCTACGCCCAGGAGAAGGCCGAGCTCGAGCAGCTCCTCGACGGCGAGGCGGCGGCACACCCCGACCTCGCGCTGTACCTGCTGCGCCCTCCGGTGGTGCTCGGGCCGAACGCCGTCGGCGCCAAGGACGTGCTGCCCGGCCCTCTCGCCCCGCTGGGCCGCGCCCTGTTCAGCCGGCCGCGCCGGCTCCCGGTCCCGCTGCCCCTCCTGGCCCCGGAGCTGCCGGTGCAGTTCATCCACGAGGAGGACGTCGGCAGCGCGCTGCAGCTGTGCGTGGTGGCCGCCGGCCCGCCCGGCGCCTACAACATCGCCGGCGACGGCGTGCTGACCGGCGCCGATGTCGCGCGGGAGTTCGGCGCGATCCCGATCCCGGTGCCCGCCGCCCCGACCCAGCTGACCGCCCGTGCGGTGTCGCGCCTGCCCTTCCTGCCACCGGTCGCCGAGTGGGTGGAGGCGGTCAGTCGGCCCTCGATCATGGACACGTCGCGGGCCAAGGAACTGCTCGGCTGGCGGCCCCGCTACACCGGGCTGGAGGCGCTGCGCGCCACCCTCCGCTGAAGAAGTAGAAGGACCCCCTGCCCCCCGCCACTCGCAGGCTCGCGGCGGGACCCTGCAGGGGGCCGGCGGGACCCGGGACCGGGCCGGGTGCCGTGGAGGGGGCCTCACGGCGTCGGGACGACCGAGGGCAGCCACTCGAGGACGTGCTTGGCCAGTTGTCCGGGTACCTCCAGTTGCGGCACGTGCCCGACCCCGGCCATCTCCACGTACTCCCAGCGGGGGTGCCGCCGTGCGGCATCCCGGGCGGCGGACACCGGCACGAGCCGGTCCCGGTCGCCGTGGACGAGCAGCACCGGTACCTCGATGCCGGCCATCGCCCGGCGGATCAGCCGCGGGTCGGCCAGCAACAGGAGCAGCGACCGGGCCGCGGTGAGGAAGGCGCGGTCCATGCCGGCGACGTCCTGTCGCTGGTCGACCAGCTCCACCGAGCGGTCGATGAGCCGAGGTGGGACGGCGTCCGGGTCCACACCGCAGAGTTGCAGCATCTCCCGCACCGTCGTCCGTGCGCCCTGCCTGCGGCGCCGGGCGGCGAGGTAGCGCTCCCCCATCCCGGGCAGGGCGTAGAGCGCGAAGCCGGCCGCCACGCGCGCGTCGGGGCGGCCACGCGGGCCGGGGACCGCCGGGTCGACGAGGACCAGGCCGCTGACCTTGGCCGGGGAACGGGCCGCCTCGAGGATGGAGATCATCCCGCCCATCGAGTTGCCCACGAGCACCACCGGGCCGCCGACCACCGTCCGGACGAACCGGTCGAGGACGGCGACGTTGTCGCGCACCCTGGCCAGCCGCGCGCCCGGTTCACTGAGCCCGAAGCCGGGCAGGTCGACGGCGTAGACCCGGGCGTGCGGCGTCAGGAGGGGCGCGAACAGGGCCCAGTTGAGGTGCGAGCCGCCGAGTCCGTGCACCAGCACGAGGGTCGGGCCGTCGTCGTTGCCGCCGAAGTCGACGTAGTGCACCGGACCGTCGAGGTCCACGGTTCGGCTGCGTCCCGGCAGCTCGGTGTCGTCGGTTCCCACGGAACCCACGCTGCCCCGCGAACGCGCGGCCCGCCAGGCGACGGGCAGCCGTGTCCTGGTGCCCGTGGGATGGCTGTGACCAGGGGCACAATGGGGTGGGTGCCGTCAGCGCGCCGCACCGGCCAGGTGTGACCGCCGTCGCACAGTGGTACCGGACAGGAACGGCCGAGGACGGCCGGTAGGCGAGGAGGGCGACGTGGCAGGACCGCTGGGTGAGCGACACCGGGGAGACGGACCCGCTTTCCCCCTGTACGTGACAGAGCCCGCGCGTGGCGCGGCCGACTTCGGCCTCTTCCTGGCGGCGCGGCCGTTGATGCTGCGCCTGCCGCCGGGCGACGGGCACCCGGTCCTCGTGCTGCCGGGTCTGCTGGCCAGCGACACCTCGACCCGGACGCTGCGCGCGGTCCTGCGCCGGCTGGGCTACCGGGTGCACGGCTGGCGGCTGGGCCGCAACATCGGCCCCACCGCCCAGTGCGTCGAGGGCATGCGCGCACGGATCGACGACCTCAGCGACCGGTACGGCCAGCCCATCTCGCTGGTCGGCTGGAGCCTGGGCGGCATCTTCGCCCGTGACCTGGCCCGCCGAACCCCGGATTCGGTACGGCAGGTGGTCACCCTCGGCAGCCCGTTCCGCCTGGTGCGGCACAGCCAGAGCCGCGCATCCAAGGTCTTCGACCGGTACTCGCACCTGCACGTCGAGCACCGCACGCTGCCGCTGGAGCCCGACGGCTGCTCGTTGCCGGTGCCCTCGACGTCCATCTACTCGCGCCTCGACGGGATCGTGCACTGGCAGACCTGCCTGGACACCCCCGGGAAGCAGTGCGAGAACATCGCCGTGCATGCCAGCCACCTGGGCCTGGGCCACCATCCTGCGGCGCTCTACGCGCTGGCCGACCGGCTCGCTCAGCCCGAGGGCACCTGGAAGCCGTTCAAGTCGCCGATCTACCTGCGTCCGATGTTCCCGCGGCCCGACGTCCCCTCTTCCGCGACGGACGCGGTCGCCGCGGCCTGAGCGCGCTCACCGGGATGGGGCGGCCTGCGCGGGACGGTAGCCGTCCGGCGCGGAGGGGTGGGCGCGGCCGGGATCGAACCGGCGACCGCTCGCTTGTAAGGCGAGAGCTCTCCCGCTGAGCTACGCGCCCCGCGCGCCCAGGGTATGTGGCCCCGTCCAGGGCCTTGCCCTGAGCGGGCGAAGGGTGGGGAGGACGAGGCCCCCTGCAGGGTCCCCGGCCCTCGCCGCGAGCCTGCGAGAGGCTCGGGGCGAGGGTCCTTCTACGAGTAGCGGGAGGCAGGGGGTTCTCTGTCAGGCAGCCAGCCTGGCGACCGCGCCCTTCCAACCGGACTGCTCGCGGGCGTCGCCGGGGCCGTTGACCTCGGCGAAGGCGATGGCGCCCTCGGCGTCGACGAGGAAGGTCCCACGCAGCGCCATGCCGGCCTTGTCGTTGAAGACCCCGTAGGCCTGGGCCGTGGCGCCGTGCGGCCAGAAGTCGCTCAGCAACGCGAAGTCGAAGCCCTGCTGCTCCTTCCACGCCTTGAGCGTGAAGACCGGGTCGGTGCTGATGGCCAGCACCCGGACGCCGGCGTCGGTGTAGGTGGCCAGCTCGTCGCGCAGCTGGCACAGCTCACCGGTGCAGATCCCGGAGAAGGCGAACGGGTAGAAGACCAGCAGGACCGGCGTCCCGCGCAGGTCGGCCAGGGAGACCATCTGCCTGTCCTGGTCCGGGAGGCTGAACTCGGGTGCGACGTCACCGACGGAGAGACTCATGCACCCGATCGTGCCGCACGGCCGGTGAGTGCTGGAACGGCCACCCCTCAGGGGCCCGCCGGCCCCGTCTCGGGTCCCGCCCTGAGAATCCATGGCCTGTTCCAGGCCGCCTCGACGGATGAGAAACCCGGTGGATTCTCCTCACAGGATCCCCCGGTGGATTCTCCTCACAGGATCCATGGCCCCTGCGGGCCGCCTCGAACGATGGGAATCGCCGATTTCCATTACAGCCTGCGAAGGGTGGGGAGGACGGGGTCCTTCTACGAGGCGTGGGGGGCGAAGGGGTCCTTGCTCAGCGACGGCTGCGCGCCGCCTTGGGGGTGACCAGGCGGATGCCCGACCAATCCTTGGCCGCGGAGATGCTGCTGGTCTGCGACAGCCCGGCGGTGGGTGCGACCTCGGTGACGTCACCGGGCTCGACGTGCCCCGGCCGGCCGGACTTGGGCACCAGCAGCCACACGACGCCGTCGTCGGCCAGGGAGGTGATCGCGTCGGTCAGCGCGTCGAACAGGTCGCCGTCGTCCTCCCGCCACCACAGGACGACGACGTCGGCCACCTCGTCGGTGTCCTCGTCGACCATCTCGCTGCCGGTGACCTCGACGATGGAGTCCCGCAGGTCCTCGTCGGCGTCCTCGTCCCAGCCGAGCTCCTGCACGACCATGCCCGGCTTCATGCCCAGCCGGGCCGCCATGCTGGCGCTGCCCGAGTCGACGCTCATCCCTGCTGTTCCTCCATGGGTTCCGAAGCTGCTGACCGGAGGGCACGGGCATGCCCGCACCGGTGGGGTGTCGTGGGGGCCGGACGCACGGGCGGGTGCGCAGGGCGCGGCGGACGGCCACGGAGGCGGACACGACCAGCGGGAGACCGCCCCCGCACCGTGGTCATGCCACCCCTTCCCGTCCGCACCGGTCCTCCCCACCTCGGGTGCTCGAGGCCACGGCCGGCGTTGGCGGAAGCGTAGGGCATGCCTGGTCAGGTGCAAGCGCTCGAAGGCGACGGGTGGTGATCCGTCGTCCCGACAGGTGGGCGCCGCACGTGACTCGGAACCGGCTCGCGGGGGACGATGGACGCATGAGCGCTCCGCAGCAGTCGGGCGGCGACCCCGCCCGCGATGCCGGCCAGACCCGCGCGGTCATCACCGACGGGCTCCCCAGCCAACTGGTCGACACCGACCCCGACGAGACCCAGGAATGGCTGGAGTCGCTGGACGCCGTCGTCGACCACGCCGGTCGCGGCCGCGCCCGCTACCTCATGCTCCGCATGCTGGAGCGCAGCCGCCAGCAGCAGGTGGGCGTGCCCGCCCTGCGCAGCACCGACTACATCAACACCATCCCGCCGGAGCGCGAGCCCTGGTTCCCGGGCGACGAGCACGTCGAGCGCCGCATCCGCGCCTACATCCGGTGGAACGCCGCGATCATGGTGCACCGCGCACAGCGACCCGGCATCGCCGTCGGCGGGCACATCTCCTCCTACGCGTCGTCCGCCTCGCTGTACGAGGTCGGCTTCAACCACTTCTTCCGCGGCAAGGACCACCCCGGCGGCGGCGACCAGATCTGGTTCCAGGGGCACGCCTCCCCCGGCATCTACGCCCGCGCCTTCCTCGAGGGCCGGCTGACCGAGCAGCAGCTCGACGGCTTCCGCCAGGAGGTCAGCCACCCCGGCGGCGGGCTGTCGTCCTACCCGCACCCGCGGTTGATGCCGGAGTTCTGGGAGTTCCCCACCGTCTCGATGGGCCTGGGCCCGATCAGTGCGATCTACCAGGCACGGTTCAACCGCTACCTGCACAACCGCGGCATCAAGGACACCTCCGACCAGCACGTGTGGGCCTTCCTCGGCGACGGCGAGATGGACGAGCCCGAGTCGATGGGGCTGATCGGCCTGGCCGCCCGCGAGGAGCTGGACAACCTCACCTTCGTCGTCAACTGCAACCTGCAGCGCCTCGACGGCCCGGTGCGCGGCAACGGCAAGATCATCCAGGAGTTAGAGTCGTTCTTCCGCGGCGCCGGCTGGAACGTCGTCAAGGTGATCTGGGGCCGGGAGTGGGACCCGCTGCTGGCGGCCGACCGCGACGGCGCACTGGTCAACCTCATGAACACCACGCCCGACGGCGACTACCAGACCTACAAGGCCGAGGATGGCGCCTACGTCCGCGAGCACTTCTTCGGCCGGGATCCGCGCACCCGCAAGATGGTCGAGCAGATGAGCGACCAGGAGGTCTGGAACCTCTCCCGCGGCGGGCACGACTACCGCAAGGTCTACGCGGCGTTCAAGGCGGCGGTGGAGCACAAGGGCCAGCCCACGGTCATCCTCGCCAAGACCATCAAGGGCTGGACGCTGGGCAGCCACTTCGAGGGCCGCAACTCGACGCACCAGATGAAGAAGCTGACCGCCGAGGACCTGGCCAACTTCCGCGACCGGCTCTACCTGCCGATCCCGGACGAGGCCCTCGACAAGACGCTGCCGCCCTACTACAAGCCCGATCCCGACTCCGACGAGATGCAGTACATGCTCGAGCGGCGACGGGCCCTCGGCGGCGCGGTGCCGCGGCGGCGGGCGGAGTTCAAGACGCTGAAGGCGCCGGAGGACAAGGCCCTCGACGTCCTGCGGCGCGGTTCGGGCAAGCAGGAGGTCGCCACGACGATGGCATTCGTCCGCCTGCTCAAGGAGTTGCTCAAGGACAAGGAGCTAGGCCCGCGGTTCGTGCCGATCATCCCCGACGAGGCCCGCACGTTCGGGATGGACTCGCTGTTCCCGACGCAGAAGATCTACTCCCCGCACGGACAGCGCTACACGTCGGTCGACCGCGAGCTGATGCTGGCCTACAAGGAGTCCGAGCAGGGGCAGATCCTGCACGAGGGGATCAGCGAGGCGGGCGCCGCGGCGTCGTTCACCGCCGTCGGGAGCTCCTACGCCACGCACGGCGAGCCGATGATCCCGATCTACATCTTCTACTCGATGTTCGGGTTCCAGCGGACCGGCGACGCCTTCTGGGCGGCGGGCGACCAGATGACGCGCGGCTTCCTGCTCGGCGCCACCGCCGGGCGGACGACGCTCAACGGCGAGGGACTGCAGCACGAGGACGGTCACTCGATCCTGCTGGCGCACACCAACCCCGCCGTCGTCACGTACGACCCGGCGTTCGCCTTCGAGCTCGGCCACATCACGAAGGACGCCCTGGGCCGCATGTACGGCGACGACCCGGGCGCGCCCCTCGGCGGCCACCGCTCGGCGGACGTCATGTACTACCTGACCGTCTACAACGAGCCGTTCAACCAGCCGGCCGAGCCCGAGGGCCTCGACGTCCAGGGCGTGCTGGCAGGCATGTACCGCTACGCCGAGGGGCAGGGCGACGGCCCCAGGGCGCAGGTGCTGGCCTCCGGCGTCGCGGTGCCGTGGGCGCTGCGTGCGCAGCAGCTGCTCGCGGACGACTGGGGGGTGTCGGCGGACGTGTGGTCTGTGACGTCGTGGACCGAGCTGCGCCGGCAGGCCGACGCGGCTGAGGAGCACAACCTGCTGCACCCGGAGGAGGAGCCGCAGACGCCGTACGTGACCCAGCGGCTGCAGGAGGCTCCCGGCCCGGTGGTGGCGGTGTCGGACTGGATGCGCGCGGTGCCCGACCTCATCGCGCCCCACGTCCCCGGCGGGATGGCGACGCTGGGCACCGACGGGTTCGGCCTCTCCGACACCCGCCCGGCGCTGCGGCGGTACTTCCACGTGGACGCCGAGTCGATCGTCGTCCGGGTGCTCGCCTCGCTCGCCCAGCGCGGCGAGGTCGACCGCGACGTCGTCCGGCAGGCGGTGGAGAAGTACCAGGTGCGCGACGTGCAGGCCGCGCCGGAGGACACCACCACCGACCCGGAGCAGCAGCCCGGCGCCTGACCTGCGAAGCGGAGTCGCTGGGTGACGGAATCCGTCACCCAGCGACTCCGCCCGCGAACGCCAGGGGCACCGGATGACGATCGCGTTACCGGGCGGTCCGCCTCGGTGCGAGGCGCGGTCGCGGGGGTAGCCGCGCCCCGTGGACCTGCTGGCGACCTTCGGCGTGGTGCTCGCCGTGGCCACCCTGCTCACGGGCTTCGCCGCCCGGACGCCGCTGTCGACGTCGCTGCTGGTGCTCCTCGCCGGTGTGTTGCTGGGCCCGGGGTTCTTCGGTGTTGTGGACGTCCGGGCCGAGAACCCGATCGTCTCGGTCTTCGCGGAGATCGCGCTGGTGACCGTGCTGTTCACCGACGGCCAGCACCTGCCGCTGGGACACGTCCGCAGGACCGCGCGGCTGGCCGGGCGGGCGCTGTTCATCGGCATGCCACTGACCGCCCTCGGCATCGCCGGCCTCACCGTGCTGCTCACCGACCTGACCTGGGTGCAGGCACTGCTGGTCGGCGCGGTGCTCTCCCCCACCGACCCGGTGTTCGCCGCCGCGATCGTGCAGCGCGAGGACGTTCCGCTGAAGCTGCGGCGGCTGCTCAACGTGGAGAGCGGCGTCAACGACGGGCTGGCCCTGCCGGTGGTGCTGATCCTCCTGGCGCAGAGCGGGACACCGCAGGGGTCCACCGAACCGTGGATCCTGGTGGCCGAGCTCGTCGGCGGGGTGCTGCTGGGCCTGGCCGTGCCCTTCGCCGTGAAGGGGCTCGACCGGCTCCCGGGGTTCGACGCCCGGCACGCACCTGCCTTGCTCGTGCTGTCGGTCGGGCTGGTCCTGTACGGGCTCGCCGACCTCCTGCACGCCAACCCCTACCTGGCCGCCTTCGTCGGCGGCGTCACGGTCGCCACGATCCTGCCCGAGGTCCGGACGGGGTTCGGCGAACTCGGCGAGCAGCTTTCCGAGGCGGCCAAGATCCTCGCCCTGCTGGTCTTCGGCGGCCTGCTCACCCCGACCCTGCTCGGCGCCGTGCCGCTGGGCGGCTGGGTGCTGGCGATCCTGTCGCTGGTCCTCGTGCGCCCGGTCGCGATGCTGGCCTCGCTGGCGAGCTCCCGGCTGCCCCGGGACCAACGGCTGGTCGCCGCCTGGTTCGGCCCCAAGGGGTTCGCCTCGGTGGTCTACGGGCTGCTCGTGCTGGAGAGCGGTGCTCCGGCCGCTCAGGAGGAGTTCGCGATCATCGCCGCCGTCATCGCCGTCTCGGTGCTCGTGCACAGCTCGACCGACGTCCCGGTCGCCCGCTGGCTCAGCCGGCGGGTGGCCGCCCGCGAGTCCGAACCGGCCTGAGCCGTGGAGTGGATCCCACTTCGGCGTCAGTCGTCCAGGGCCGCCAGCGCCATCGCGGCGTAGAGGGCGGCGCCGGTCGGCAGCACGTCCTCGTCGAACACCACCAGGTTGGAGTGGTTGCCGGCCACGTCCTGCGGGTCCGCCCCGGGCGGGCAGGCACCGAGGAAGGCCATGGCGCCGGGCACCCGCTGCAGCACGTAGGCGAAGTCCTCGGCGCCCATGAGCGGCTCGGCGGCGGGCACGCTGCGCTCCGCCCCGACGAGGCCGGCCGCCACCTCCCGCACCCGCGCCGCCACCTCCGCGTCGTTGGCGGTGACCGGGTAGCCCTCCTGGTGCACGAACCGGACCTCCATCCCGTGCGCCGCGGCGACGTGGGTGGCCACCCGGCGCACCGAGGCCACGACGTCCGCCCGCCGCTCGGGCGACAGGGTGCGGATCGTGCCCTGCAGGAACGCGGTGTCGGGGATGACGTTGTCGGTCGAGCCGGCGGTCAGCTGCGCCACCGTCACCACCGCGGGATCGAAGACCGGGGCGCGGCGGGTGACCATCGACTGCAGGGCCAGCACGATCTCCGCGGCGACCGGCACCGGGTCGGCGGCGGCGTGCGGCATCGAGGCGTGCCCGCCCCGGCCGCAGACGGTGACCTCCCAGTGGTCGGCCGCGGCCATCATCGGGCCGGGCCGGACGCTGACCACCCCGCTCGGCTGGTCGGCGAAGACGTGCAGCGCGAACGCGCCGTTCACCGGCGACTCCGGGACGGCGTCGAGCAGGCCCTCCTCGAGCATGTACCGCGCGCCGTGGTAGCCCTCCTCCCCCGGCTGCAGCATGAGCACGACCTGGCCGGCGATCTCGTCCCGGCGCTCGGCCAGCAGCCGGGCGGCGCCGAGCAGCATCGCCATGTGCAGGTCGTGCCCGCAGGCGTGCATCGCGCCGGGCACCTCCGAGGCGAACGGCAGGTCGGTGTCCTCCTGCACCGGCAACGCGTCCATGTCGGCACGCAGCAGGTAGGTGGGCCCCGGGCGCGCACCGCGGAGGACGCCGACCAGCGAGGTGGTCGACACACCGGCCGTCACCTCCACCGGCAGCGCGGCCAGCTCGTCGGCCACGGTGGCCTGGGTGCGCGGCAGGTGCAGCCCGATCTCCGGGTGCCGGTGCAGCCGGCGGCGCAGGTCCACGGTGCGGTCGGCGTCGGCACGGGCGGCGGCCAGCAGGTCGGTGGCGCGGATCGGCATGCCGCCCACTCTGGCGTACTCCCTCGACGGCCCCTGCAGCCGCCCGCGGCAGTTGGTCATCGGCTGCGTGCACGGCACCGCGGACGACACGCCGTCCCGTCGAGCACGTGAACGATGATCAACACCAGGAGGGGCTCACTCCGAGGCCCAGGCCGGCCGGGTCGCGTCGAGCTGCCACACCACCGCGGTCGCCGGGCCGGACACCGGGCCGCCGTCCTGCTGCTCGGTCCGCGTCCCGTCCGGGCCGGCCAGCACGAGCAGCCCGGGCGGCACCGTCGCGGTCGCGCCGGCCGGCACGGGCGCCGTCCAGAGCCGGGCGTCGGAGCGGTCGAGGTCCACCCAGCCGTCCGCGGTGCGGTGCACCTCGTGCGCGGCGGGCGCGCCGGGACGGGCGCTGCGCAGGTGGGTCTGCAGCACGTGGACCCCGTCGTCCCCGGCCACCTCGTCGTGCTCCAGCCCGGTGCCGGCCCGCAGGACGGCGACGTCCCCCGCCGCCACAACCGTCCCCGGGCCCCACCCGTGCCGCAGCGAGCCGGCCAGCACCACCGCGACGACGTCGACCGCCCGGTGCGCGTGCCGGCCGTAGCCGGCGCCGGGCGCCAGGTGGTCGTCGGCCAGCCGCAGCAGCGGCCCCAGCGAGCCGTCGTCCGGCTCGAGCAGGACGACGGACGTCGGGCCGGTCACGTCACCTCCGCTGCCCCCCGGAGCGAGGGTGCCCCGGCTCGTCGGCGCCGCGACCGGCGCGGTGCTCCGCCCAGGCGTGACCTCGCGAGCTCGGTCACGTCTCCGGCCGGGGCGGGAGCGCGGCCCGGCCGCCGGGGAGCGCACCGAAGGCCAGCGCGACCGCCAGCGTCCAGGCCGCGCCGAACGCCCAGCCGCCGACGACGTCGGAGAGGAAGTGCACGCCCAGCCACATGCGGGTCAGCCCCACGAGGACGACGAGGGCGATCCCGACCGCGACGGCGACCCGGCGCTGCCCGGCGCTCCACCGCGGCCAGAAGAGGACGAGCGCGATCGTGACCAGCGTGGCGATGCCGGAGGAGTGTCCGCTGGGGTAGCTCAGGCTGTCGGACAGCGCGCCTCCTTCCTCGAACGCGGGGCGCACCCGTCCGAAGGTCTCCTTCAGCACGGTCGTCAGCGGGCCGACGAGCACGTTGGCGGTGATCACCCAGCCCGCCGTCCGCCACGCCCGCCGGGCGCCCAACCAGAACAGCACCGGGAGGGAGACCAGCACCCGGAACCAGGCGGCGCCCGGAGCGGTCAGCACCTCCAGCAGCAGGTCGAGGCCGGCCGAGCGGTCGTCGCCGGCGTAGAGGGCCTGGCTGACCGCTCCGTCCAGCCGGTCCTGCGGCACCCAGCCGGCCAGCACCCCGGCGCCGAGCAGTGCCAGCACGCCCAGCCCCACGGCGACGGCGGCCAGCGCGTGCCGGCGCGCCGTCTGGGCCCGTTCCTCCCGCAGCACCTCCATTCCTCCACTCTCCCCGACCGCGTCGGCCGTGACACGCTGGCAGCGTGTCCGACCGGGGAAGCCGCCGTCCGCCGTCCCCGGTCACGCTGCGACGGCTGGAGCGCGCCTCGGGGTCGCTGGCCACCCGCGCCGTCGCGCGAATGGACGACGAGCTGCCCTGGTTCCGCACCATGCCCGCCGACCAGCGCTCCTGGGTGATGCTCGTGGCGCAGGCCGGCATCGCCTCCCTCGTCGAGTGGTGCCGCAGCCCCGACCGGCCGCCGCGGCTGACCGGCGAGGTCTTCGGCGCGGCACCGCGCGAGCTGGCGCGGGTCGTGCCGCTCAAGCACACCGTCGACCTGGTCAGGGTGACGGTGGAGGTGATGGACGACTTCGTCGACACCGTCGCCGAGTCCGGGGACGCCGACGCGCTGCGGCTGGCGGTGCTGCAGTTCAGCCGCGAGGTGGCCTTCGCCACCGCGCACGTGTACGCGACCTTCGCCGAGAGCCGCGGCGCCTGGGACGCCCGGCTGGAGGCCCTCCTCGTCGACGCTCTGGTGCGCGGAGAGCGCCCCGAGGAGCTGTCGGGGCGGGCCTCGGCGCTCGGCTGGGCCGCGACGAGCCCGGTGACCGTGCTGGTCGGCGCCACCCCGCCGGAGGGCGACGCGCACGGCGCCGCGCGGCGGGCCGCCCGGCAGCTGCGCAGCGAGGTGCTGGTCGGCGTGCACGCCGACCAGCTGGTCGTCGTCCTCGGCGGGTCGGTCGACCTCGAGGCCGTGGCCGAGCGGGTCAGCGACGAGTTCGGCCCCGGGCCGGTCGTGATGGGCCCGGTGGTCGACTCGCTGGGCCGGGCCGGCGACTCGGCGGCGGCCGCGCTCGCCGGCCTGCGCGCCGCCCGGGCGTGGCCGG
>NZ_SPQN01000051.1 GCF_004571065.1 Geodermatophilus sp. DF01-2
GGCGCAGCCACCGTTCCCGGTCAGGCAACCGGCCCGCGAGCGCCCGACCACCGGCCTCCAGCACCCTGGGCCGAGCACGCCGCGCCTTCGGTCGCCCGGCCTCACCACAGGTCTCTGCGACAGGCTCTATCATCTCGAGTACTTCAAACGCGTGATGCACTTCTGGCGGACGTACCCGCAGGTCGCCCTCGCCGGGCTGCCCGACTGTCCGCTCACCGACGGTGTCCGCCCACCGGCCGACGAGGCTGTTCGCCTGGTGGGCGATGTCTTCTTGGGCTGGCTGCGGCGGTATGCACCCGCGGAACTGGACACCGACGACAGCATCTGGTCCCGCCACACCGACAGCTTCACCCGGCCCTACCTGGGGCACGGTCGGTTCACCTTCGCCGAAGAGGTGCACTTCACGAACGAGGTCCACCAGTACATCGTTTGGGCTGAGCGCTCCGGCGACGGGCTGGATCCCGCCAAGTACACCCCGTCCCAGCATCCGGACGATGTTCGACATCACGCCGCCGGTCTTCTCGACTTCTATTTCGAGAAGGGCTGACCCCGTCGGCGACGGCGATGTCACCGGGCGGCCGCCGGCGCATCACGCTCCCTGGCGGTCGCGTCGGCTGTGGCCACCGCGCGTCCCCGCTGCTCGCGGCTGGTCGTGGCGGCACCCGGTGGCACGGGGGTGCCGTGATCAGCGTTCGGGTCGGGACTTCCGTCGCGATCGCTCGACGATCTTGCGGGCTCCCGACGCGTTCATCCTCCAGCGAGCGGCTTCCACGCTGATCTGGTGCTTGGCGCTGACCATCTCGTCGGTGGCGTCTCGCCACGCGAGCCGCAGCGCGGCCTCACGAGGGATCATCAACTCGCCGGACAGGAAGGCCGCCTCCTCCTCGAGGTCGCGGTTGGTGAGCCGGCAGCCGGTGTCTCCGACGAGCCGCGTCGTGAAGGGATGCTCCAGAAGGACGTGCGCGAGCTCGTGACACAGCGTCGATTTCCGGCGAACCGGGGAATGTTCGTCGTTCTCGAGAATGACGACTCCATCGCCCAGCGGAATGAGCGCGCCGGAGAAGGCGTCCGGGCGGTCGACGAGGAAGTGCCGCAGTGCCGCCTGATCGCAGTCCGTATCGCTGAGCCGATAGACGTCGATGCCGTATTCGTCCGCTATGAGTAGCGGATCGAGCACCGCATGCGGAGTCAATCCCACCTCCGCTCGGACTTCGATTGCCAGCGCGCGTGCTGTGCTGCCGAAACCCCGTTTCACGGGAGTCGCGATCGCTCCGCTTGGACTCGTCGGACGGTCGCGCCGATGACTTGCTCGAGGTAGTTCAGATCCAATTGGTCGAGATCTGTCCGGGCCCGCAGGAGCGGCGCAAGCTCGGCCATGAGATCGGGTTGCCGCCCCTCTGGAACAGTAGTGTCGCCGTGCGTGGCGAAATCCTCGGCCTTCATTCCCAGCCAGCGAACCAGAGTCATGAATCCCTCGGCATCGGGCTTGTATCCGTTTCCCAGCCGCGACAGCAGGGACGGGCTGACGCCGGCGTCTTTCGCCAATCCCCGCCACGACAGATTCCGCTCAGTTCGAGCTCCGTCCAAGGCCGCATACAGGCGTCGGACGTCGATCTGTGTCTTTGCCACGAAGTACTCCTCAGCAGTCGGGCAGCGCCCAGTGTGTCAGATTCGAAGCGGCGGTTGCAGACCGCGACACGGGTGGTCTACGGTCGGAGCACTGTGCCGAGTCCGGCACAGTGCCGTCCGAGAGGAGATCACGGTTCATGACCAAGCCCATCGGCACCACTGCTCGTACGGGTGAGACCGGCCCGGAGAGCGGCGTCTGGGAGGTGGTCGGCACACGTCCACCACGGCGCCGATCGCCAAGGGGGACCGGATGCCCCCGTACGCCGGGCAGGCCGTCACGTGGCGGCTCATCCAGCACGCCTGACGGCGGCACCGGCCGGGGGAAGGAGGCATCGCCATGAGCGGCAAGCGCGGCCGCAGCGCCATCACCGGACGGTTCGTGAAGCAGTCCACCGTGGCCAGCAGCCCCAAGACGACGGTCAACGAGTCGTCGAAGAGCAGGAAGAAGGGCGCCAAGAAGAGCAAGTAGCCGCCGGTCGGGGATGGCGGAGCCACGGGGATGTTGCCTCCGCCACCTCCCCACGCTGTCGGCATCCAGGCGCACAAAACGCAGGCGCACAACGAGAGCCGGCGCCGACGCCGACGACTGTCGTATCCATCTGCTACACGTCGACCACCGTCCGTTCCCCCGTTCCGACCGATCTCCGAGGAGCTCTGCATGCCCGGCAAGTCCGATGACAACTTCTTCGACCTGGCCGTCAAGTCCACGTCTGGGGTCTTCACCGACCGCTTCAACAGGAACAACAAGGCGAAGAAGGTGTTCGACGCCGCCGTCTCCTACTTCGGGCTGGGCAGCGCCGGAGCCGTGACCTACTACCTGCGCCGCGAGGCGGACGGGCGAACGCTCGACCTGAACGAACAGCTCGACGATCTCGGCCTGGTGGACGGCGACGTCCTGTTGCTGCAGACCAGCCAGGCGCAGGACGGCTGAGATGCACCCCGCCGATGTCGCGCAGCACGTCGCCGATTCGGTCGACGTGCTGCGCGACCGGCTACGGGAAACTCCCGGACTTGCCACCGCAGACCCCGTTCTCGAGGGAGCCACGGACCTGTACGTCGCCTTCGACAAACTGGACCGGGAACTGGTGTCACAAGCCGTCGGCACCTCTCTGGTCCTTCCCGGTGGCCAGCCCATCTCCATGATCTATCAGGTTCCTTTGCTCGGCGCTCCGCGACTGCGATCGCTCCTTCTGCACATGCAGCTCGACGACTTCGACGGCCGGCCGCCGACCGCCGAGCTGCTCCTCCCCGACCGCACTCCCCTGCCGCCGGATCAGTGGCCGAAGTCGATCGGCGGTCAGGGCATCGTCCCCAACCATCGGGACTTCGGCCGGCCGTTCTTCTGCCGTCGGGGACTGCGCGAGTACCACACCCACCCCGAGCACGAGGACGACCCCTGGGAGGCGCACCGCGAACACCTGCGGCTCGACGCGCTCGTCCTCGAACTGCTCGACGGGCTCCGCAACAAGTGGATCGGCCGGTGATGAGCCGCGTGCCGCCGACGCTGACCAATTACCGGGTACCTCGTGCCGTGCTGGACGACACCGGTGCGCTTCTTCGTGAACGCGGCCTGCTCGGCTTCGAGGCGGTCGTGCTGTGGATCGGCCGCGTCGACAGTCCGACCGAGGCCACCGTGCTGGCCGCCGTCCGCCCCGGCCAGGTCGCCTACCGCAGCGACGACGGGTGCGCGGTCGAGGTGCCGCCCGACGCACTCAGCGAGATCATCAGCCTGCTGCCGGCGGAGACGTTCGTCCTCGCCCGGGTCCACACGCATCCCGGGGCGGCCTACCACTCCCCGGTGGATGACGCCAACATGCTGATCGCCCACGAGGGGGCGATCAGCATCGTCGTGCCCGACTTCGCGCGAGACCCGGTCGAGCTGACCCGCTGCTCGGTCAACGAACTGCGCCACAGCACCGGCTGGCGCGAGCTTCCGCCCGACGACGTCGACGCTGCCTTCGAGGTGTCATGAGCCCCCCGCCGACTGCACCGCCCACCCCGACGACCGAGCCAGCCGCCGACCGACGGCTCCGCGTGGTCTCCGGGTCGACCGCCGACGGCGACGCGGTGCTCGCGCTGCTGGACGGAACACCCATCCGGGTCGTCCTCCCGACGGCACCAGCATGGCGTCACCAGGTTCTCGCTCTGGCACTGGTGGACCTGCTGGGACGCCTCTTCCCGCTGATTACGATCGACTGCGACAGCGCCGCGTCGGCGCATCCCCTCTTGCCGCCCGGGCCCCCTCTGCTACGCCCGCGCCTGGAGGAGGCCGCCGGGCACGGCGCGCTCGGGCGGACCCGGCCGCCGGGCGCGCCCCCGATCACCATCATCGTCGGCGACGCGGTCGCCGACGGCCCGATCGTCGGCCCGGTCGTCCACGTCGACGGCGCAGGCTGGCAGTCCTACAACGGAACGACTCCGCCACGGTGGCCGGACCGCGACTGGCCGATGGTGCCGGTCGGCCCGCTGGCCGCCGCGTGCCGCGCCGCGGCTCAGGCGACCGCTGCCGCGCTGCACCCGGTGTCCGGGGCTCAGGTTCCGCCGGCCAGTGCCTACGCCAGCGCCCTGACCCACACCGCGTCGCCGGACCCGATCGACGACGGGCACGCCGGATCAGCCGGCGCGTGGCAGAACCCGGCCATCTCCGCGGTGATGGCCGGCGCCGGCTCGATCGGGGGCGCGGCGGCCTATGCGTTGGCCATGACGCCGTCGCTGGCCGGAACGCTCACGGTGACCGACCCCCAGCAGTTGGAGGACAAGAACCTGGACCGGGCGCTGCTGGCGACCGCCCAGACCACGGCGCAGCGGCTCTGGAAGGTCGACGCCGTCCAGCGCGCACTCGACCACCACGAGGCGCTGCGGGTCGACACCTACCGGGGGACGCTGACGGACTGGGTCGCCAGTCACCCCGAGCCGTTTCCGCTGCCGCTCGTGCTGACCGCGGTGGACAGCCGTCAGGCCCGCACCGCCGTGCAGGACTGCCTGCCGCTGGACGTTGTCAACGCAGCCTGCCATCCGGACGAGATCACCGTCTCCGGCCACCGCACCGGGACCGGCCCCTGTCTCTGCTGCCTGCACATGGAGCAGGTGATGGACACCACCACCACCCGCGCGCGGCTGCTGGAACGGGCAACCGGCCTGAACGGACGCATGATTCTGCACTACCTGACCGCCGACATCCCCCTGGAAGCGGACGTGCTGCGGCAGATCGAACGGCACCGGGGCCTGCCGCCCGAGTCACTGAGCCAGTACGAGAACGCGACACTGGAGGACCTGCGCGCCGGCGAACTGCTCTACGGAGCCACCGCTGTGGGAACCCCGACGGGCACGGTGGCCGTCGCCGCCCCGTACGTCACGGCCCTGGCCGGGGTCCTGCTGGCGGCAGAGGCGCTCAAGTCCGCGACGCCGGCGCTCGCCGGGTACCGCCTGGGGCCGGACGGCGGCCACATCAAGTACGAGGAGCGGGTGCAGCGCGGTCCCCTGCAGGCTCTGCTGACCAGTCCTCCCCGCTGGGCCGGCAGCGAATGCCTCTGCCAGTCGTCCCGCCGCCAGCGTCTGCTGACGACGCGGTACGCAACATTTGGGTGAGATCCGACAGTCCTGCGGTCTGCCGGCGACGTGGCCCATCGGTATCTTCACGCCGTGTCCGACACTTCGGTTGCCGAGCTCACCTTCTGCCCGCTCGCCGGCGACGCCGCGTCGCTGGCCCGGCTGCTCTCCGTCGAGGGGGCTTTGCGGCAGGGGCATTTCCGTCTGCTGTCCGGCCGGCACACGGACAAGTTTCTGGCGTTCAGCGCGATCGCCGCGGAGACAGCCGCGCTCGATCAGATCGCCTCGTGGCTCCGCCCGGCGGTCGAAGCCTGGGCCCCGGACAGTGTGCTCGCCCCGACCACGGCGGGGGTGGGGCTGGCCGCCACGCTGGCCCGCATGATGTCCCTCCCCCTGCAGCTGGCCGCCGCGGGCCCGGAAGGGCGCCCGAGCGTGCTGGTCGGTACGCCGGCTCCCTTGGCAGGTCGCGTGCTGCTGGTCAACGACGTGACCACGACGGGAACCGCTCTCGGTGCCCTGGCAGGCCTGGCGGAGACCAGCGGGGGTGTCGTCGCCGGAGCGGCCTGGTTCGCCAGCCGTCAGATCGGTGGAGAGCTGTCGCTGCCGTTCCCGACCGCGCACGTAGCGGACGTCGACCTGCCGTCCTGGCCCGAGCAGGAGTGCGGCCTGTGCAGCACGGATCCTGCCCCGGAGAACGCCCGAGACCTGAACTAGGGCCTGCTCCGCTCTCGGTGCCCTCCGCCTAAGACCGGTGACCCGGACGAAAGCGGCGCCGCACGGTCTGCGGGTGTGACCGTGCCGGCGGTGGGCGCCGCTCGAGCCACCGCCGTCGGCGCCCCGGGGCCACCGGCGCCGCTCGCCCGCCTGCCGCGGGTGAGATTCCGCTCAGACGGCGTCGTCGCCCCGACCGGCGGTCAGCCGCCGCGCAGCGGGAAGAACTGGGTCTTCAGGTCCAGGGTGCCCCAGTGCGTGTCGCCGCCGGTCACGGGAAGCCCGAGCCGTTCGGCGACGGCGATGCAGATGCCATCGCCCAGGGACAGGCTTCGGTCGTCCGCCGTGCTGCGCGCCGCTCGGGAGGCGGCGACCAGCTCCGCTGCGCGGACCGAGTCGTCCTCGGTCACCGGCTCCACTTCCAGGTCGGTGCTCAGGAGCTCAGCGAAAAGGGTTTGGGGGCTGTTGCGGTAGCCGCGCTCTGGCGCGCGATACAGCACCTCGGTCATGTTGGCTGCCGTGATGACCGCGTACGGCAAGATCTGAGCGACCACGGCAGCGGCCCGCTCGCGCAGCACGAAGGCGAGTACCGCCGAGGCGTCGACGACTACGCGACGACCGGTCACGCGCCGGTCAGGCCGAGGGCGGCGAGCAGGCGGCGACCGTCCTCATCGGCCTGCTCGTCACTGTCGGCGCGGGCCGCGGCGTTGCGATCGGCGACCCGAACGTCCTCATCCCGCATCGCCCGGACGTCTGCACTGGCGTCGTACCCGGAGTCGGTGGGGTCAAGATCAGCCCAGATGCGCTGCGAGGCGGCGGCCACGGCCGCTTCCGGCGTCGCAATGACGAACCGGCCCGGCGACTCCGCGTAAGCCAGCAGCCGGGTCGGGTTCTCGATGCCCGCCGCTTCCAGCAGCACAGAAGGCAGCGCGACTCGACGCTTGGCGTCCATCCGTAGCTCGAGCAGTCGGCTCATCGTTCCGTCCCTTCCTGCAGTCCCACCGAGACTACTCTGGTGGGATCGGCACGTACAACGCCCACCTTGAGCGTTTCTTCCCACCGCAGGCCCAGCGATGACGTCGACGCGGTCAGGCCCGCCTGCCATCCTCGACCGCATGGCGGAGGCCGACGGCGAGCGGTTCCGCAACGTGCTCGACAGTTCCTGGACCGCCCACCTCAGCGGCCGCCTGCCGACTTCCAAGGCAGATGAAAGGCACGGCATCCGCCTAACTCGGCGCTGAGCAGCGATGATGCCCCCTGGCGTCCCAAGCCTTCCAAGCTGGCCATGCGGGTTCGATTCCCGTCACCCGCTCCACGCATAACCGCAGGTCAACCGCCCTGTCAGGCCTACTGGAGAAGGTCTGAAGGACCGTCTGAGAGGCCCGTTACAGGCCTCTGGAGACCCCTGTGTTCCGCTCCATTGGTCATGAGTTGGTCACGCCGGGCGGCGCCATACGGCCAGGTGACGGCCCCTTTGTTCCCCCGTCCTGTGACCACAACAAGTCCACGCGGTGAGTTCGAGGCCGGCGCCGAGGAGTTCGAGGCCCGTGCCGAGCGGCGATCGGCCGAGCGATCTCATCCTGACCGCCACCGAGCTGGCCGCGCTCGCCGAATCACTGGCCCCGGCGCAGGCCGCCCAAGCCGCCCAGCGCCGCTTCGAGCAGCGCGGCGGCCCGCGACGCCGCGCACCCGGCGCCGGGTCCACCGGGCTGCTCTCCGACGCCGACCGGGTGCTGGTCACCGTCGTCTATCAGCGGCAAGTCTGCTCGCACCGCGCCCGCCGCCACCCGGTACGCCAGCGCGGCCGCGCTCCTCGCCTCCGTCGCGGCTCCCAGACCCGACAGCGACGCGCCGACAAGTTGATTCTTTACAGGCCCACTTCCTGCGCAACGTCCTCGCTCGCGTGAGCACGGGACAGGCGGAGATGGTCGCCGCCGCGATCCGCACCATCTTCGCCCAGCCCACCGCCGACACCGTCCGCAAGGCGGTCGACGACGTCGCTGACACCCTCGACCGGCAGTTCCCCACCATCGCCACGATGCTGCGCGACGCCCGCGAGGAGATCACCGCCTTCGCCGACTTCCCCGCCGCCCACTGGCGCAAGATCTGGAGCACCAACCCGCTGGAGCGGCTGAACAAGGAAGTCAAGCGGCGCACCGACGTCGTCGGCATCTTCCCCGATGACGCCTCCCTGCTCCGGCTGGCCTCCTGCGTCCTCATCGAGGCCCACGACGAGTGGCAGGTCGCCGACCGCCGCTACCTGTCCGAGGCATCCATGGCACTGCTGACCCCGCCCGAGCCCACTGCTCTGGACACTCGCCGCGCCGAGTCGGCCGAGGGGGTGGACAGGCCCGCCCTGCAGACCGCATAGTCCATCCCAACACAGAGCATCACGCGGCAGTTACACCACGTCACGGGACGCGACCGCGGCCAGCTGTTGGTCGACCTGGCGACCGCGCAGATCCTCGGCGGTGAGGCGATCAGCGACTTTCAGGGGCTGCGGCATCTGGCCCCGGTGACTGGGCCGGTGCCTTCCACGCCGACGGTGTGGCGGGCGCTGGCCGAGGTCGGCGCGCCGCAGCTGGGCCGGATCAACGCCGCGGTCACCTCATTTCGTCGGTGGTGGTGGGCCCTGCTGGCCGACCGCCCCGACGGCTTTCCCTGGCTGAGCGTCGCCGGTCGCGAGCTGACCGGGATCACCGTGGTCGACCTGGACGCCTCAATCGTGTTCGCCGCCTCGGAGAAGGAGAACGCCGCGGTGACCTACAAGGGCGGCATCGGGTTCTGCCCGAACCTGGCCTGCTGCGACAACACCGACGACGTGCTGGCGATCGACCCGCGGCCGGGCAACGCCACCGCCAACTGCGCTCAGGACAACATCGCCTTGCTGGACCTGGCGGTTTCCCGGCTGCCCGGCCGCTTCCGGCACCGGCTGCTGGTCCGTCTGGACGGCGCCGGGTTCTCCCACGAGCTGATCGAACACATCGCCGCCGGCGGCGGGAAACGGGGCCGGCACTGGGAGTTCTCGGTCGGCTGGTCGTGCACCGACGTCGAGCTGGATGCCATCGCGCAGCTGCCGGCCCAGGCGTGGACGCCCGGCATCGAGCAGAACGGCGCCGTCGCCGAGGACACCTTCGTCGCCGAGCTGACCGGCCTGCTCGACCTCGGCGGCTGGCAGGCCAAGATCCCCGGCCTGCGGGTCCTGGTTCGCAGCGAGCCCCTGCACCCTCGCTACCGCAAGCGGGCCACCGAGCGGGAGAAGCGGCTCGGCCGCCGCTTCCAGCTCATCGCCACCAACAGCCGCCTCGGCCAGCACGCCTGGTTGGACGCCCGGCACCGCTCCCACGTGCACGTCGAGGGCGACGTCAAGCAGGTCAAGGACCTCGGTCTGGCCCGCTGGCCGTCGCGGTCTTGGGCGATCAACGTCGCCAGGACCCAGATCGTGGCCCTAGCGGCGAACCTGCTCGCCTGCTTCCGCCTCCTCGCCCTGCCGCCCGGCCCGCTGCGCGAGGCGGCCCCGAAGCTGCTGCGTTACCGGCTGTTCGACCTGCCCGCCCGGCTCACCCGCGGCCAGCGCAAGCGCTGGCTGCACCTGCGCGCCGACTGGCCCTGGGCAGGTGAGCTGATCGGCGCCTGGAAGGCGGTGAAGGCACTTGCCACGCCGACTTGATCACCGTCACGCCGCCCCGACGATCAAGGAAGGACCGGCCGGGCCCGTGGAACCCGGCGCCCCCGACGCGACAGTCGGCCCCCTCGACCTGCACAGCATCGGAAAGCCATGATCGAAAACACAAGCCTGTAGTTCACCGGCACACCCGTCACCCCGGTGAAAAATCCAGGCCAGGCCGCCGACCGACACGAGATTCGGATCATCGAACGTCGCCGACAACGCCGACGAACCGTGAGACAGTCGCATCGCGCGGATGCCCTTCTGTGGGACGACACCGGTCCTAGACAACCGCATCGTCCCTGGTCAGAAGGGCATTCGTGCGTTACGACTCGCCATCAACGACCATTTCGACGGTGGATCGAGGCTGAGAGAACGATCTGCAAGCAGGGGGGCAGCAGTCCGGCATCCTTGGGCGAAGGACCGGCTCGGACGCCGAGCCGCCCGTTTGACGTTCGTGGTCTACCCGGCTGGCTGCACGATCGGCTATCGGGACGGTGGGATCTGTCGTGGCGCGTGGAGCAGCCGGATCCTCTCGCTATCGCGGTCGACGGCCCGAGCAACCCTGAGCAGGCGCTCGGCGTGACCCAGCATCTTCCCTTCTCGGTCGCGCCGGTCGGTCCGGTGCCGGCGCGGTCACGGACCGATCCTTCACACCCAAGCGACGATCACCCGGCTAGGACACGCCCGCGACCACCTGAACAGTCACGATAACGGTGCCGACAGGAGAACGTAGGCGAGATTGCGCCCCGCCGGCGGCTGGGCTGTGGGGAGGCAGCCGTCATAGTCCGCAGCACGTGTGGCTACGACAGGGACGGGTCATCCTCCGGCACCTCCGTCGCGACCACCTCGGCCACTTCCGCGTCGTCGCCTGACAGCCCGTCGGCCTCCTCGTGCTTGTCGTGGAAGGCCAGCCAGTGCATCCCGAGGGCCTCGCGCTGCTCGTCGTCAACGGCCTCCTTGAAGGGAGGGAAGAAGTCGGTCTCCTCCTCGGCCATGTGGTCGGCGTTGATCTGTCGCGCGTTTCGCACCGCCTCCCACCAGCCCTCGCTGCCGACCTCCCGCTCGCCGACGGCGGCCGCGGCGTGCCGGATCTCGTTGTGGTCGTGCACGCCTTCCGCCGTCTCCTGCTTACCGTCCGCCTCCTGCGCGAGCAGTGGGTAGAACAGCTGCTCCTCGGCTACGGCGTGCACCTCCAGCTTGGCGTGCAGCGCCTCCCAGGCGGCGGCGAGCTCCTCGACGGGCAGGTCATCGAGCGCAGCGAACTCCCGCCGGAAGACCTCGTGCTCGGCCAGGACCAGGGCGGTGATCTCGAAGTCGGACATGCTCGATCTCCTACCCGCCCGAACTGCCGCCATACGGGACGGGTGGGCTGCCGAGGCCGACATCCGGTCGGCGAGGTGGGTGCTGGCGTGACCATCCGCGGTGATCGAAGCGATCTTGTGGCAGTCCACGGCCGAGGCGCCGTGGCATGACTCTCGTCCGAACGGCCGGCCGCCTGAAGTGAGGCGTTCCCCTGTCGTGGGCCGGTCCACGGCAGAAGCCCAGGGCCGCGGGGCGAGAAGTTACTGGAGGACTACAGGAGGACTACTGGAGACCTCCGACGAGGCTCCCATCATAGCGGCGCACCGGCTGACCCAAGGACGGCACTCCCCCGGCGGTGCGCTGCTGAGCGTTGCTGAAGCCGGGGACAACCTCTGGGGCACCGACCGGAACGCTGCTCGTACTGTTCGTTCTGGTCGCCCCACTTCCGGCAGGGCAAGCCCCCGCCGGGGCGGGCGTCACCGTCCCATCGTCTTCCGCGACACCTTGGAGCTCGTGTGACCGTCCTCGTCGCCTACGTCCCCACGCCCGAGGGGGACGCCGCCTTCACCGCAGCCGTCGCGGAGGCAGTCCGCCGGCGGGAGCGGCTGGTCCTGCTCAACACCCCGCGCCAGGGCGCGCCGGTCAGCGCCGCCATGGCCGACGAGGAGACCGTCCGCGCGCTCCTCGACCGCGCGTCCGCCGCGGACGTCGAGGTCGAGGTCCGCCAGGAGGCGCACACCGGTGACCTGGCCGACGAGGTGGTGCGGGTCGCCGCCGCGGTCGACGCCTCGGTGGTCGTGATCGGCCTGCGTCGTCGTTCCCCCGTCGGGAAGCTGCTCATGGGCAGCACCGCGCAGCGGATCCTGCTCGACGCCGACCGCCCGGTGCTGGCGGTCAAGCCGAACGCCGTGGCTGATCGGCGCCACCGGAACACCGCCGACCGCTAGCCGCCCGGCGACCGACGGCGGCCCGTACGGTCGGGGGACGGGCCCTCGTTCAGGCCGGGTCGGCGGGCAGGCCGAGCCGGCGGAACAGGTCGTTGCCGAGGTCGAGGAAGCTGGAGATGTGCGCCACACGCCCGTCGCGCACCTCGAGGACGTGCAGCGCCCAGGGCTCGTGACCACCGCCGGCGCGGGGACGGTACTGCGCGAACGCCGGCGCCCCGTTGGCCACGGTCGGCAGCACCCGGGAGCCGCGGCACCCCGCGCCGGGGCCGAGCATCCAGGTGCCGATGTCGGCCGGCCCGCGCAGCCACATCTCGAACGGCGGCATGTGCTGGGTGGCGTCCTCGTGCAGCAGGGTGACGAGGGCCTCGACGTCGTAGCGCTCGAAGGCGTCGACGTAGCGGTCGAGCAGGGCACGGTGGTCGTCGTCCAGCGGCTCGGTCTCCGCCTCGCCCCCGACGGCGGCCATGGTGGCGCGGGCGCGTTGCAGCGCGCTGTTCACCGACGCGACGGTGGTGTCGAGCAGCCGGGCGACCTCGTCGGCCTTCCAGCGGAGCACCTCGCGCAGCAGCAGCACGGCGCGCTGGCGGGGCGGCAGGTGCTGCAGCGCGGAGACGAAGGCCAGTCGGATCGACTCGCGCTGCACGGCCTGCTCGGCGGGGTCGGCGTCCTCGGCCACGACCTGCCGGTCGAGCACGGGCTCGACCCACGCGGGCCCCGGCCGCCGGGCGGCCAGTGAGGCCTCGACCGGCTGCCACGGCGAGCCGGAGAGGTCCATGGGCAGCGCCCGCCGCTGGCGGCCGGAGAGCTGATCGAGGCAGACGTTGGTGGCGATCCGGTACAGCCACGACCGCAGCGCCGACCGGCCCTCGAACTCGGCCAGGCCGCGCCACGCGCGGACCATCGTCTCCTGGACGGCGTCGTCGGCGTCGAAGGCCGACCCGAGCATCCGGTAGCAGTAGCCGGTCAGCTCCCGCCGGTGCTCCAGCAGCCGCGGGTCGAGTTCGTCGGTCAGCACGGTGGTCACGGGTCCTCCTCGGGCGCGTGCCGCGACAGCTCACCACAGGACACCGACGGAACGGGAGGCCCTTCCCGCCCGGACGCGCCGGACGGGCGGGCGGCTCCCCTGCAGGGGGCAGGGGGCCTTCCTCACGGGAACAGCGGCTCCCCGGCGCGGACCAGCCGCCAGTTGTCGACGGCGAAGTCGCCCGGGTCGATGACCTCCCGCGCCTGTGCCCACTCGATGAGCAGCTGGCGGATCTCCTGCTGCTCGTCGTACACCACCGGCGCGTCGGCGACGTGCGGGAACCCGCCACCCCCGCCCTGGCGGTAGTTGTTGACGGCGACGACGAACCGGTCGTCGTCGGCCAGGGGCGAGCCGTCGGGCATCTCCAGGCGGGTGACCCGCTGTCCCTCCGGCAGGGAGACGTCGAGGTCGTACACGACGCCGGAGAGCACGTCGTAGTTGTAGTCCGGCTTGGTCGGCGCGAGGTCGGCCGGCGTCACCGGCCCGGCGTCCGGCACCTCGGAGAAGTAGGTCGCCGACTCCTCCAGGTACTCCCGCAGCTGCGCTCCGGTCAGCTCCACCGCCTTCAGCGTGTTGTCGAAGACGTAGAGCCCGGCGATGTCGCGGATCGTCACGTCGCCCTGCGGGAAGACCGCCTCCCGGCTGAACGGCGCGGCGATCGACAGCACCGGCAGGTGGGCCCGGTCGGTGCCCTCCAGAGCGGCGTCGACGGTCTCGGTCTGCACCTGCTGGATAAAGTCGAGGATGGGGGTGTCCTGGTACCAGCTGGTCTCGGTCGTCAGCTGCTCGGTGGAGGTGGCCACGACCTGGTTGACGTAGCCGACCGTCGTCTCGTGCGCCTCCGCCGTGGCGGCGAGCACGTCCGGGTCGGGCTCGAAGTCCGCCGTCCGCAGGGAGGTGGCCTCGGTACGGACGATATCCCACTGTCCGCGCACCTTCTGCAGCCCGATGTCGACCTGGGACACGCTCGACCCCCACCGGTAAGGCTGGGTCAGGAGGACGTCCTCCCCGGTCTGCTCGTTGACCACGACCTGCGACGGCACGTCGCGGTGCGTGTGGCCGACGACCATGACGTCGATGCCCGGCACGGTGCGGGCGATCTCGTCGGTGGGGTTCTCCGTCGGTGCCTGCGCCGGGTCGTAGGACGACGTCCCGCCGGTGCCGGCGTGGGACAGGACGACGACGACGTCGGCGCGCTCGGCCACCTCCGGCACCCACTGGCGCGCCGTCTCGACCATGTCGCGGAACTCGACGTTGGCGCGGTCCCAGATCGCCGAACCGGGCGTGGTCAGCCCGAGGACGCCCACGGTGACCGGCTTGTGCCCGGGCACGTGCATGCGGTGCAGGGTGTAGGGCTCCACGAACGGCCGGCCGGTCGCGGCGTCGACGACGTTCGCCCCCAGGACCGGGTGGTCCACGTCGTCGGTGTAGGCCTGCAACAGGTCCAGGCCGTAGTTGAACTCGTGGTTGCCGACGACCTGCGCGTCGTAGCCGATGGCGTCGTAGGCCGCGGCCATCGGGTGCTCGCGGCCGGTCTCGGTGACCGGCTCCTGCCGGGCGTAGTAGTACGTCAGCGGCGTCCCCTGCAGGAAGTCGCCGTTGTCGACGACGAACACCCTGTCCTCGCCGCGGGCCTCCCGCACCGAGTCGACCACCGAGCCCACCCGGGCCAGGCCGACGGCGTTGCCGGCCGAGTCGCTGTAGGGCGCGTTGCGGTAGTAGTCCCAGTTGTGCACCCGCCCGTGCACGTCGGTGGTCGCGAGCATGGTGATCTGGAGTTCATGGGCGCCGCTGCCGCCCGGCGTGGCCGCGGCCGGGGTGGCCACCCCTGCGGTCATCGCCACCACGGCCGCGCCCACGGCCCAGCCCCTGCGTCGGGTCGTCGACACCCGTCCCCCTTCCGTCCTCCCGCTCCCGGATCGGAGCGGCAACCGACGGTAACCCGACCGGGTGACGGGCTCGACACGTGCGGTGAGCAGGCGGAGTCGCCTACTGATAGGTGACCAGCTGGGGCCTCGGGTGGACCTGGGCGATGGTCTCCTCCGGGGTCAGCATGGGGACGTCCTCGTCGTAGAAGTTCTTCCAGCCCCAGGCGACCTCGTCCGGCTCGGTCTGCCGCAGGACCCGCCAGGTGTCCTGCTTGGCCGGCTGCGAGCCCTGGCCGTCGACGTGCACCATGATCGCCAGCTCGTCGCGGGAGGTGTCCAGCCGCTCGCGCTCGGGGATCATGTCCACCCGGAACTGGTGCAGCACCAGCAGCTTCTGCGGCAGCTGGTTGGCCCGGGTCAGGTCGGCCAGCCAGTTGACCACCCGGTTGACCTCGTCGATCGAGACCGATCCGATCTGGACCAGGTGCCGCTCGTTCGGTCCCAGCCGCCACTCGGGGTCCAGCGCCAGCCCGACGTGCGGCAGCTCCAGGAGCGGCCGGTACAGCTCGGCCTGGGTGACGAAGTCGGTGCGCCCCGGCTGGAGGTCCAGGATGACGTAGAGGCCGGCCTCCCCGGCCGCCTCCACCCACGGCCGCAGCTCCTCGACCGGGATCTCGGTGGAGTAGTCGCCGTCCGGTCCGGCGGACGCCGAGGCCACTGTGGCGATGATCTCGAAGGCCGGGACGACGGCCGCGTCCTGCACCAGCGGCTCGTAGGGGGCCGCGTGCGCCCGGGCCCGCTCGATCGACGCCGGGAGGTCCTGCTCCCCGAGAACGCCGAGGGCCCCGGTGCCCGGGGTGCCGTAGAGCGCCACGAGGAAGTGCCCGGGGAAGAGCAGCTGGCCGCCGCCGGGCAGCTGCTCCCCGGTGGCGGCGGTGTCGAGCTTCCACTCCAGCCCGTCCTCGGCGGCGAACCCGGCGCCGAGGGCGACGACCGCTTCCGGCTGCTGTTCGGCCAGCAGCTGCACCAGCTCCGCCGAGCCGCGGGGGTCGGTGCCCTCGTCGGTCAGCTGCACCCGCGCCCCCGCCGCCCGGGCGGTGGCGGCACCGGCCAGCGCCTCCGGGGCGCCGGTGGTCATGACCAGCGTGCCGTCGAGCGGCTCGGCCCGCTCTACCGCGGGCAGCTGCTCGAGCTCGCCCTCGGCCTCGTCGGTGGCCGGCTCGGCCTCACCGGACAGCAGCGCGGCCGGCCGTTCCGGGTCCAACGCCGCCACGGCGGCCACCGCGGCGCCGTCGTCCACCTGCTGCACGGCCGCGAGCTCCAGCCCGGTGGCCTCGGCGACGGCGTCCGGCACGGCGGGGACGGCGACCACTTCGGGGCCGCCGTCCGCGTCGTCCGCGACGCCGTCGGCCTCGCCGACGGCGAGGACCGTCGTCGCGCCCAGCCGGTCCAGCTCCGCGGCCAGCGCGTCGGCGGACCCGCCGCCGGACGGCTCCAGCAGCAGGGGGACCCCGAGGCCGGTCGCGGCCGAGGCGGCCAGCAGCGTGCCGTCCTCGTCGCCCTCGCGGGCCACGACGACGACGTCCGAGCTGTCGAACAGCGCCCGGCTGGTCGAGACGGCCGAGGCGACCGGATCCTCGTCGGCGACGAGGGTGAGGCGGGCCTCGGGCACCGAGGTCGCGACCCCGGCGGCCTGCTCGGTCTCCTCGCCGGAGGTCGCGCCGCAGCCGCTGGCCAGCAGGACCGCGGTCAGGGCGATCGGCACCGTCGTGGAGCGCACGGCTCCCTCCCCCCGCCGGGCACGCGGTCGCGCGGTGGCACGACGCCGTCGGCGCGCTCGGCCCACCGACCATAACCGGACGTCGCCGCAGGCGGCGTCGGCGCGTCGGGTCGGTCACGGACCGTGAGAGGCGCCTCTCGTGCCGTCAGCCGTGCCCGTGTCCGGCACCGGTCCCCCGGCGCCGTCGATGGCGGCGCGCAGCCGGGCCGGGGCCCGCAGCCGCCAGGCCTCGGTGAGCAGCTCGGCCAGCTCGGCGGGATCCACTGCGGCCAGCCGGACGACGACCATCGTCGAGTTCCGGTAGTGGTGCGGCACCGAGAAGACCCCCGGCCGCTCGGCGGCCAGCGCCCGGTTCTCCCCCTCGCCCAGCCGGATCGCCACCCAGGTCTCGTCGGGCGGCATCGAGGCGAAGATCCGGTCCCGTACCCGCAGGCAGGCCATGTCCCAGGCCGGCCGCTCGGTGGTCTCCGGCAGCGCGAGGGCGGCGGCGCGGACGTCGTCGGGCGTGGCGGGCACGGCGGCATCGTGACACCGGGACGGCACACCGCGGAACTCGCTCGCGGACCGTCGGAGCCTCCCGGTAGACAGCTCCGGTGACCGACTTCGCCGACCAGCTGCGCCCCGCCACGCCCGAGGAGTGGCCGGCGTTCGGCCGGGCCCTCTTCACCGTCTTCGGCGAGGAGCCATCCGCCTCCTTCGTCGACGCGGTCCCTGCGCACGCCGAGCTGGACCGTTCGCTCGGGCTGTGGGAGGGCGACCGGGTGGTGGCGACGTCGGGCGTCTACAGCCGCGAGCTCACCGTGCCCGGCGCCGTCGTCCCCTGTGCGGGGGTGACCTGGGTGAGCGTCGCCCCCACCCACCGTCGCCGCGGCGTGCTGACGGCGGTCATGCGCCGCCAGCTCACCGAGCTGCACGAGCAGGAGCGCGAGCCGGTCGCCGCGCTGTGGGCCTCGGAGTCCTCCATCTACGGCCGGTTCGGTTACGCGCCGGCCACGGAGCGGGGCAACCTCTCCGGCGACGTGGCCCGGTTGGCGCTGCGGCCGGGGGTCGACCTGGGCGCCGGGCGGGTGGACCAGGTCGGTGTCGACGACTACCGCGCGGCCGTGGTCGGCCTGCACGACCGGGTGCGCCGGTTCGTGCCCGGCAACCTGGCGCGCGACGCCCGCTGGTGGGACCGCGGCCTGCGCGACGAGCCCGGTGAGCGCCGCGGCGCGACCGAGCGGCGGTTCCTGCTGCACACCGAGCCCGACGGGGCGGTCACCGGGTACGCGGCCTACCGCGTCAGGGCGGAGTGGACCGACGACGGCCAGCCGGACGGCACGGTCGTCGTCGAGGAGGTGCGCAGCCTGACCACCCCGGCGTACGCCGCCCTCTGGCGGTTCCTGCTGTCGCTGGACCTGGTGCGCACCGTCAAGGCACCGACCGCCTCGCCGGACGACCCGCTGCGGCACCTGCTGGCCGAGCCGCGGGCCCTGCGGTCGGCGCCCTACGACGCGCTGTGGGTGCGGCTGGTCGACGTCGGCCGCGCCCTCGCCGCCCGCCGCTACCCGGCGCCGATCGACCTGGTGATCGAGGTCCGCGACGCCTTCTGCCCGTGGAACGACGGGCGCTGGCGGCTGACCGGGCACCCGGCCGGCGGCCACTGCGGGCGCACCGACCGCGACCCGGACCTGGTGGCCGACGTCGAGGCGCTGGGCGCGGCCTACCTCGGCGGCGTGTCGCTGGCGACACTGCAGGCCGCCGGCCGGGTCACCGAGGTGAGCCCCGGAGCGGTGACGCTGGCGGCGACGTCCTTCCGCTGGCCGGTCACCCCGTGGTGCCCGGACGAGTTCTGAGCGGACCGGCCCCCTTTGCAGGGTCCCGCCGCGAGCCTGCGAGTGGTGGGGGGCAGGGGGTCCTTCGAGGGGAGCAGGGGATCCTTCGAGGGAGGCAGGGGGTCCTTCGAGGGGAGCAGGGGTCCTTACTCCAGCACCTCGACGTCGCAGCGGAGCCCGGGTGCCCGGGAGAGCCGGCCGTCGGATGTGAGCAACGTGCAGTCGAGCGATTCGGCCAGCGCCACGTAGGCGGCGTCGTAGGGGGTCAGGTTGTCGCGCAGCTCCCAGCACCGAGCGAGAAGCGGTCGATGCGGCGCCCGGTCGACGGGGAGGTCGACCAGGTCCTCGAGCGCCAGACGCGCCCGGGCGGCGGTGACCCGGCCCGTCCGGAGGAGCCGGCGCAGCACCGAGGCGACCTCCAGGTCCACCAGTTCCGGTGCTGCGAGCTCCTCCCCGGAGAGCCGGGCACGGACCGTCGACCCGGCGGCGGAGTCGTCGGCCAGACCGGTCGACAGGACGCCGGCGTCAACGACGATCACGGTCCTCCCTGAGGATCTGCGCGGTGAGCGACAACGGCGCGCGACCGCCCTGCCGGCTGCCGGCACGGGTCAGCACCTCGTCGATCGTCGGCCGGCTGGCCTCGGCGATCAGGCGGGACCGGAGGTACTCCTGCAGCGACTGGTGGGCCGCCGCCGCCCGCCGGCGGAGCACCGCGTGCGTCTCCTCGGGGACGTCCTTGATCTGCACACTCGGCATGGCGCCAGACTGGCGCCGTGGCGGCGGATGAGCAAGTTCCCCGGTCTCGGGTCAGGGGCGTCCGGACCGGGTGGGCAGCCCGCCGGCCGGCCGGTGCCGGTTCTGCTCGTAGTCGGCGATCAGCCCGATCCGGCGGGCGTGCCGCTCGTCGCCGCTGAACGGGGTGGCGAGGAAGTGCAGCACCAACTCGGTGGCCTCCTCGACGCTGTGCTGGCGGGCGCCGATCGAGACGACGTTGGCGTCGTTGTGCTGGCGGGCCAGCTCGGCGGTCGACCGGTTCCACACCAGCGCGGCGCGCACCCCGGGGACCTTGTTCGCGGCCATCTGCTCGCCGTTGCCGGAGCCGCCGATGACCACGCCGAGGCTGCCCGGCTCGGTCACCGTCCGCTCGCCGACCTCGAAGCAGAACGGCGGGTAGTCGTCCTGGGCGTCGTACTCGAACGCCCCGCAGTCGACCGGCTCGTGACCGGCGTCGGCGAGCGCCTGCTTGAGGTGCTCCTTGAACTCCAGGCCCGCGTGGTCGGTCCCGACGAAGACGCGCATGGCGGGAAGTCTGTCAGGCTGCCGGGATGGCGGTGCTGGGTGTCGACGGGTGGCGCGGCGCCTGGGTAGGGGCGCTCCTCGACGGGCGGTCGGTACGGCTGTTGGCGCTGCCCGACGCGGCTGCCGTCCTCGCCGTGCCGGGCGTCGAGGTGGTCGGCATCGACATGCCGATCGGGCTGGCGGACGACGGCCCGCGGGCCTGCGACGTCGCGGCGCGGCGGCGCCTGGGCCGCGCCATTAGCTCCGTGTTCCCCGCTCCGCTGCGCGGCGTCCTCGCGGCCACCGGCCACGCCGACGCCTGCCGCATGTCCCGCGCCGCCTCCGGGAGAGCGCTGTCGGTGCAGGCGTGGAACCTGGTCCCGGCGGTGCGCTCGGTGGACGACGCCCTCGGGGACCCGCCGGCCGACCACGTGGTCGAGGTGCACCCCGAGCTGGCCTTCCGCGCGCTCGACGAGCGGGTGACCGACCGCAAGGCCACCGCGCGGGGCGTGGCCCAGCGGATGCGCGCGCTGGCGCCGGTGATGGACGTCCTCGACGCGCTGGCCGCCACGCCGGACGGTGTCCCCGTCGCCGATGCGCTGGACGCCTGCGCCGCCGCCTGGTCGGCCCGACGGGTCGCCGACGGCGTCGCGGAGTGCGTCGGGGACGGCCGGCGAGACGCCCGCGGCCGGCCGATGCGGATCTGCTGGTGAGGTTCGCCGCGGTCGCCGACGGGGTCTTCGTCCGGCGGCACGAGTCCCTGGACCTGAACTGCGGCCTGGTCGTGGGCGACGGCGCCTGCCTGGTCGTCGACACCCGTTCCGACCTCGGTGAGGCCGCCGACCTGGTCGCCGCCGTCCGCCGGGTGACCCCGCACCCGTGGACGGTGGTCAACACCCACGCCCACTACGACCATTGCGCACGAGCTCGCGGCGTTCCGGCCCGCGACGATCTGGGGCCCCCGCGGCTGCGCCGCCGACCTGCTGGCGGCCGGGGAGGCGCAGCGGGCGGCGCGGGTGGCCGAGCTGCTGGCGGAGGGCCACGCGGACGCCGCCGAGCGGGTGCGGCGCGCCCCGCTCGACCCGCCCGATGCCCTGGTGGACGGCACCGCGGTGCTCGACGTCGGTGGCCGGGACGTGGTGCTGCGGTTCCTCGGCCGCGGGCACACCTCGCACGACCTGGTGGTGGAGGTCGAGACGGCCGGGGACGGCAGCGTCCTCGTCGAGGAGGGCGAGCCCCCGTCGTTCGAGGACTCCTTCCCCACCGAGTGGCCGGCGACGCTGGGTCGGCTGCACGCCCTGGCCCGCGGGTCGGTCGTCCCCGGGCACGGCGCCGTCGTCGACGCGACGTTCGTGGGGTCCCAGCGGGAGGAGCTGATGGCGGTGCTGGCCGCCGTCCGGTCGGCCCCGTCCAGGGGCCCGCCCCCGAGCGTGCGAGGGGTGGGGAGGACGGGGTCCTTCTTCAGGTGACCCGGCGGACGACGGGCAGCGGCAGTACCCGCAGCAGCGCAGAGATCGGTCGCCACGGCAGCCCCGGGACGTAGGCGCGCACCGGCTCGCGCTCGATGGCCGCGGTGAGGGCGGCGACGCCGGTGTCGAGATCGACGGTGAACGGGCCGCGGCGACCGACGTTGATGTCGGTGGCGATGTAGCCGGGGAGGATCGTGGAGACGGCGATCGGCGTGCCGTGCACGTCGGAGCGGATGCCCTCGGCGAGGGAGTTGAGCGCGGCCTTGCTCGCGCCGTAGGCGGTGCGGGTGTCGCGCATGCCGCGGATCGACGCGACCGACGAGATCAGCACCAGGTGCCCGGAGTTCTGCGCGCGGAAGAGCTCCATCGCGGCCTCGCACTGGGCGTGCGAGCCGAGCACGTTGGTGTGCAGGACGGCGCGATTGGCCGCCGCATGCCCCGTGCCGACCGAGCCGCCCTTTCCGATGCCGGCGTTCACGACCACCCGGTCGAGGCCGCCGAGCCGCGCGGCCAGCTCCGGCACGACGGCGGCCACCGATCCGGCGTCGTCGACGTCCATGCCCGCGACCTCGACCCGGATGCCGGGGTGCGCCGCGCGCAGCTCCTGCTGCAGGGCCTCGAGGCGGTCGGTGCGGCGCGCGGCGAGCGCCAGGTCGCGACCCATGGCGGCGAACCGGCGGGCCATGCCCTGGCCCAGGCCGGCACTCGCGCCGGAGATGAGGATGCGCTGGCGGACGGGGTTCGGCACCGCGTCAGGATGCCAAACCCGCCTCGGTGTCGGTTTCCGCGGAAACCGACACCGAGGCCGGAGGGATCAGCGGCGGCCGGTCAGCTCCAGCGCGTCGGCCGGCACCGACTCCATGTCGGGGCCGGACAGCCGAGTGCGCTTGAGCTCCCAGAAGTCGGGCAGGTTGGCCAGCAGGACGGCGCCGTCGAAGGCCCGGCCGGCGTCCTCACCGGTCGGCACCCGGCTGATGACCGGGCCGAAGAAGGCCACGCCGTCGATGTGCATGACCGGGGTGCCGACGTCGTCGCCCACCGGGTCCATGCCTGCGTGATGGCTCTTCTCCAGGGCCTCGTCGTACTCGGCGGAGGTGGCGGCCTCGGCCAGCGACGCGGGCAGGCCGACCCGCTCCAGTGCCGGGGCGATCAGCTCGTCGAGCTCCACGCCCTCGTGGTGGCGCAGCGTCCCCATGGCCGTGTAGAGGTCGCCGAGGACCTCGTCGCCGTGCTGCTGCGCCGCGGCGATCGCCACCCGGACCGGGCCGATCGCCCGCTTCATCATCTCCTGGTAGTCCTCCGGCAGGTCCCGGCCGCGGTTGAGCACCGCCAGGGACATGACGTGCCAGTGCAGGTCGATCTCGCGGACCTTGGCCGCCTCCAGGACCCAGCGGCTGGTCAGCCACGCCCACGGACAGGCAGGGTCGAACCAGAAGTCCACACGGGCCTTGGTGGGGGCGCTCTGCACTGCCTCGGTCATGGATCGCTCCTCGCTCGGGGGGGTGGGTCTCTGCAGCCGTCCAAGCCCGGCGGGGAGGTGGTTGTTCCCTCAACCGTCCGCTCGTCGCGGTGTCGGACCTGCATGGGAAGCTGCCCGGCGTGGCCGTACCCAACCTGACCCGCGAGAACGCCGCCGCCCGCGCCCGACTGCTGGCGGTCGACAGCTACGACGTCCGGTTCGACCTGACCGACGGCGCGGGGCACCCCGGCGAGCACACGTTCGGGTCGACGACGACCGTGCGGTTCAGCTGCCGGCAGCCCGGTGCGGACACCTTCATCGACCTGGTGGCCGAGACCGTCCGTTCGGCGACGCTCAACGGCGCCCCGCTCGACGTCTCCACCTACACCGAGGAGGGCGGCCTGCCGCTGCCCGGGCTGGCCGCGGACAACACCCTCGTCGTGGTCGCCGACTGCCGGTACTCCAACTCCGGCGAGGGGCTGCACCGCTTCGTCGACCCCGAGGACGGCCAGGTCTACCTCTACACGCACTTCGAGCCGGCCGACGCCAAGCGGGTGTTCACCTGCTTCGACCAGCCCGACCTCAAGGCCACCTACATGGTGCACGTGATCGCGCCGTTCGACTGGCAGGTCGTCTCCAACACCGGCGAGCGCACCATCGAGGCCGGCCCGGGCGGCTCCCAGCTGGTGCACTTCGCGCCGACCAAGCGGCTGTCGACCTACCTGCTCGCGCTGATCGCCGGCCCCTACGCGCGGGTGACCGACTCCCACGAGGGAATCCCGCTCGGCCTGTACTGCCGCGCCTCGCTGGCGCAGTACCTGGACCCCGACGAGCTGTTCCGGGTCACCAAGCAGGGCTTCGACTTCTACCACCGGGTCTTCGACTACCCGTACCCGTTCGACAAGTACGACCAGCTCTTCGTCCCGGAGTTCAACGCCGGCGCGATGGAGAACGCCGGCGCGGTGACCTTCCTCGAGGACTACGTCTTCCGGTCCAAGGCCACGCGGGCCAAGTACGAGCGGCGCGCGGAGACCGTGCTGCACGAGCTGGCGCACATGTGGTTCGGCGATCTGGTCACCATGCGCTGGTGGGACGACCTGTGGCTCAACGAGTCCTTCGCCACCTACATCTCCGCGCTGTGCCAGGCCGAGGCCACGGAGTACACGACCGCCTGGACGACGTTCGCCAACACCGAGAAGGCGTGGGCCTACGCGCAGGACCAGCTGCCCTCCACCCACCCCATCGCCGCCGACATGGTCGACGTCGCCGCGGTCGAGGTGAACTTCGACGGCATCACCTACGCCAAGGGCGCCTCGGTGCTCAAGCAGCTGGTGGCCTACGTCGGCCGGGACGAGTTCCTCGCCGGCATCCGCCGCTACTTCCGCGCGCACGAGTACGGCAACACCACGCTGGCCGACCTGCTCGACCCGCTGTCGGAGGCGACCGGCCGCGACCTGTCGGCGTGGTCGCAGCAGTGGCTGGAGACCAGCCAGGTCAACACGCTGCGGCCGGTCCTCGAGCTCTCCGACGACGGGCGCTACTCACGCTTCGCGATCGAGCAGACCGCCGTCCCCGAGCACCCGGTGCTGCGCCGGCACCGGCTGGCGGTGGGCCTCTACAGTTCCGGGCCCGACGGCCTGACCCGTACCCACCGGGTCGAGCTGGACGTCGACGGCCCGCGCACCGAGGTCCCGGAGCTGGCCGGCCACCCTGCGGCGGACCTGGTGCTGGTCAACGACGACGACCTCACCTACGCCAAGCTACGGCTCGACCCGCGGTCGCTGGCCACCCTGCGCGAGGCCATCGGCACCATCCCCGACCCGCTGCCCCGCGCGCTGTGCTGGTCGGCGGCCTGGGACATGACCCGGGACGCCGAGCTGCCCGCCCGCGACTGGGTGGCCCTGGTGCTGGCCGGGGTGGACGCCGAGACCGAGATCAGCGTCGTGCAGTCGCTGCTGTCCCGGGTGCAGTCCGCGCTGTCCCACTACGCCGACCCGCGCTGGGCCGAGACCGGCTGGCGGGCGCTGGCGGACGAGGCGCTGGCCGCGCTCGAGGCCGCCGAGCCCGGCAGCGACACCCAGCTGCAGTGGTCGCGCACGTTCGCCGGCGCCGCCCGCAGCGAGGAGCACGCCGCCGTGCTGCGCGGGCTGCTCGACGGCTCCCGCGTGGTGGAGGGGCTGCCGGTCGACGCCGACGCCCGCTGGGCGTTCCTGCACGGCCTGGTCGCCATCGGTGCGGCCGGGGACGCCGAGATCGCGGCCGAGGAGGAGCGGGACGCGACCGCGACCGGCCAGCGGCGAGCCGCGACCGCCCGGGCGCTGCGACCGACGGCGGAGGCCAAGGAAGAGGCCTGGCGGCTGGCCTTCCACGACGACACGGTGCCCAACGCGGTGCACGAGGCGGTCGTGGGCGGCTTCTGGCACCCGGCCCAGCGAGAGCTCACCGCCGATTACGTGGACCGGTACTTCCCCGAGCTCGGACCGGTCTGGGCCCGGCGGCCCGGCGAGATCGCCAAGAACGCGGTGCAGTACCTCTTCCCGCCCGTGGTCGAGCTGCGCACGGTCCAGGCGGCCGACGCCTGGCTGGCCGGGGAGGACCACCCCGCCCCGCTGCGCCGGCTGGTCGCCGAGGGCCGGGACGGGATCGCGCGCTCGCTGCGGGCCCGGGAGCGGGACGCCGCCAAGAGCTGATCACTCCGTCGGCCTACCGGGCGACGAGGTGCTCAGTGGGTGCGCAGGCCGCGCGGGTGGCCGGCCTGGTCGGACAGTTGGCGCAGGCCGTTGACGATGCCGCCGACCAGGTCGCCGGAGGCGAAGGCGTTGGTCATCGACAGCACGGCCAGCGCGCAGGCCCGGTCGGGCAGCCGGCGCGATGCCGCAGCGCCCACGACCACCTCGACGACCCGCTGGCCCGGCGAGACGGCGAGCAGCACCGACTCGGGGAGGTCGTGACCGGAGCGCTCGAAGAGCTCCTCGGCTCGGGCGCGGGTCTGCGCGCCGAGGTCACCGATGTAGAGGGTGAAGCGCAGCCCGGTCTCCCGGGAGGACATGGTCAGCGCCTCGTCGAGGCGCGACAGCTCCCGGGTGCCGAAGATCGAGTCGGGGGCCCGGGCCTCGGCCTCGTCGTCCCGGGTCGGCAGGGTGCCGGCGGACGTCGCCGTGTCGTGCGAGGTGGTCTCGAGCGCGCTGGTCATCTGCGGCCTCCGGGAGCGCGGACGGTGGGGATGTCGGGAGTCACGCGGTCACCAGGTCCCGCGGGCGCCGCCGTAGGGGCGGGCCGCGGCCGTGTTCGCGCTCGCGGCGCTCAGGGCGTGCGAGCCGTGGCTCCCGGCGGCCGCGCCGTGCGGCGCGGTGGACGCGCCGGGCTGCCCGGTCGACCGCTCGCCGTGCTGTTCGGGGTACATCGACGAACCCAGCGCTGTGGTGCCGTCACCGGGGACGGCGGCCGGGCCGTGCGCCTGGGTGGGACCGTGGCCGTCGCCGGCCACAGGGTGCGGCTCGTACCAGACGGGCTCGTGATCCCACGGCTGGCCGGGCTTGTACCGGACCTTCCTCTGCCGTCCGGGGACGAGGGTCAACAGCGCGAAGAGCAGGACCACGGCCAGCGGGGCCACCGCGTAGACGAGGATGGTCTCGACGACGGTCACGCCCTCAACCTACCGGCAGCCGCCCGCTCCCTCCTGGTCAGTCCCACCCCGCGGGGTGACGGTCCGCCCAGGGCCGCGCCGCCTCCAGCTGGGCGGCGAGCGCGACCAGCGTGACCTCGTCCGCCGGGCGACCCACGAGCATCGTCCCGACCGGCAGCCCGTCGGGCGTCCAGTGCAGAGGGACGCTCACCGCCGGCTGCCCGGTGACGTTGAAGACCGCGGTGAAGGCGGCGTAGCGCTTCTGCCGCTCGAAGTCCGCGGCGCCGTCGCCGTCGGCGCCGAACCACCCCAGCGGCCGCGGCGTCATCGTGGTGACCGGCGCGAGCAGGACGTCGTAGCCGTCGGTGGCGGTGACGAAGCGGCGGGCGAACAGCCGCAGCGCGGTGAGCGCCTCCATCGCCGCCTGCGCCGAGAGCGCCAGGCCCCGGGCCCGCAGCTCCCGGGTCAGCGGCCGCAGCTCGCCGACCCGCTCCGGCGGCACCGGCAGCAGCGTTCCCGAGAGGGTCCACACCCGCTCGAAGGCGGCGAGGACGTCGGGGCCGAGCAGGCCGGGCGGCACGTCGACGACCTCGTGACCGAGGTCCGCGAGCAGCCGGGAGGCGTCGTCGAAGGCCGCCTGCACCGCACGCTCCAGCCCGGCGTCGGGCATGGGGGACTCCAGGTACCTGCCGATCCGCAGCCGGCCCGGCGGGCGGTCGGCGGCGCCGAGGAAGGTCTCCCCCGGCGGCAGCGGCGGCGCCCAGGCGGCGTCACCGGTCACCGGCCCGGCCATCGCGTCGAGCATCGCCGCGGCGTCGCGCACCGTGCGCGCGAGCGGTCCGTTGGTGCCCAGCCCGGTGACGTCGCCACCGAAGGGCGCGTTGCTCACCCGGCCCCGGCTGGGCTTGAGACCGACCAGCCCGTTGGCGCTCGCCGGGATGCGGATCGACCCGCCGCCGTCGCTGCCCTGCGCGAACGGCAGCATGCCGGCGGCGACCGCGACCGCCGCTCCCCCGCTGGAGCCGCCGGCCAGCCGGGTGGGGTCCCACGGGCAGCGGGCCGGGCCGGCCAGGAGGTTGTCGGTGTAGCAGGGGAAGCCGAACTCGGGCGTGTTCGTCTTGCCGATGCTGATCGTCCCGGCGTCGGCCAGCCGGGTGACGACGGCGTCGTCGACGGTGGGGACGTTGTCGGCGAAGACGGTGCAGCCGAAGGTCGTCCGGACGCCGGCGGTGTTGTTGAGGTCCTTGATGGCGGTCGGGACGCCGAGCAGCGGGGGCAGCTCGCCGCCGTCGCGCACCCGGCGCTCGGCGCGGCGGGCCGCGGCCAGCGCCCGTTCGGGGGTCACGGTGAGGAAGGCGCCGAGCCCGGCGTCGAGGGCCTCGACGCGGCGCAGCGCGTGCTCGACCAGCTCGACCGGACTCGCCTCCCCTGCCCGGACGGCGGCGGCCTGCTCGAGCGCGGTCAGGTCGTGGAGCTGGGTCACGGCGCCCGACGGTAGCCTCCGCCGGTGACGCTCGGCCGCCCGTTCCGGACCTTCTGGACCGCTGCGGTGCTGGTCAACCTGGGCGACGGCATCCGGCTCGCGGCCTTCCCGTTGCTGGCGGCCTCCCTCTCGGCCGATCCGTTCACCGTCGGTGCGGTCGCCGCCGCCGGCACCCTGCCCTGGCTGCTCACCGGCCTGCTCGCCGGGTCGCTGGCGGACCGGCACGGCGCGCGGGTGCTGCTCCCCCTCGCCGACGCCCTGCGGGTCGCGGTCCTGGCGGCGCTCGTGGCCCTGCTGGCGACCGACCGGGCCTCGGTCGCCGCGGTGGCGACCGCGGCGTTCCTGCTCGGCGTGGGCGAGACGATGCGCGACGTCGCGGCCGAGACCGTCGTCCCCCGGCTGGTGCCCGCGGCGTTGCTCGAGCGGGCCAACGGGCGGCTGTCGGCCGGCACCGTCGTCGGCAACGAGTTCGTCGGTCCACTGGTCGGCGGCACGCTGTTCGCGGCCGGCGCCGCGCTGCCGTTCGTGGTGAACAGCGCCACCACCGCCGTCGCCGTACTGCTCGTCCTGTCCCTGCCGGCAGCGGCGCTCACCGCGCTGGGGCCGGCGGTCCCTCCTGGTGAGGGGCGCGGCGCCGTCCACCGGCTCCGGGAGGGCGTGGCCTGGCTGGCGCGGGACCGGTCCCTGGGCACCCTCGTCCTCGCGGTCGCCGCGGTCGCGCTGGCCGACAGCGCCTGGTTCAGCCTCTTCGTAGTCTACACCGAGCAGCGCCTTGGACTGGGCGCCGTCGGCTTCGGGGCACTGCTCGCGCTGGGGGCCGGCGGCGGGCTGATGGGCGCGCTGCTCGCCGACCGGGTCATCGGAGGGCGCCGGCACCGCAGCGTCGTGACGTGGTCCGCGCTCGGAGCGGCCGCTCCTCCGTGCCTGCTCCTCCTCGTCGCCGAGCCGTGGGCGGCGGGCGTGGTCGTCGTCGCGTCGAGCGGCGCGTTCGGCGTCCTCAACGTCGCCACCGCCTCGCTGCGCCACCGACTGGTCCCCGACCCCCTGCGTGGCCGGGTCACGGCGGCCTGGCGGACCGCCGTGTACGGGGCCGGCGCCGTCGGTGCACTCGTCGGTGGCGCGCTGGCGAGCGGGGCGGGCCTGGAGGCGCCGTTCGTGCTCAGCGCCGTCCTGGGCACCGCGGTGGCCGTCGCCTGGTGGCTGGTCTCGGCCCCGCGGCCGCGGCCGGCCGGGTAGACACCGCCGCGTGGACCTGACCCGCGCAGCCGCCGAGGCCTGCGACGCCGACGACCCGCTGACCGGCTTCCGCGACCGGTTCACCGTGGACGACGACCTGCTCTACCTCGACGGCAACTCGCTGGGCCGGATGCCCTGCGAGACGCCGGCCGCGCTGGCGCAGGTGGTCGAGCAGGAGTGGGCGCGGGGGCTGGTGCGCTCCTGGCCGTCGTGGATCGGCGCGGCCGCCCGGGTCGGCGACCTGCTGGCCGCAGGGGTGCTCGGCGCCCGCCCGGGCGAGGTCCTGGTGGGCGACTCCACGTCGGTGGACCTCTACAAGCTGCTGGTCGCCGCCACCGACGCGCGGCCCGGCCGCGACGTGCTAGTCTGCTGCGCCGACGACTTCCCCACCGACCGCTACCTCGTGGCCGGCGTCGCGCAGGCCCGCGGGATGACGGTGCGGGAGGTCCCGGCCGACGTCGATCAGGGGCTGGACCCGGCGGTGCTCGCCGCGGCGCTGGACGAGCGGGTCGCCGTCGTCGTCCTGTCCGCGGTCGCCTACCGGTCCGGGGCGCTGGCCGACGTCGCGGCCATCACGCGGACGGCCCGGGACGCCGGGGCGCTGGTGGTCTGGGACCTCTCGCATGCCGCCGGTGCGGTGCCGGTCGACCTGGCCGCGAACGGCGTCGACCTGGCGGTGGGATGCACGTACAAGTACCTGAACGGCGGCCCGGGCGCGCCGGCCTTCCTCTACGTGCGCCGGGAGCTGCAGGAGCAGCTGCGCCAGCCGATCTGGGGCTGGTTCGGCCAGCGCGACCAGTTCGCCATGGGCCCGGCCTACGACCCGGTGCCCGGCATCGAACGGTTCGGCGTCGGGACGCCGCCGGTCCTGGGGATGGCCGCCGTCGAGGTCGGCGCCGGACTGGTGGCCGAGGCCGGCGTCGACCGGCTGGCCGCGAAGGGGCGGGCGCTCGGCGAGCTCGTCGTCGCCCTCGCCGACGCCTGGCTGGCGCCGCACGAGGTGGCGCTGGCCTCGCCGCGCGACCCGGCCCGCCGGGGGGCGCACGTCACCCTGGCCCACCCGCAGGCCTGGCAGCTCACCCAGGCCCTGGTGGACCGCGGCGTGGTCCCCGACTTCCGGACGCCGGACCGGGTGCGGCTCGGGCCGGCGCCCCTCTACACCTGCTTCGTCGACGTCTGGGACGCGATGGACCGGTTCCGCGAGGTGCTGGCGACCGGCGCGCACGAGGGCTATCCCACCGAGCGCGCCCGCGTCACCTGATCAGGACTCGGCGAAGATCACGAGGTTCTCGGTCGAGGCCCGGCCCCCGCCGCGCTGGAAGCAGGTGATCAGCACCAGCCGCCCCGGCGCCGCCTCCCACACCTCGGTGGCGTCGGGTAGCTCCCCCTTGGCGTAGCGCTCGGTGCGCTCGACGGTGTAGCTGACCGTGCCTTCCGGGGTGCTGACCTCGACCACGTCCCCCGCCGCCAGGGTGCTGCCCCCGCCGTCGGCCTCCATCAGCGGGTCGAAGCCGTACTCACCGGTGCCGGTCGAGTGCGCGGCGAGGTAGAGGGTGTTGTCGGCCTCCCCGGCCGCACCGACCGGGTCGCCGTAGGGCTCGATCCAGTAGGCGGCGGTCAGGGTCGGCGGGTTGATCGCCCCGCCCCGCGGGGTCAGCGGGAGCAGGGGCAGGTCCAGGTCCAGCGCCGGGACGGTCACGTGCACCTCCGAGGACGGCGTCGGCAGCGCCGTCCCCCCGGCCGGCAGCGCCGGCTGCGGCTCCTCGTCGGCCGGCGGAGCCGCGGTGGCGGCGGCCACCGGGTCCGGGGACCCGGTGGCCGCGACCGGCTGCTCGCCGTCGGTCAGGCCGACGGCGAGCAGCGTGCCCCCGGCGACGCCGAGGGCGGCGACCGCAGCGACGGCGGTGCGCCGGCCCGGCCGGGTCAGACCCCGCACGAGCTGCTCTCGGTCGCCGGACGGCGCCGGTTGCGGGCCACGGCGACGCCACCCGCACCGGCGAGCAGCAGCATCCCGGCACCCAGGGCGACGGCCGTCGACGTGCCCGACTCCGCCGCCTCGACGCCGGTGTTGGAGCGCAGGCCCGCGTTCACGACGGTGGCCTGAGGCGTCGGGGCCGCGGTCTCGGCCGGCGGCGTGACGGTCGCTGCGGCCACGGTGAGCTCCACGGCGATGACGGAGATGGCCCCTGAGGACGCCTGCTGGGCGACCACGAGGCCGTAGGAGCCGGCCGCCGTGCCCGCCGGGACCTCGAAGGTCGCCGTCGAGCCGGAGACCTGGACCGTGAGCGGCACCGCCGCGCCGGTCGGGTCGCCGTTGGCGTCCAGCGCCTGGAGGCCGACCTCGACACCGGTGAGGTCGGTGAGACCGAGCTCGCGCAGCACCGAGCCCGTGGTCAGGTCGAGCGTGACGGTCGAGCCGGCCGTCACCGGGACCGGGCACGGCGTGGTGGACGAGATCGCGCAGGGCACCTGCGAGAGGGCGACCAGCTCGGGCGTCACGGTCGCGGCGACGGGAGCGGCAGCGTCGAGTGCGAGCTCGTAGAACAGCGGGTCGTAGTAGGTGAACGCCGGGCCGAGGGTCGTGGTGAGCGGAGCGAGGAACAGCGTGGCGCTGTCGACGCCTGCCCCGTCGTCGGCCGGCAGGGTGACCGTGATGCTGCCGGTGCCCTGGCCGGTGATGACCAGGTCGTTGGAGTCGCCGGCCGCCAGGGAGGAGTCGTAGGTGACGTCCGCGATGCCGTCGCCGTCGTCGTCGAACTCGAGCATGGCCTCGACGGCGGTGGTGTCGAGCTCCGCGGGCAGCTCCACGGTGACCGTGCCGCTGTACTGGACGGCCACGGGCGTCGACGCCTGCGCGGTGGCCGGGTCGGCCATGGGGTCCGTGGCACCGAAGTTCTCGTCCGGGAAGGCGCTGAGCGCGACCTCGCCAGGCTCGAGGAGGATGACGACGTTCTCCGCGGCGCCTGCGGCGGGCGCGATGCCGACGAGGAGCACGGCGGAGCCGATGCCGACGAGGCCGAGGCGCTGGAGCGGCCGGCGGGCCTTGGTGGGGGTTGACATGAGAGGACACCTTCCGGCGACCGCAGCGCCCCAGCGGCGCTGACTGCGGCAGGAACGTAACGTCACCGGTCGGTTCAGCTGAGTAGGAGACACGCGGCGCGGGTCACGTGGGACGGGGTGTGACCAGAGTGTGACCTGAAACGTCGGTCAACTCGTCAGCCACTGCCCAATGACGCCCATCCCACAGCTCGCATCCCTGTCAGACCTTGACGTCCGAACCGCCATTCTCCGCCCCGTCTCGCCAACGTGCGGGGCGAAAAGCCGTCAGTGCAGCTCGGGTGCACCGATCGGGTTGCGGTCGGGCCAGGTGCCCGCGGCGACGACGGCGCGGCGTACCGGGCTCAGCAGCTCGGCCAGCCGGTCGCACCGCGCGTCGCCCAGCGCCTGCCAGGGACCCAGCGCCAGCCGGTCGGTGTCGGCCTCCACCGCGGCGACGATGGCCGCGCCCTCGGCGGTGAGCTCGTCGCCGGCCAGCCAGCCGCGGTCGGCCAGCTCCTCGGCGGCGGTGTCCCACGCATCGTCGTCCCACCCGCGGGCGCGCATCAGCCATTCCTTGTCCGTCCGCTCGGCCGCGGCGGCGAGCGCGTGCGCGCCCACCCCGGAGATCCCCCGCTGCAGCAGCGCGGCGTTGTGGCCGTCGCCGCGATGCTCGCGCAACGTGGTCAGGGACTGCCAGGCGGTCAGGTGCGGTCGCTCCGGCACCGGCAGCGCGGCGTTGGCCGCCGCCAGGGGGCGGCCGGGGCCGTCGATCGCCGCCGCGGCCACGGCGAGCAGCTCGGCCGTCTCCGCCGCCGCTGGCCGACCGCCGTCGCCGCTCCCCACGCCAGCTCGACCTGCGGCATCCACTCTCCACGACATGCATCGACGACAGGACGACCCGCGGGGAAGGCAGGTGGGCCGAGCGTAGAAGGTCGGCGA
>NZ_SPQN01000052.1 GCF_004571065.1 Geodermatophilus sp. DF01-2
TGCCCGAGGCGTGCACCCACGACCTGACCGGCCGGCCCGGGCTGCGCGCCCCCGGCCCGACTGAGGGCTACCGGCCCGGTGCCGCACTGGACCGCACCGGCCGGGCGCGGGATCGGCGGTGCCGGTTTCCCGGCTGCCGCCGCTGGGTGCCGGAGGCCGGGGAGCTGGATCACCACCGGTCCTACGCGGCCGGGGGTGAGACCAGCGCGGCCAACCTGGCCGGCTACTGCACCAGCGACCACCGCGGGAAACATCAGGCACCGGGCTGGCAGCACATCCTCGCTCCTGACGGCACGCTGACCGTCACCACGCCTACTGGCCTCACCGCGGTCACCACCCCGCCGCCGTACTGAGGCGGTCATCCGGCTCCGGCGCCCGGTGGCGCAGCGGGGACCTCGGCCACGGCGTCCCCGGAGGTACGCACGTACTCGGCTACCCGGTACGCCACCGCGACGGCCGGCACTGCGACCACCGCACCGGCGATGCCGAACAGCAGGGTCGCCGCGGTGACGGCGAGCAGGATGACGACGGGGTGCAGTCGCACGGCCCGGCCCATGATGAGCGGCTGGAGCACGTTGCCCTCGACCTGCTGGACCACCAGGACGACGACCAGCACGATCAGCGCGTCGGTGAGGTCCTCGGTCACGAGCGTGACCAGCACGGCGACGGCTCCGGTGAGGGTGGCGCCGACGATCGGCACGAACGCGCCGAGGAAGACCAGCAAGGTCAGGGACAGCCACAGCGGGACGCCGAGCAGCACCAGCGCGGCCCCGATGCCGACCGCGTCGATGACCGCGACGAGGACGACGCCGCGGACGTAGCGCGCCAGGGTGGTCCACGCGGCCCGCCCCGCGCCGTCGACCGTGGCGCGGCGGCGCTGCGGCACCCGGACGACGAGCCACCCCCACATCCGCTCCCCGTCCTTGAGCGTGAAGAAGACGAGGAAGGCCACCAGCAGCAGCGCGGTGAGTGCGAACACCACCATCCGGGCGCCGGCGACCGGATCGGGCGCTGCGTCGTACAGCGCTCCGACCACCTGGTTGCGGATGGTGGCCACCTGCTGCGCGTCCAGCGAGAACGGCCCCTCGATCAGCCACACCCGGATGCGGTCGATGCTCGCCGCGAGGGGACCGGTGAGCTCGCGGAGCCGGGAGACGACGCGGAATCCGATGAGCGCGCCGATGCCGACCAGGACGGCGAGCAGCACCAGGACAGCGGAGAGCGCAGCCAGCGACGCCGGTACGCCCGTCTGGCGCAACCGGCCGGCCAGCGGCGTGAGCAGCGCGGTCAGGAGCAGTGCCGCGGCGACCGAGACGGTCACGAGAGGGACCAGCAGCAGGAGCCAGAGCGCGAGCCAGGCCAGTGCGGCGAGGGTGAGCACCGCACCGCCGGTGGCCATCACCCGCACCGTCCACGCCGGTGCGGCCCGTCCCGGCCGCGCGCGCCGCCCGGGCTGCGGTGGCGCAGCGGGAAGGTCCACGACAGTCCCTCCGTCGGACACCGGGACCCCCTGGACAGGACGACGAGCTGGTGGGCGCGGGCGCGCGGTCAGGAGGCGGCTGCCGGTCCCGCCGGCCACCGTTCCCGCGGCGGGGCGCGGCCACACGTCCGGCTCCCACGAGTCGGTGGATCGTCACGAGTCGGTGGATCGTCACGCGTCCCCGGGCCGCGCGGTGGCTCCGGCCGCGGTCGGGCAGCGCTCCGGCGGCGGTGCCCGCTTCGCCGTCCGGGTGCTGCTGGCGGCCGCCGGGGTGCTGCCCCCGGCTGTTGCGGGGACATGACGGCCTCGTGGCGGTCGCGGGACCGCGGCGCGTGCGGTCGCCCACCACGGGTACGCGCAGGGCCCTACGAGCGTCCCGAACACGAGAGCGAGGATCACCACGATGGCCCTCACCGACGACGAGTCCGCCGTTCTGCGGACCATCGCCGCCCAGCTGGACCGTGACGACCCGCGCCTGGTCACGTCGCTGCGCGACTTCACCAGTGCCGTGCACCCACCACTGCGCGGGACCCTGCTGACGCTGGCGGCCCTGGTGGCCGTGCTGCTGGTCCTCGCCGTCGCGCTGGGCAACCCCGCGGCCCTCGTCCTCGCCGGCACCCTGGCGGCCGTGGTACCGCCCGGGGCCTGGATCGCCCGTCGCCGGGGCTGGTGGTAGGCCGCCACGGCCACGCCACGGCCACACCGGGGGCCCCTCACGCCGAGGGCCCCTCACGCCGGGGGCCCGGTCGACCCTCGCAGCGGTCGACCGGGCCCTCGGGCGTGTACGGCGGAACTCAGCCGGTGGGCGTGGCCGATCCGGACGGCGCCGCCGGGTCGTTCTCGGTCGGGTCCTGGTCGGGGTCGTCGTTCGGGAAGTCGAACGGCTGGGTGGGCGTCTGCCCTTCGGCGGAGACCGGGACTTCGATGGTGACCTCCCCGGCCTCGGCGAAGGTGAAGGTGACCGGGATCGACTGCGAGGAGCGCAGCTCCTGACCCAGGTCGAGCAGCGTCACCTCCGGCGGCCCCTCCGCGCCGACGTACAGGTTGTCCTGCGAGTCCACCGTCAGCGGCAGTCCCTGCCCCTCCTCGGTCTCGACGCGGACCCCGCCGAAGTCCGGCCCGCTGATGTCGGTCAGCGTGACCGGCTCCCCGCCGGTGTTGGCGATCGCCATGAACAGCCGCGCGTCGTCGCCGACCTCGTAGAGCCCGTCCAGGGGGTACTCCAGCTGCACCTGCAGCAGGCTGAGGTCGTCGGTGACCCGGGTGTCGGGCCCGACCGCGCCGCCGTCAGGATCGGTACCGGGCTCCTCCGCGGGCGCGTCCTCCTCCAGGTTGCCGGCGCTGCAGCCGGCCAGGACCAGCGCGGCACCGGCGAACGCGGCCGCGAGACGGCGGCGTGCGGGGGAGAGGGTCGTCGGACGGTCGGTCATGTGGCCTCCTGGGGCGTGGTCGTGGGGGCCGCCATCGTGGTGGCGACCCGGCGGGCGACGTTCCGGGCGACCTCCGGCCCGGAGGTGAAGGGCCGCACGTGGCCCGCTCCGGGGAAGGTCACCAGCTCCACGTCGGGGAGTGCGGACACCGGTTCCCGGAGCTCGCCCCCGGGAACCTCGGGGTCCGCGCTGTCGTGCAGCACCAGGCTGGGGACGTCGAGGTCCGGGGCGAGGCGGAGTCCGTCGTGCCCGACGCTGGCCGGCGTCGTCCCCGCCGGCGCCCGTGGCCGGGTGGACGGGGATCTCATGTGGCCGCGCAGATCGTAGGTCATCACCCGGTGGGCGCCGGCCGGCCGGGCGGGGTCCTCGCCCCACGAGTCGGTGGACAACCCCAGGCCGTGCACCCGTCCTACGGTCGGGGCGCCCTCCGTGCCGTCGGCGCCCGGCCCCGGTCGGGTGCCGTCGCAGGACGTCACGTCGGTCATCCCGACCCCGTCAGGGTGCGGGCTGCAGCACCGTGGCGACCAGGAAGGTCTGGTCGTCCCACTCGTCGAGCTGCTCCGTGTCGACGTCCAGGTCGAGCTCCTCGGCCACGATCCCGGCGTCGAACGCCTCGATCGGCGTCGCGGCGACGACCAGCGCCTGGCCGGCCTCCGGGTCGACGTCCCCGGCCTCCTCGGTGGCGACCACGAGCAGGGGGCCGACCTCGGCGTCGTCGGGCGAGGTGACGGTGAACACCCGCGGCGAGACGACCTCGGCGACGTCGGCGAGCAGGGTGACCTCCTGGCCGGCGTAGGCCTCCAGGTCCTCGGCGAAGGCCTCGTCCAGCAGCCCGCTGTAGGGGTCGTCGGGGTCCTCGGGCCCACGGATGTCGGGGACCTCGGCCTCGATGTCGGGGGCCAGCGCGCCCTCGTCGTCCTCGCCGCATGCCGACAGGCCGGCGCTGGCCAGCACCAGGACGGCGGCCAGCGTGGGCCCGGCCAGCGACCGGGAACGGTACGCGCGCACGACGGGGTCTCCTCTCGACCGGTCGGGCCGGGTGCGGCCCGCTCTGCGGCTCCTCCTGCCCGGGACACCGGGACGGACCCCCCGCCGGACGGTTCGTCACACAATAGTCATGAACGGCACCCGCCGGCCGCGGGAGCGGATGACCGTCGGCAGACTCGCAGCATGACGATCGAGGTCTTCGGCCAGGAGATCCGCCTGCTGTTCCTGACCGAGGAGAACGGCACCAAGCTCCTGCTCACCGCCGGCCTGGTGCTGGCGCTGCTGCTGCTGCGCTGGCTGGCCCGTGGCATCTCCCGCCTGGTGCTGCGCGGCGTCCACAACGAGCGCACCCGCTTCTGGACCCGGCAGGCCATCAACCTGGTGGTCGCGGTCCTGCTGTTCCTGGGCTTCCTGTCGATCTGGTTCGACGACCCCGAGCGGCTAGCCACGGGGATCGGGCTGGTCACCGCCGGGCTCGCCTTCGCGCTGCAGAAGGTGATCACCGCGCTCGCCGGCTACGTGGTGATCCTGCGCGGGGACACCTTCAACGTCGGCGACCGGATCACGATGGGCGGGGTGCGCGGCGACGTGATCGCGCTCGGCTTCATCCGGACCACGATCATGGAGATGGGCCAGCCGCCCGCCGTGCAGCCGGCCGACCCGGCGCAGTGGGTCCGGAGCCGGCAGTACACCGGGCGGGTCGTCACGGTCACCAACGACAAGGTCTTCGACGAGGCGGTCTTCAACTACACCCGCGACTTCCCGTACCTGTGGGAGGAGCTGACCCTGCCGGTCAAGTACTCCGACGACCGGGTGCGCGCCGAGCGGATCCTGCTGGAGGCCGCCCGGCGGCACACCGTCGTCGCCGAGGAGATGCCGGCCGCGGCCCTCGAGCGGATGCGGCAGCGGTACTTCGTCCGCGGCGCCGACCTCGAGCCGCGGGTGTACTGGCGGCTGACCGACAACTGGCTCGAGCTCACCGTCCGCTTCCTGACCGGCGTGTACGGGGTCCGCGACGTCAAGGACGCGATGTCGCGCGAGGTCCTCGCCGAGCTGGATGCCGCCGGCATCGGCCTGGCCTCGGCCACGTTCGAGGTGGTCGGGCTGCCGCCGCTGCGGGTCACCCCGGAGCCGTGAGCGGGACGGCGCTCAGCTCCCGGGCTGCAGCTCGAAGAAGGCGACCTGCGGGGGCGCGTTGATGCGGGCGGGAATGAGGCTGAAGCCGATGCCGCAGGTCACGAACATCCGGTTGCCCTCCGCGCCGTAGTCCTCGGGGGCCCAGCCCTCGGTGACGACCTCCTCCTGCTCGGTGAGCTCGATGTAGGACCAGCCCGGCAGCCCCGGGATGGCGATCTGGCCGCAGTGGGTGTGCCCGGCGACGGTCAGCGGCGCGCTGCCGGGCGGGAGGTCCGGGAAGACGCTGGGGTTGTGCGCGAGCACCACCCGGGGTGCGCCGTCGGGGACGTCGGCCAGCGCCTCGTCGATGTCGGCCACCCCCGGCCGCAGTGCCCCGATGCCCACCACGTGCAGGCCGGCGGCCCCGCCGGCGGCCCCGTCGACCGGGACCGCCTCGTTCTCCAGGACGGGGATGCCCACCCCCTCGAGGGCGGCGGTGAGCTCGTCGGCCATGCCCACCGCGTAGTCGTGGTTGCCCAGTACGGCGAAGGTGGGGACGCCGGACTCGACCAGCGGCTCCACCAGCGACAGGACCCGGTCGACCTGGACCTCGACCCCCGGGTCGCTGCTGTACACGAAGTCGCCGCCGAGCAGCACCACGTCCGGGTCGGCCGCCACGATGGTCTCGACGGCGTCCTCCACCATGCCGTCGTTGTCGAACCACATGCCGATCTGCCAGTCGGAGACGACGGCGACCGTGGTCCCGGCGTCCTCCTGACCCAGCTGCGGCAGCGGCACGTCGGCGCGCTCCTCGTCGAGGATGAACCGCGGCTCCACCAGCACGCCGTACACCACCAGGAGCACGAGCACCACGCCGAGTGCGGCGATGATGCGCCCGAGCCAGCGCTTCACGAAGTCCTCCGTTCGTCGGTCGCGGTCCCGCAGCGGGACAGCAGGTCGAGCAGGGCCGAGGTCACGGCCACGGCGTGGGTGAGCGGCACCATGTGCCCCGCTCCGGGCACGCGCACCAGGCGGGCGCGCGGACCGATCCGCCGGGCCAGCTCTTCCGCGGCGGCGGCCGGGATGGTCGTGTCGTCGGTGCCGGCGAGCACCAGCACCGGCACGTCCCGCAGCGCCTCGACCGCCGCCCGCCGGTCGTAGCGCGCCAGCCCGGGCAGGAAGCCGGACATGACCGCGGTGGGCGTCGTCCGCCACGCACCGGTCATCCGGTGCACCGCGTCCTCGGGCGGGTCGCCGGCGAACAGCCGCCGGCGCAGCAGCCGCTGCGCCGGGCCGGTGCGCATCGGGTGCAGCGCGTGCACCAGGGGGGAGGCGAGCCAGAGAACCCAGGCCGCGGCGATCCCCAGGGCCGTCCGGACCGGTGCCGGTCCGTCGGCGCCGTCCCCGGCCAGGGCGAGCGGCGCGGCGAGGGTCGAGAGCAGCGCGACGCCGGTGACCCGGCCGCCGACGAGCTCGGGACGTCGGCCGGCCAGCGCGAGCACCGCCATGCCGCCCATCGAGTGGCCGACGAGCACGACCGGCCCCGGCCCGGCGCACCGGTCGAGGACGAGCTCGAGGTCGCGGCCCAGGCGGCACGGTGTGGACCGCAGCCGGCCGGCCCACCCGCTGCGGCCGTGCCCACGCTGGTCGTAGCGGACCACGCGAGCGGCGTCGCGCAGCGCGGCCCACTGGTGGTCCCACATCGTCGCACGTGCACCGAAGCCGTGGACCAGGACGACGGTCACCGGCGCCGTGCCGTCCCCGCTCACCCGGCCGCCGACCTCGACGTGCAGGCGCACCCCGTCGTCGGTCAGCGGGCCGGTCGCGTCACCCGGGTGCGCCCGCGCCGCCCGCCGGCCCCACCACACGCGCAGTGCCAGGGCACCGGCGGCGACGGCCGTGCCCGCCCGGACGACGTCCCGCCCGGCGATCACATCCGTCCTCGAGCGGCAGCGGCGGCCGTGCCCGCCCGGACGCCGCGCCCCGGCGGCGGCAGCAGGTAGCGGGCGCAGGCCCAGACCCACACGGCGCCGAGCAGCAGCCCGGCGAGCACGTCGGTGGGGTAGTGCGCCGCGACGTAGATGCGCGAGATCCCGATGGCCGGCGCGAGCACGGCGGGCACCGCGAGCACCCACCACCGCCACCGGCCGCGGCCGTACACGATGACCAGCGCGGCCAGGGCGCCGTACACGGCGACCGCGGCCGCCACGTGCCCGGACGGCCAGCTCGCCCCGCTGGGCAGCCCGCCGACCAGGTCGGCCACCTCCGGCCGCAGCCGGTCGACCACCCGGGAGCTGGCGAAGTAGAGCAGCACCTCGCCGACGATCGTGACCACCACGAAGACCGCCGGCCGCCAGCTGGCCGCCACCGCCAGCCCGAGCACGGCGAGCGCCAGACCGACGGCGATCACCACGCGGGTGTCGGAGAGCACGCTCAGCGTCTCCATGAACGTGGTGAGCCCCGGGCTGCGTTGCTCGACGATCCACTGCACGACGCTGCGGTCGAAACGCCCCAGCCACGTGTCGGTGAGGACCGCGGTGACGAGGAGGCCCAGCAGCGTGAGGACGGCGAACACGCCGGCGGCGGCCGCGAGCAGGCGGAGGACGGTCCTCCGCCCGCCGGGCAGGGCCGGGTCGGACGACGGCGCCAGGTGCGCCTCCCCGCCCGGGGGGACGTCGAGCGGATCCAGCGGTACGTCCGGCTCCCGGCCGCGGCTGTGCTGCCACCCGCGGAAGGCCGCCGCCGTCACGGCCAGCCAGCCGGCGCCCAGCGCCCACCCGGCGAGGACGTCGGAGACGAAGTGCACGCCGAGGGCCAGCCGGGTGAAGCCGACGGCAACCACCACCACCGCCGTCGCGGCCACCAGCCACGGGCGGGCGCGGCGGCGCACCGAGGGCAGTGCGACCAGCAGCAGCGCACCGTAGACGACCATCGCCGTCATCGAGTGCCCGCTCGGGAAGCTGGCGTTGGACGGCGTCTCGACGACGGGCGACTGGACCACGGGGCGGGCCCGGTCGACGACCGCCTTGGCCACCGGGCCCAGGATCGCCAGACCGATCCCGGTCACCGCGACGAAAGCGGCCAGCCGGCGCTGCCGGCGGATCAGCAGGAACACCGTGGCCAGCACCATCACGAGGACGGCGAAGGCCGTTCCGCCCAGGTCGGTGACCCATCTCAGCACCGTCACCAGCAGTGGGGAGCCGCTGACCTGCTGGTTGAGCTCCGCGGCCACCTCGCCGTCGAGCGAGGCCAGGGGCGGCCAGGAGCTCTGCACCAGCAGCCAGAGCAGCAGGAACGGCACGGCGCCGACGAGCAACGCGGCCCAGCCGAGCAGGGCGCGCAGGCCGAACCGGCGGAGGCCGGTCGTGTCCTGGTGCGGGGCGTCCCCGCGGGGGGTGGAGACGTCGACGTCGCGTGTCATCGGCGTCCCGGCTACCCGAGGACCGGATCGCCCGGAACTCGTCCGGCCTTACGGTCCTGTGACATCCCGTCCGGCGTCCGGCGGCCGGCGGCCCGGAGCGGCCGGCGCCGTCCGGGGGTGGACGGCGCGGCCGGTGACCGGGTGCCGGTCGGCATGGAGGGGTTCCCGGTCGGCATGGAGGGGTTCCCGGTCGGCATGGCGGGATTCCCGGTCGGGGCGTCTGCGCCGGTGGACGGCGCGGTCGGCGTCGGGGACCGCTCGGGCGCGGCGACCGACGCGTAGTCGTCGCGGCCGACCGGCTCGGCGGTGAGGCCGTCGTCGGTGGGCACCTCGACCGGGGAGCCGTCCGCGGTGATCCGGACCGTCTCCACCCCCGGGAACCCCGTCACGGTGAACACCACCTGGGCGGTCGCGAGCAGCTGGTTGCCGCCGGCCACCTCGGTGAACTCGCGGGCCACCTCGACGGTCACCACGGGATGACCCGACGCCGGGCGGTCGGGCATCAGGCTCTGCGGGGACAGCGCCGTGCGCAGCCCGTCCACCACCTCGGCGCGGGTCGGTCCCACGACCAGCGCGTCGAGCGCGGCGTCGATGCCGGGCCGGTCCGTCGGGCGCTCGACCGGCTCCAGCCGGCTGCCCCGGACGAACCAGACGGTCACCCGGGGGCCGTCCAGCGCCCCGGGAGGGCCGGACTCGGCGGTCGACGGCCGCGGGATGTCGACCGGCTCGGGACCGGGCTGCACACCGAGGCCGCAGGACGTCACTCCCAGGACCGCGGCCAGTGCGAGGGCGGCCCGCCTCACGGCTCGCCCTCCGTCCCGCCGTCCGCGGGCAGCCGGACGACGAACCGCGCTCCGCCGCCCGGCGCGTCGGTCACGTCGACCGAGCCCCCCATCAGCTGCACGTGCCGGCTCACCAGCGCCAGGCCCAGGCCGCTGCCCTCGGTGCTGGCGCGGGCGCTGCCGCTGCCGCGGGCGAAGCGCTCGAAGATGGTGCTGCGTTCCGCCTCCGGGACACCGGGGCCCGAGTCGTCGACGACGATGCACGCGCTCGTGGGGGTGCGCTCCACCGTCATCGCGGTCAGGCCACCGCCGTGCGTGTCGGCGTTGTCGACGAGGTTGCGCAGCACCCGCTCCAGGCGACGCTTGTCCGCCCGCACGACGACGTCGGAGGCATCGGACCGGACGTTGAGCTCGACGGCGCCCCGGCCCGACACGGCACGCCGGGCCAGCGCCTCCCGGGCCAGCGCCGCCGGCCGGACGTCCTCGAGCACGAGGTCGGCGTTGCCGGCGTCGGCGCGGGAGATCTCCAGCAGGTCGGCGACCAGGCGCTCGAAGTCGCGCACCTCCGAGCGCAGCAGGGCCAGCGCCTCCCGGCCGTCGGAGGGCAGGTCGTCGGCGTACGCCTCCACGAGGCTCATCGCGTTGAGCATCGTCGTCAGCGGGCTGCGCAGCTCGTGGCTGACGTCGGAGGCGAACCGGGCGTCGGCGCGGACCCGCTGCTCGAGGGCGGCCGCGGTGGCGTTGAACGACGCGGCGATGGGCACCAGCGAGGGGTCGTCGCGCGGGTCGATGCGGGCGCTCAGGTCACCGGCGGCGATGGCGGCCGCCGCGGCCGAGATGCGGTCCAGGGGCCGCAACGCCGGCCGGGTGACCCACCAGCCCACGGCCGCCGACACCGGGGCGACCGCGAAGACGCTCAAGGTGAGCACCACACCGAGGACCCGGAAGGTGTTGTCCAGCTCCCGCAGCGGGAAGACCTCGAAGTACGCGTCGTCCAGCCCGGCCAGCGGTATGCCGACGGCGAGGTACGGATCGCCGTCGACGGCGATCCGCTGTCGTGAGGGGATGCCCTCCTGGACGGCGGTGCGCAGCGACTCCGGCAGCTCGTCGTGGCCGATCCGCAGCGAGGTGGTGTTCCACTCGCCGTCGTCGACCAGGAGGGAGACCGACCCCGTCTCCCGCGGGAGTTGGGACAGCAGCTGCGCGCGGGAGAGCCCCTCGGCCGGCAGCCCCCGCTGCACCAGCGAGGCGTTGGCCACCGCCTGTCCGAGCGTGGCGCTCTGCCGCTGGAAGAGCAGGTACTGGGTGGCGAAGACCCAGACCCCGACCGCGACGGCGGCGGTGAGCACGACCGCGACGGCGGTGAGGGCCAGGGCGGCCCGGCCGCGCAGGCCGGGGAGCCGGGAGCGCAGGCGCGGCGCGGAGGGCGCCGCGCCGACGGCCGTGGGCGGTGCGAGGACCGCGGGGTGGGCGCCTCGTCCGGCCGCCGGGTTCACTCCGGCAGACGGTAGCCCATGCCGCGCACCGTCGTCACGATCGTCGGGTTGGCCGGGTCGGCCTCCACCTTCTTGCGCAGTCGACGCACGTGGACGTCGACCAGCCGGGAGTCGCCGAAGTAGTCGTAGCCCCAGACCCGCTCGAGCAGCTCCTCGCGGCTGAGCACCCGGCCGCGCTCGGCCGCGAGCTCGGCGAGCAGCTTGAACTCGGTCTTGGTCAGCGGGACGACCTCGCCGTCGCGGGTGACCACGCCGTCCTGGGGCGCGATCTCGAGGTTGCCGACGACCACGCGCGGGCGGGCGCCGGAGGCGCGGGTGCGGCGGGCCAGCGCACGGATGCGGGCGGAGAGCTCCTTGGCCACGAACGGCTTGGTGACGTAGTCGTCGGCTCCGGCCTCCAGGCCCGCGACGACGTCGTGGCTGTCCGCCCGGGCGGTCACCATGATCACCGGCGTGGTGGAGACGCGGCGGATCTCCCGGCACACCTCGAAGCCGTCGCGGCCGGGGAGCATGAGGTCCAGCAGCACGATGTCGTAGGGCCGCTCCGCGAGCCGCGCCAGGCCCTCCTCACCGGAGCCGGCCTCGGTCACCTCCAGGCCCTCGCGGCGGAGGGTGATCGAGACGATGCGCCGGATGCGGTCGTCGTCCTCGATGATCAGCACGGCTCGGGCCATGGCATCGGAACTGCCCACCTGCGTCCTCCTCAACCCCTCCCGGCCGTGCCGACGCGCCGGTCGCGCGGTGAGCCGCAGGAGCTCACCGCACGACCGGAACCCGGCTCCGGTCGCGCCTGCGGTCAGTCGACGTTCTCGAGGACCTCGACGGTGTCGGCCACGACGTAGGGCTCCTGCTCCCAGTCGACGAACAGCTCGTCGTCGAGGTCGATGCCGAACTCCTCCTCGACCTCGGTGATGACGAACGCCTGCTGCACGGTGCCGGTGACCTCGACGGTGGTCTCGGGCGCCAGTTCGTTGTTCTCGGTGGCGCCGACGACCAGCAGTGCCTCGACGCTGGTGTCGTCGGTGCCGGCGATGGTGAAGGCGGTCGGGGTGATGACCTCGTTGACGTCGGCGGAGAGAACGACCTCCTGGCCGACGTAGGAGTCGATCTCGTCGTAGAAGGCCGTGTCGTAGACGCCTTCGAAGAGGCCATCCGCGGCCGGCTCCTCCTCGACGATGTCCTCGACGTCGGTGCCGGCCTCGGTGCCGGCGGTGTCCCCGCCGCAGGCGGAGAGGCCGACGGTCGAGAAGGCGGCGACCGCCACGACGGCCGCGCGGACGCTGCGGGGCTTGCTGGCAAGGGTCGTGCGCATGGTGCTTCCTCCTCGTGCCGCCCGGGGCCGTCCCGGACATCTGCCTGCCCTCCGACGGTGCCCAGGCGCGCACCGGCCCCGCGCCGGACGGGCGCATCGTCACGCGTTCGACAACGCATCCCGTCCAGGGAGGGCGGTGGCGTGACGGTGGTGTGACACCCCTGGCCGTCGGCGACGCCATGCCGGCCGCCCGGCCGTCTGCGGTGCTGGAACGAGCGGCCGCCGCCGGCCGTGCGGTGACGGGCCGGTGTCGGTCCTGTTGCAGGGTCGGCGCATCCGTGGGGCGCCCGCTCCCGGCGGGGCAGGATCACAGGCGGTCCACACGGGCCCCCGTGGGTGCGGTCGGCTCCGGACCCACGGAGCCCCGGGAGGGAGGAGACCCGCATGGCCAGCTCCGACATCGCCGGCCGCCTGGTCCGGCTGAGCGAGACCGGCCGGACGGTCGCCGAGCCCGCGGCCGACGTCCGCGGGCGCACGGCGGTCGACAGCGAGGGCCAGGAGATCGGCACCGTCGACGACCTGCTCGTCGACGACCGCGAGGAGCGGGTGCGGTTCCTGCGCGTCGGGGCCGGGGGCTTCCTCGGCATCGGCAAGGAGCACTACCTCGTCCCGGTGGAGGCGGTCGAGGCCGTCGAGCCCGACCGGGTGCGCATCGGTCGCGACCGGGCTGCGCTCAGCGACGTCCCGGGCTACGACCCGGAGCTGGCCGAGGACCCCGCCTACTACGCCGGTGTCTACGGGTGGTGGGGCTTCGGCCCCTACTGGGCTCCGGGCTACGTCTATCCGCCCTACCCGTACCCCTACCGCTGACCCGGGCGGCCGCGCTCACCGGTCCGGGCGCCGGGCGACCAGGCCCAGCGAGCCCCAGCCCCGCAGCGGCCGCCCGGTCACGTCGACGACGGTCTCCAGCGCCCGGTGCGTCCGCGGACGCTGCTCCCAGCCGGCGGCCGTCACCCGTGCGCTGCGGGCGAAGTCCTCGTCGAAGTGCCCGTCGAGGATGGCCACGACCGCCGGGTCCGCGACGACCAGGTCCATCTGCTCGTTGAGCGCCAAGCTGCGGACGTCGAGGTTCGTCGTCCCGCCCATCGCCACCGCGCCGTCGACGGTGACGATCTTCGCGTGCAGCAGGCTCGGCAGGTACCGCCAGATCTCCACGCCGGCGTCGAGGAGCGGCGCCATGTCCCGGTCGGCCTGCCGGTGGACGACCGGCCGCGCGACGTGCGGGCCGGACACCAGCAGCTGCACGGCCACGCCACGCCGGGCGGTGTCGCACACCAGGTCGCACAGCCACCGGGGGAGCCGCGCATACGGCGTGGCGATCCGCACCCGGGAGCGCGCCGTCTGCAGCAGCGCGGCGATCGCCAGCGCCGCGTCGTTCCAGCCGGGGGTGGACGCCGTCCGCAGCACCTGGACGGCGCTGTCGCCGTCCGCCGGCAGCGTCGGGAAGCGGTCCTCCGTCCCGAGCACGGCCTCGCCGTCACGCGCCTGCACCTGGAGCCACGGCAGGGCGAACCCCGAACGCAGCCCCGACACCGCGGGGCCGCGGACCCGGTAGGAGGTGTCCCGCCAGGCCTGTCCGTGCACCCCGTCGCCGGTCCACGGGTCGGCGATGCCGGTGCCGCCGGTGAAGGCGACCTCCTCGTCGCAGACCAGGACCCGCCGATGGGTCCGCAGGTTCCACACGGTGGGGCGCCAGCTGGGCACCGGCCGGTAGAAGACGACCTGGCCACCGGCCGCGCGCAGCCGCGCGACCAGGGCCGGGTCGACGTGCTTGGCGCCGTAGCCGTCGAGGAGGACCCGCACCCGCACCCCGGCGCGCGCCCGGTCGGTGAGCGCGCCGGCCAGCCGGGTGCCGATGGCGCCGCGGTCCCAGGCGAACCACATCAGGTCGACGGTGCGGGTGGCCTCCTCGATGGCCGCCAGCAGGGCCGGGAACGTCTGCTCGCCGTTGCGCAGGACGCCGACCTCGTTGCCCTCGGTGAAGGGCGCCCCGAGCAGCCCCTCCAGCGCCGCCCGCGGCTCCGGCGGGTGCGGCCGGAGGGCGGTGACCGTGCCGCCGGGGGGCGTGGTGGCGGGGGCGGTCGGTGCCGGCATCGAGTGGTCTCCTGGGGTGGGGGTGGGTCAGCGAGGGGAGCCCGGCGTCGACGGCGACGTCTCCGGCGTGCCGGTGGGCGCATCCGGGCGGGGGGCGATGGAGGCGTAGTCGGCACGGTCCACCGGCCGCGAGGTGAGGCCCTCGTCGGTCGGGACGGCGACCAACGCGCCCTCGAACAGGAACCGCACGTCGTCGATCCGCGGGAACTGGGTGACGGTCCAGACCACCTGGGCCACGGCCAGCAGTTGGTCGCCGCCACCGATGGTGGTGAAGCTCCGCGTCACCGCGACGGTCACCGTCCCGCCGTCCGGACCGGTGAGGACGGTCAGGTGCTGCGGGGACAGCGCCGTCCGCAGGCCCGCTCCCGCCTCGGCCCGGGTGGGCCCGGCGAGCAGCCGGTCGACGGCGTCCTGCGGACGCCGGGACGGGACCGACCGGGTCACCGGCTCCAGCCGGGCCCCTGCGACGAAGTAGACGACCAGCTCATCGTCGCCCCCGCTGCCGGGCGGGCGTGGTGGGGTGGGCAGCGCGTCGGCGACCGGCACCGGTTCTTCGCGGCTCTGCGCGCCGATCCCGCACCCGGTCAGCAGCGCCAGCAGCACGATGAGCAGCGACGTCGTCGACAGCCGGGCCGGCGCGGCGTCCCCCCGGCCGGCGGTCACTGGTCGGAGGGCACCGAGGTGTCGATGCTCTCGGCCACGATGTAGGGCTCGCCGGCCCACTCCTCGCCCAGCGCGTCGTCCAGGTCCGCGCCCAGCTCCGCCTCCGCCTCGGCGAGGTCGAAGGCCAGGCGGACGGTGCCCTCGACCGCGACGGTGAGGTCCGGCGCGAGGTTGTTGCTCTCCTCCGCGCCGACGACGAGCAGCTCGTCCACGGTGGTGTCGTCGGTGCCGGCGATGGTGAACGCGGTCGGACTGAGGACCTCGTTGACGTCGGCGGAGACCCGGACCTCCCGGCCCTCGTAGGACTCGATGTCGTCGGAGAAGTCGGAGTCGTAGACGCCCTCGAAGGGGCCGACGTCCGAGGCGGCGTCCTCCTGGATGTCCTCGACGGTCGTGCCGACCTCCGGGCCCGCGGTGTCCTCGCCGCACGCGGAGAGGGCCAGGGCCGGGGCGGCGGCCGCCGCCGCGACGGCGGCTCGTCCTCGGGTACGGGCGGTGCGCATGCGCGTCCTCTCGCCGGGGTCCCGCCGGCGGGTCCGGCCGCGGGACGAGCGGTGTCGGTACGCCCGGGCGGATATCCCGGTCGCCGGCCACCGCTGCTCGTCGCCCGCGACCGACACGAGGTCGTCATCGACCGGGCCGGCCAGGTGACGCCTGCGTGACGACACCCGCGCCACCGCGGTCGCGGCGCGGTCCCGGGGAACGCTCCGGGAGACAGGCCGGTGCACCCGGCCGCGCCGTCCGGAGAGGAGTGCCGCGGTGGACTGGATCGTCCCGGTCGTCCTGCTGCTCCTGGCCGCGGCGCTGGCCGGCCGCGGCGCGCTCCTCATGGTCGGCGGGCGTCGGCCGGCCGACGCCGACGAGGAGGCCGGCACCGACCGCGCCGTCCTGTCCCTGGTCCTGCTCGGCAGTGCGCTGGGGCTCGGGGCGGTCGGGGCGGCCCTGCTCTCCGCCGGGGCGGCCGTGGTCGTGCAGGCGGCGGTCTTCCTCGCCGCGGTGGCGGCGGTCATCCTTCCCGTCGCCGGCGTCCTGCTGGTGGCGCGCCGCGGCGGTCGATAGCCGTGGCCCGGCCGCGGGCCAGCCACCTCCCGACCGCCCGCTGCGTCCCGGCCCCGGCGAGGACGGCGACCACCAGGCCGGCGCCCCAGACGGCCGGGGCCAGCCAGGGCCGGGTCGTGACGTCCGCCGGCAGCCACGCGGCGGTGCGCAGCGCGAGGGTCGGCAGCCCGACGGCGGCCGGTGCCAGGACGCCGAGACCGGCGAGCGCGGCCCCCCACCGCCCGCCGTGCCCGGTGCGCAGCACCCCGCGCCAGGCGAGGACGGCGGCGACCGCCCCCACCGCGGCGCTCACCGCGAGGACGTCCGCGGTCCCGTCGGCGGGGATGCCCCCGCGGCGGGCGGCGGCCCGCAGGACGAGCGCCGGGGCGAGGACCACCAGCGCGACCACGAGGCCGTAGCCGCCGGCGGCCAGCCGGACGCCGGTCACCGGCCCTCGCGGGCCCGCAGCTCGAACCGGTCGAGGACGAGCCCGTCGGCGCGCACCGAGCGCCCGGTCAGCCGGTCGCCGTCCACGTCGACGTGCAGGTACTGCAGCGCCGACGCCGCGGCCAGGGTGAGCCGGCTGCGGCCGACCGGGGTCGTCTTGCAGCCCCCGCCGCTGACCACGTAGGTGACGCCGTCCACCGGGCGCATCCGCTCGTAGTGGTGGTCGTGGCCGGTGAGCACCAGGTCGACGGCGCGCCGGGCGAGCACCGGCCGCAGCACGTCCTCGGCGCCCGGCGTCGGGCCGTGCGAGCCGGCCGAGAACACCGGGTGGTGCATGCAGACGACCTTCCACTGGTTGGTGGAGCTGGCCAGGGCGTCGTCCAGCCACTCCAGCTGGGCCGGGGCGTCGTCCCCGAACAGCCCGGGGGCGCTGGAGTCCAGGTAGAAGAAGTCGACCGGGCCGTGGCTGGTGGTGTAGGTCCGGGCCGGCGTGCCCAGCAGCCGCAGCTCGGCGTCGATCTCGGCCAGGCTCTCGTCGCTGTGGTGCAGCGCGCCGTCGTGGTTGCCGATCGCCAGCTCGAACCGGACGCCGGCGTCGATGAGCGGCCGCATGGGACGGACGAAGACGTCGTCGAAGCGGTCCTCGACGTGCCCGTAGTAGCAGAGGTCGCCCAGGTGGGTCACCAGCCCGTAGGGGGAGTCCTGGTACCCGCGGGCCATCCGCTCGGCGACGGCCATCGCCTGCCTCCCGCCGCTGCCGGTGTCGCCGACCGCGGCGAAGGTGAGGCGGTCGCCGGTCTCCGCCCAGGCGCGCGCAGGCAGGGTGAGCTCCGGGTCGGCGCCGGGGAGCAGGTCCTCCCGACCGAGGAGGGGCCACAGCTGGCTGGTCAGCCCGCCGGCGGCGAGCGTGCCGGCCGTTCCCAGGCCGGCGGCGAGCAACTGCCTGCGGTTGAGCTGGGCCACGAGCGAGCGGACCTCCGGGGTGCGGGGCTGTCTCCTGGGTCCAACGCCGTCAGGCTCGGGGTGTTCCGGCGTCGGGCCGGCAGCTCAGCCCTCGGCCCGGGCGGGCTCCGGGTCGGCCGGGGTCACCGTCTGCAGGTGCAGGACGTCGACCAGCAGGTGCTGGACCCGCGTGTCGGACAGGCAGCCGCGCAGCTCGCGCCGGTCGAACTCGTCGAGGCCCGGCCGCAGCCGGAAGGCGAACACGTCGGGCTCGACGCGGCGGAAGGACTCGGCGGCCACGTCGGCGTTGACCAGCAGCCGGCAGGTGCTGACCAGGCCGCGGGTCATCTCCTCCCGAACCGCCTCCGGGTCCTCCTGGTTCACCGTGGCGGTGACCACCACGTCGGTGTAGGACCCCTCGGGCTGCTCGACCTCGACGGTCATCAGCTCGGCCCGGAGCAGCAGCACGCCGGTGAGGGTCACCGCGGCAGCGGCGACCCAGGCCAGCACCCGCTTCACCGCGCCGTCCCGCCGGCGGCCGGGCCGAGGAGCAGGCGCAGCCCCGGGTCGTCGGCGTCCCCGCCACCGGCCAGCACCTCGGCGTTCCCGGGCACCAGGGCGGACCCGGGGAAGGCGATGTCCCGCAGTTCGCGGGCGAGGTCCTCCTCGACACCGGCGCGGGCCGAGGAGCCGGCCACCCGCTCGATCAGCCACGCGGCCCCGGACACCAGCACCCCGCCGCCGAGCAGGATGGGGATGAACACGTGCGTCCGGTCGAGCGCCTCCGGGCGCAGCCAGCGGAACGGCGGAGGCTCCACCGGGGCCGCGCGCAGCCGGGCGAGCGGGTCGGCCGGGTGCGGCGCGCCGGCGGTCGACAGCTGCCGCTCGACCCGGGTCAGCCGGCGCAGGACCAGGGCGGCGCACAGGCCGACCAGGCAGGCGTTGAAGAGGATGCCGACGAGCAGGGCGCGGTGCCACTCCCAGCGGTACACGTAGACCAGCAGGTAACTGCCCGAGGCCAGCAGCGCGATGGTGCCGATGATCCAGCTCAGCTTCCTCATGACGTCTCCTCCTGCTCCTCGACCTCGCCGGTGGCCCCGTCGACCCGGACCACCGTGCCGGGCGGGAACCGCTCGAGCGCCCCCGTGAAGCCGACCACCGTCGGCACCCCCGCCTCCCGGGCGAGGATCGCCAGGTGCGCCAGCACGCTGCCGGTCTCGGCGACGAGACCGGCCAGCCGCGGCAGCACCGAGGCCAGGGCCGGGTCCAGCGTCCGGACGACGAGCACCGCCCCCTCGGGCGGGTCGTCCCCGTGGTGCACCGGTCCGGTCCCGGTACCCCCGCCGGCGCCGCTGGCACCCGCCCCGCCCCCGACGGGGACCGGCCGGCCGGTGTCGCTGACCCGGAAGCGGGCGGGCAGGGGCTCACCCGGCTCGACCGGCCGGGGCACCAGGGGCGCGCCCGGATCCTCCACGGCCGCGGTGAGCTGGTCGAGCCCCAGGCCGCGGACGTCGTCGGGGCGGGCCAGCCGGCCTGCGGCTGCGAGGCGTTCGCCGAGCGTCCAGGCGGCGCGGGCACCGGCCTCCTGCAGCCAGCGCACGCGCAGCCGCAGCGCCTCGCGCAGCAGGCCGGGGTCGTCGGGGTCCCCCGGCGGCCCGTCCCCGGGCGCGTCACCGTCGCTGGGGAAGGGGACGTCGGCCGGCAGGTCGGGCGCCCCCCGCACCTGCGGCGGGGCGAGCGCGAGGACGACCGGGGAGCCGGCGAGGGTCTCCGCGTCGGGCACGCCGGCCCGCCGGGCGCGGGCGAGGACGCCCAGGGCGGTGCCGGTGCCCGTGGTGCGCGGGGCCTCCGGGTCGACGAGCAGGCCGACGAGGAGCTCGTGCGCGTGCACGGAGGTCAGTGCGGGCCGCAGCCGGTGCAGCAGGGCGACCAGCTGCCGGTCGTCCAGGTCGGCCGCTGCGGGGACGCCCGCCAGAGCCGTGTCGGCGGCGCCCACGACGTCCCGGGCCAGGGTGGGCAACGCCGAGCGCAGCCGTCCGACCCGCCAGGACGCGTACAGCCGCCGCAGGCGCGGGCGGGGGTCCAGCCGCTCCCGCACCCTCGGGTGGCGGTGCTGCGGCTCCAGCAGGTCCAGGTCGACGGCGGGCCATCCGTCCAGCACGGTGACCAGCGGGGAGGTGTCGAGGTCCGCGGGAGCGGCGGTGCCGGCCAGCGACAGCGCGCGGCGGAGCGCGGTGCGCAGCGGATCGATCCACAGGTCCTCCTCGAGCGGCTGCAGCGGGAGGGGGAACGTCTCGGCCACCGGCCCGGGACCGAGCACCGGCCCACGGGGGCGGCCCCGGGGCTCGGCCGTGACCGGGCGGCTCTGCAGCAGGCGCAGCCGGCCGTCGCCGTCGTAGGCCCACTCCACGTCCTGCGGACCGCCGAAGACCTCCGCCGTCCGGGCGGCGAGCTCGGCCAGCTGCCGCAGGCGGCGCCGGCTCAGCCGGATGCCGCCCTCTCCCCGGGTCAGCCCGACCTGCCGGCCGGACGCGTCGAGCTCGTAGCGGCTGCCGTCGACCTCCCCGCTGACCAGCCGGTCCGGCCCCCCCTCCACGACGGCGACGACCAGCCGGTCCTCGCGGCCCGAGACCGGGTCGATGCCGAACAGCACGCCGCCGCAGCGGGCCGAGAGCAGGGGCTGGACGAGGACGGCGAGCGGCTCGCTGCCGGTCAGCGTGTCGGACCCGGCCGCCGCCTGCTCGCGCGAGGCGATGACCAGGCCGACGGCGCGCCGGAAGCCGCTGGACCCGCGGACGCCGACGACGGATTCGAAGCGGCCGGCCATCGAGGAGTCGCCGAGATCCTCGACGGTGGAGCTGCTGCGCACCACGAGCGCCTGGGCGTCGTCGTCGGACAGGCCGTGCCACGCGTCCAGGACCGCCGTGGGCAGGTCGCCGCCGGCGGCGATCTCCTCGACCGCCGTCGTCGTGACGACGAAGCCGGGTACCACCGGCAGGCCGGCCCCGGCCGCCGTCGCCAGCGCCGCGGCCTTGGCGCCGGTGAGCCGCTGGTCGGCCGCCCGCTCGTCGGCCAGGTCGACGACGGGCGGGCCCTCGGCCCGGCGCGGCGCGGCGGGGCGGTCGGTAGAGGTGGGCGGGTGCACTCCCGCCAGGGTGTCCCAGGGGATGCGCGCCGACGCGCACCTGACGGCCGGGCACCGCTTTCGACCGGTAATCGTCACGCCATTGCAACACCAGCGCCCAGCGCCGGGCCGGAGCCGTCAGCTCACGGCGCCGTCCGTCGCGGTCTCCCGCCGTCGGGCTGCCGGCCGACACCGCGGCCGGTGCCGTACCCCGCCTGAGCGGAGCCGGACCGGCCGCTCGTCGAAAACCCTTCGGGCCCCGCTCCTCACAGAAACCATGGCCCTGCGGGCCGCCTCGAACGATGGGAATCGCCGATTTCCATTACAGCCACCCGCGGCGGGCGCCGAGCTGCCGGACGGCGGCGTCCAGCCGGGCCGCCACGGCCCGGACGTCGGTGTCGGAGTGGCCCAGCCGCAGCCGGCCGCCGACGTCGCGGCCCTGGCTGAGCAGCCCGCCGCGCCGGTCGACCTCCAGGACGACGTCCACGCCCTGCGGGTCGGTGAGGAAGGTGACCTCGAGCTCGTTGACCCGGCCGCGCAGGCCGGGCGGCGGGGCGAACTCGACCTCCTGGTAGAACGGCAGGTCGCTGCCGCGGATGCGGCCCTTCTCCACGTCGGCGCCGCGGAAGGCGAAGCCCAGACCGTCGAGCGCGTGCAGGACGGTGCGCTGCACCGGCAGCGGGAGGACGGTCACCGGGTCGAGGTCGCCGGGGTCGACCGAGCCCGCGATGTCGACCCGGGTGCGCAGGCCGATGCGCATGCCCCGCAGGTGCCAGCCGTCGATCGCGGTGATCGGGCACTGCCAGGGCACGGGCAGGCTGAACGGGACGCTGCGCTGCTCGCCCGGCTCGATCCGGGAGGCCCCGGCGATCGCGGTGGTGCCGAAGGTGACCTCCTCGCGCCAGGAGTTGTCGCCGCTCTCCACCTCCACGGTGGCCTGCAGTGCGACCCGGACCTCCTCGACGTCCTGCGCGACCTTGCCGCCGGTGAGGTGGACGGTGCCGGTGACACCGCCGCCCGGGGTCGTCTCCGGCCGGTCGAGCACGGTCTCGACACCGGCGCCGCCGGAGCCCAGGCGCGCCATCATGCCGCGGAAGGCCATCGGTCCTCCTGTTCGAGGGTGGTGGGGTGGGCGGAGTGCGTGGTGGTCGCAGCCTGTCACGGTGCTCGATCGCGTGTCACCGTCCCCCGGGTCGGGGCACCGCACCACCATGGAGCTGCCCGCCGGTGCCGCCGACCTGGTCGACGTGGACGGACGCCGCGTCGACGTCTCTGGTGGACCGGGCCGCCTGTGACCGGGGTCGCGGGTCAGGCGCCGCCGGCGAAGCGGCGCTCGGCGCGGGCGACCAGCGCCGGGTAGAGCCGGGGCGCCAGGCGGACCAGCAGGTCGACGGCCCTCGCGTCGTTGCCGACGAGGATGCGGGGCCGACCGGCCTCCACCCCGTCGACGACGATCCGCGCGGCCTGCTCGGGCGGCATCTTCAGCAGCTTCTCCTCGTAGAGACGGCGGCGGGCCTCCTCCTGCGGGGTGGCCTCGGCGCCCTGCTGCCGGGCGTGCTCGAACGCCGCCGTCGCGATGTTGGTCCTGACCCCGCCGGGGTGGACGACGGTGACCCGGACGGGGTGCCCGGCCGCCAGCATCTCGGCGCGCAGGCTCTCGGTGAAGCCGCGGACGCCGAACTTGCTGGCGCAGTAGGCCGTGCTGCGGCCCTGCCCCATGATCCCGTTGAGGCTGGAGACGTTGACGACGTGCCCGTCGCCGGAGGCGACCAGGTGCGGCAGGAACGCCTTGGTGCCGTGCAGGACGCCGAACAGGTTGACCGACCAGACGCGGTCGTACTCGGCCCAGTCGGTCTCGAGCACTGTGCTCCCCCCCGCGACGCCGGCGTTGTTGTAGACCTGGTGCACGACGCCGAAGTGCTCCGCCACCGCCGCCGCGTGGGCCTCGACGGCCGCGCGGTCGCTGACGTCGAGGTGCGCGGCGTGGACGTCGGCGCCGAGCGCCCCGGCGCGGTCCGCGGTGTCGGCCAGCCCGAGGTCGTCGACGTCCGACACCGCCAGCCGCGCCCCGCGCCGGGCGAGCTCGAAGGCCAGCTGGCGGCCGATGCCGGAGCCGGCGCCGGTGACGGCGGCGACCTTGCCGCGGACGCTGCTCATCGGGGGTCTCCTGTTCCGGTGACGGGGCCTCCGGCGCGGCGGGCGGGTCCGTGGAGCCGTGCGGTCGCCGTCACGCGGACACCTCGGCTGGCGTGGTCACGGGCGCGGTGGCGCGGGAGAAGTGCAGTTCGGGGTCGACGACGCTGTCGGCGCGCAGCAGCTCGACGTCGGAGGAGTAGGTCATCGAGGTCAGCCACGGCATCCGGTCGCCCTGGCGGGGCAGCTGGTCGACGGCCCGCTGGATGTAGCCGGCGGCGAAGTCGAGCAACGGCCGGGTGGGCATCTCCGGATCGCTCGGCTCGGGCCGGCAGACGTCGTACCCGTGGGCGTCCATGTGCGCCAGCAGCCGGGTGAAGTGCTCGCAGAGCAGCCCGATCTTCAGCGTCCACGACGAGTTGGTGTAGCCGATCGCGAGCACGAAGTTGGGGACGCCGGAGAGCATCATGCCCTTGTAGGCGACGGTGTCGGGCAGGTGCACCGGGGCACCGTCGACCGTCAACGACATCCCGCCGATGGCCTGCACGGTCAACCCGGTCGCGGTGACGATCACGTCGGCCTCGAGCTCGCGGCCGGACTCCAGCAGCACGCCGGTCTCGGTGAAGGTGACGATCCGGTCGGTGACCACCTCGGCCGTGCCCTGGCGGATGGCCCGGAACAGGTCGCCGTCCGGCACCGCGCACAACCGCTGGTCCCACGGGTCGTACGGCGGGTTGAAGTGCTCGTCGACCGGATAGCCCTCGGGCAGCTGCTTGGCGTTGACCCAGCGGATGAGCCGGCGGGCCGCCCCGGGGTACCGCTGGCAGAAGCCCCAGATCGCGCGCTGCTGGGCGATGTTCTTGCGCCGGGTGACCGCGTATCCGCGCTCCTCGCCGAGCAGCGCGCGCAGCCGGTTGGCGAGCGGATCCTTCCGCGGCACCGGCAGGACGTAGCTCGGCGTCCGCTGCAGCATCGTGACGTGCGCGGCGGTCCCGGCCATCGCCGGCACCAGGGTGACCGCCGTGGCACCGCTGCCGATGACCAGCACCCGCTCGCCGGCGTACTCGAGGTCCTCGGGCCAGGCTTGAGGGTGGACGATCGTCCCGCGGAAGCGCTCGCGGCCCGGGAAGTGCGGGGTGAAGCCCTCGTCGTAGCGGTAGTAGCCGCCCGCGCAGAACAGCCAGCCGGCGGAGAGCTGCAGCCGCTCACCGGTGTCGGTGCGCTCGACGTCGACCAGCCAGCGGGCCGCGGCGGTGGACCAGGCGGCGGCCAACACCCGGTGGTGGTAGCGGATGCGGGCGTCCAGCCCGTTCTCGGTCACGGTCTCGCGCAGGTAGGCGAGGATCCGCGGCGCGTCGGCGATGGACTCCTCGTCCCGCCAGGGCTTGAACTCGTACCCGAAGGTGTGCAGGTCGGAGTCCGACCGGATGCCGGGGTAGCGGAACAGGTCCCAGGTGCCGCCGGAGGCGGCGCGGGCCTCGAGGATCGCGAAGCTCTTCCCCGGGTGCTCGGTCGTCAGGTAGCGCCCCGCGCCGATGCCGGAGATCCCGGCACCGACGACGAGCACGTCGAGGTGCTCGACCGGCGTCTGCGTGGTGGTCATGTGTGCTCCCCATCGGATCCACTCGTACGGCCGGTCCCCGACGATCCGTGGCCGCCGCCACCTTGCGCCACCGCACCGTGCACCACGATGCTCGCTCCGTGGTGCACCGTGCTGCAGCCGATGTCCGGTGGCCGCGGATCTGCCCGCGGGTGCGTGAGCTCTTCCGGCGGGGTGCCGAGGTCGCGCTCGACCCCCGCGCCGAGTGGGTCGAGGAGCTGCACGCGGCCGCCCTCGGCGGGCAGCGGATGCGGCCGGTCGCCGAGGACCCGGTGCTCGCCGCCGCGACCCGGCGGGCCAACCTCGCCAACCTGCTGCACTGGGCGGCGGCCAACGTGCAGCACCCGGGCCGGCGGGTGCCGGCGAACACCGGACCGGAGGTGCTGGAGTCGGCCCGCGACCTGGTGCGCCGAGGGCTCGACGAGTCGGCACTGGACGCCTACCGAGCCGCCCAGGGCGTCGCCTGGCGCCGGTGGATGGCGATCTGCTTCGACCTGACCTCCGACCCCGCGGAGCTGCGCGAGCTGCTCGACGTCTCGGCGCTGTCGATCGCCACCTTCATCGACGACACCGTCGCGGCCATCTCCGAGCGGATGCGGGCCGAGCGCGACGAGCTCACCCGCGGCGCGCACGCCGAGCGCCGGGCCACGGTCACGCTGCTGCTGGAGGGCGCACCGATCAGCCGCGCCCGCGCCGAGGCGCAGCTCGGCTACGGCCTGGCCGGCCCGCACACCGCCGTCGTCGTGTGGAGCGGCTCGGGGGCGGCGTCGGAGCAACTGGAGGCGGCCGCCGAGGCCGTCGTCCGGGCCAGTGGCGCCGCCCACCGGCTGACGGTCCTGGCCAGCGCCGCCGCCATCTGGGTCTGGCTGCCCGTGGCGACGGCGCCGCGCGCGGGCCAGCTGGCCGCGCAGCTGGCGGCGCACCCCGACGTCCGGGTGGCCGTGGGGCGCCCGGGCGCCGACGTCGACGGTTTCCGGCGCAGCCACCTCGACGCCGCCACCACCCAGCGGATGCTGGCCCGCCTGACGTCCCCGCAGCAGGTCGCCCGCTACGAGGACGTGCAGCTCGTCGCCCTGCTCACCGGCGAGCCGACCCAGGCCGAGGAGTTCCTCGCCGACACGCTCGGGGACCTGCTGCACGCGGACGCCGACACGCAGCAGGCGGTGCTCGCCTACGTCCGCGAGCTCGGCAACACCTCGCGCACCGCCCGGCGGCTGTACACCCACCGCAACACGGTGCTGCGCCGGCTGGCCCGGGCCGACGAGCTGCTGCCGCGCCCGCTCGCCGAGGACGTCGTCAGCGTCGCCGCGGCCCTGGAGGTGCTGCGCTGGCGGGGCACCGCGACCTGAAGAAGGACCACCCTTCCCCCACGCCTCGCAGGCTCGGCGCGAGCCCCTGACGGGTGGCCGCCGCTGCCCCCGCCACTCGTAGAAGGACTGTCCCCCCACCCTTCGCACGCTGAGGGCGGGGCCCGGGACGGAGCCGGCGGGACCCCTGCAGCGGGCCCGTCCCGGGGTCCGTCTTCAGCGCACCCGGAGCAGCACCTTGCCGGCGGCTCGGCGCTCGTCGAGCTCGGTGATCGCCGCGGCGGCGTCGGCCAGGTCGTGGACGGACCCGAGGACCGGGTCGAGGGCGCCGTCGTCGAGCAGCGGCCGCAGGTCCCGCCACTGCTCCTGCACGTAGCCGGGATCGCCCGACCAGAAGGCGCCCCACCCGACCCCGACGACCGAGACGTTGTTCAGCAGCAGCCGGTTGACCTTGACGGTGGGGATCTCCCCGCCGGTGAAGCCGAGCACGAGCAGCCGGCCCTCGCGGGCGAGGCTGCGCAGTGAGTCGGTGAACCGGTCACCGCCCACCGGGTCGGCGACGATATCGACGCCGCGGCCGCCGGTGAGCTCCTTGACGCGATCGCGGAACCCGTCGGCGAGGACGACCTCGTCGGCGCCGGCGGCCCGGGCCACCTCGCCCTTGGCCTCGCTCGACACCACGGCGAGGACGCGCGCGCCGTACGCCTTGGCCAGCTGGACGCCCGCCGTCCCCAGGCCGCCGGCGGCGCCGTGCACGAGCACGGTCTCGCCCGCCTGCACCCGGCCGCGACGGCGCAGCGCGAAGTGCATGGTCAGGTAGTTCATCGGCAGGGCCGCACCCTGCTCGAAGGTCGTGCGGTCGGGCAGGGGGAAGACGAACCCCGGGTCGGCGACCGCCACCTCGGCGAAGCCGCCGAAGCCCGGGAAGGCCGCGACCCGCTGCCCGGGCTGCAGCCCGCTGCCCTCCGGGGCGCTCCGGACGGTTCCGGCGACCTCGCTGCCGGGCACGAACGGCAGCGGCGGCTTGAGCTGGTACTCGCCGCGGCTGAGCAGCACCTCGGGGAAGGTCACGCCGGCGGCGTGCACCTCGATCACGGCCTTGCCGTCGGCGTCGGGCTCGGGGAGGTCGACGACCTGGATGGCCCGGGGGCCGTCGAGGGTGGCGATCTGGGCGGCGCGCACGGGTCCTCCTGCACGGTGGGGAACGGGACCGGACCCCGCCCGCGGTCCTGCGGTGCCGCGCGGGAGGAGGTCGACCGCGAGGATGTCAGAGGCGTGGCCCCGCCCCGCGGTCGGGGCGGGGCCGGGCGCCACTACGACGCCAGCCCGAGGTGGCCGAGCTCCGCCCTCGCCAGGGCGGCGTGGCGCCCGGCCCTGAGGTCGCCCACGGGATCCTCGGTGAGGGCGCTCAGCTGCCGGTAGGGCAGCCGGTCGACCGCGCGGCGGGCGAGGTAGGCGGTCAGGGCGTCGTCCGGCGGGCCGGAGGCCAGCCGGGCACGCAGCGCCGCCACGTCGGCCCGGTAGACCAGGCGCGGTGGCAGGTACAGCCAGAGGACCGGGGTCAGCGGGATGAGCGCGATCGAGATGCCCAGCAGCACGCCGAGCCGGTGGATGGTCACCCGCGAGTCGGCCGCGTTGGCCAGGACCGCCTGGGCGGCGTCCCGCACCTGGTCGCCCAGCTCACCGGCGTCCCCCCCGACGAGCGGCAGGTCCCGGAGGGACTGCAGCGCCTGCCCGGCCGAGTCGGCGGCGCGTGCCGAGGCCTGCGCCGAGTCGCTCACCGACGTCAGTTGCTGCACCTCGTGGCCGGTCAGCAGGCCGAGGACGATCCACAGGAGCACCCAGAAGAGGACGAACCCGTCGAGCAGGCGCACGCCTCGATGACCGATGGCACCCAGCAGTGTCGTCACGCGGACCCTCCCCGACGGGCGTACCTCGGGCTCGGCTGCGAACCTGTGGGAGGCCGCACCTGCCGGCACTCTCGCGACTCCGCCGGCGCACCGCGACCCGACGCCGAGCCGAGGAGGCGGACATGCCGGGCACAGGAGCCGGGACCGGGACGCGTGAGACCGCGCCGGTCCCCCCGCCGGGGGGTGGTCGTGGCGTGCGGGCGCTGACCGTCCTGCTCCCCGCGGCGACGTTCCTCGTGGGACTGCTGATCGGCTTCGGCATCTGGGGCGGACCCGACGGCGCGGACGGCGCCGACGGGGTCGGGGCCGCGGACCCCACGGCGGCGGAGCCCACCGTCGTCCTGCCGGGCGACGACCAGGGAGACGTGGAGGGCCGGACGGTGACGACCACGGTCCCCGAGGAGTGCCTGGCCGCGGTCGACGAGGCGGCCCGCTCGGTGGGCCTGCTGGAGGAGGCCGTGGCGGCACTGGGGGACCTCGACGTCGCCCGCGTGCGGGAGATCGTCGAGGACCTGCAGTCGTCCTCCACGCAGGTCCGGGAGCTGGGTGAGGAGTGCCGCGCACTGGCTGAGGTGACGATCGGCACGACCGGCTCCGCGCCTCCCTCCTGAGGAATCCGCGCCGGCTCGTCGGGCCTCGTCCCGGCCGGCGGGCGACCCGGCGCCCCACGCGGGGCCCGGTGGCCGGGGTCCGGCGTCCGGTGGGAGTCCGGCCCGGTCGGGCGACGGGGCCGGGCCGGTGTGGTGCGGCCCGTCGGCGTGCCGGGGGCGGGAGGGCGTGGGCATGGGTCGGGACGTCGGTCTCATCAAAAGGCGCTTACCCCCGGGCGCCCGCCGGAGGAACCCGCACCGCCGCGCGCTCCGATGACCTCGGCGGGCCGGGCCCGGGACACGCCACCACGCCGTCCCCCGGCCGGACGATGACGGGCTCGTGTCGATCCCCGGCCCGGAGGGGTGGCGACACCGGCTCGGGGCAGCCCACCGTCGTCCTGTCCGCCCTCGTCGTCTGGACCTCGTCGATGGAACGCACCGATGGCCTCTCCGCAGCTCGCCGCGGAGACGGCTGGGAGGGGATCGGCCCGACCGCAGGAGCGTGGTCGCGGCCGGCCCGGGACCCCGGGATCCCCGGCGGGCCGGTACACGCGGCGTGGCGGACCTGGACACCTGCCGGGGCCGGGTCGCCCGCCGGCTGACGAGCGGGTGGACGGATCCTGATGGAGGTGATGCGGGGGCTGGGCCGTGCGCTCGGCGGTGCGGTGCTGTTCGCGATGCCGTTGTTCCTGACCATGGAGGTCTGGCGGATCGGCCTCCATGTCGAGCGCTGGCGGCTGGCCCTGCTCCTGGCCGCGACCGTGCTCCTCGTCCTCGGGCTGGTGCGCGAGCTGGGTGGGGCCTCGGACGAGTCCGGCTGGCGCAGCGACCTGGCCGACACCGGGATCGCGCTGCTCATGGCCGCGGTGGCCGCCGCGGCCGTCCTGACCGTCCTGGGGAGGATGGACTGGCTGGAGGACTGGCGGGGCGCGACGTCGATCCTGGCCATCGAGACGCTGCCGGCCGCCGCCGGCGCCTCCTACGCCCGCAGCCAGCTCGGACAGGACAGCGCCGCCGCGACCCAGAGCGGCTACGGGCACGAGCTGTTCCTGATGGTCGCCGGCGCGGCGGTGTTCGCGGCCAACGTCGCCCCCACCGAGGAGATCGTGCTGCTCGCGGCGGCGGCGACACCGTGGCATCTCCTGGCCACCGTCCTGCTCAGCCTGGTGCTCATGCACGGTTTCGTGTACGGGGCGGGCTTCAAGGGCGAGGAGGAGTCGCGGGGGTTCCTGCGGTCCTTCGCGACCTTCACCGTCGCCGGGTACGTCCTGGCCTTCGCCGTCGCGGCCTTCCTGCTGTGGATCCTCGGCCGGTTCGACGGCACCGGCCTGGGGATGGTGCTGGCCGAGTCGGTCGTCCTGGCCCTGCCCGCCAGCGTGGGCGCGGCGGCGGCCCGGCTGATCCTCTGAGGAGGGGAGGGCGATGACCTCGTCGGACCACCAGCGCACGGACGACCACGTGCCCGGCGGGCAGGACCACGGCGGCGACGACCAGCCGGACGGCGGGCAGGGGACCCCGCCCGCCGAGAAGCTCGTGGGCGTCCTGGGCGCCCTGCTGGTGGCGGCCCTCCTGGGTTTCCTGATCCACCAGGCGGTGGCCGTGCGGGAGTCCGGGCCCCGTCTGTCGGTGGCGGTCACCTCGATCGAGGAGGCCGGAGAGGGGTACGCGGTGCACTTCACCGCCGTCAACGACGGCGGGGCCACGGCCGAGGCCGTCCAGATCAGCGGCACGCTGCGGCGGCAGGGCGAGGTGGTCGACCAGGCCGTGAGCCAGCTGGCCTACCTCCCGCCGGACAGCCGTCACCGCGGGGCGCTTATCTTCTCGGAGGACCCCCGCCGCGGCGACCTGGTGGTGGGTCCGGCCGGGTACCGCCTGCCGTGACCGGTCCGCCCGAGCCGGCGGCCGTCCACCCGGGGGCGGATTCGACGGCGACGTGACGGTTGCGCCGGGGATGTTGCACCCCCCTTGCGGATCGGTGTCAGGACCGCCGCATCGGGTGGCCGGCCCCGCCGGGCTGGGCACGTCAGCAGCACCCGACACGAGCGGCGCTGCCCGGCGCAGCCCGCCAGCGAGCAGAGGAGCCATCATGAGCACCAGCGGGCGCCTGACGCCTCTCCGTACGCGGCGCGCGGGACGCGCCGCCACAGCCCTGGTCGCGGCCGCCATCGGCATGGGCGGGCTGGCCGCCTGCGGCGAGTCGGCCGGACCGGAGGCCGGCGAGGTCACCATCGACGACCTGCAGGCCATCGAGGAGGACATCGGCGAGCTCGAGGAGCGGGTCGGCGTCCTGGAGGAGGCGCCGGCGGCCGAGCCCGATGCGCCGGTGGACCCGGTGGTCGAGGACGAGGCCGGTCTGTTCGACGACCCGGATCCGCTCATCGGCCAGGAGGTGACGGTGAGCGCCGAGGTCTCCGAGCTGGTGGCCACCACCGACGTCGGCGCCGCCTACTGGATCGCCGGGGAGTCCGGTGAGCCGATCGCGGTCATCATGGCGACCCCGCCGGCCGAGCTCGACGCCAACGACGTCGTCCGGGTGTCCGGCACGGTGGTCCAGGTGGCGCAGGACACCTTCGAGCAGGACTTCGGCATCGCCGCCGACGAGCTCTTCGACGACCCGGACGCCTTCTTCGCGGAGGCCGAGGGGCAGGTCGCCCTCGCGGCCGACCGCATGGAGATCCTGCAGGAGCAGGCCGACTGACCTCGCACGGTCCGCGGACGCCCCGCGGCCGGGAGCCGGGTCCGACCCGGCATCCACGGCCGCGGGGCGTTCTCCTGTGCGGCGGGCGGTGGCGGAGCGGCGCTCCTGCCCCGGGGCTGCGGGACTGCGGGGCGGTCCGGCGGGCCGCCACGGTCCGGGACGCCGCCGTTCCTGCGGTCAGGCCCTGCGGTCAGGCCCTGCGGTCAGGCGTGGCCGTCGCCGGACGTCAGGCGCGTCCCGCTCCGGCGACGGGGGCCGGCTCCGACCCTCCGGACGGCACCGACTCGGGGTGCGCAATTGACGGTGCGGCGGGCGGCTGCCGGTGCTCCCGCACGTACTCGGCGATCCGGTAGGCGACGGCCATGAGCGGCACCGCCAGCAGCGCGCCGGCCAGCCCCCACAGGAGCGTGCCGATGGTCACCGCGACGAGGATGGCCACCGGGTGCAGGTGCAGGGTGCGTCCGACGATGAGCGGCTGCAGCAGGTTGCCCTCGACCTGCTGGACGACCAGGACGACGACCAGCACGATGATCGCGTCGGTGAGGCCGTTGGTGACCAGGGTGACCAGCACGGCGACCGCGCCGCTGATCGTGGCCCCGAAGATCGGGACGAACGCGCCCAGGAACGTCAGCAGGGTCAGGGAGACCCACAGGGGGACGTCCAGGATGAACAGGGCCGTCCCGATCCCGACCGCGTCGATGATGGCCACGATGATCACGCCGTGGATGTAGCCGGACAGGGTGGTCCAGGCGCAGCGCCCGGCCCCGTCGACGTGCTCGCGTCGCCGGCCGGGGACCCAGCCGAGCGCCCAGCCCCACATCCGTTCGCCGTCCTTGAGCAGGAAGAACAGCACGAAGGCGACGAGGATCACCGCGGCCAGCACGTAGAGGGCCATCCGGGCCGCGGCCGCGGGCTCGGGGATCAACTGGTAGATCCGGGTCACCACGGTGTTGCGGATGTCGGCGACCCGTTGCGGGTCCAGGCCGAGCGGACCCTCGATCAGCCACACCCGGATCCGGTCGATGCCGGCGGTCAGCGGCCGGGCGAGGTTGCGCAGCTTCGCGGCCGCGCGGAACCCGACCAGGGCGCCGACGCCGGTGAGGACGGCGAGGAGCAGCAGGACCGACAACAGCGACGCGAGCCCCGGGGGGAGCCCCCGCCGGCGCAGCCACCGCGCGACCGGCTGCAGGAGGGCGGCCAGGAGCAGCGCCACGGCGAGGGCCACGGTGACCAGCGGGACGCGGAGCAGGAACCAGAACAGCAGCCACCCGACGGCAGCGAGGGCGAGGGCCGCGGCGCTCCGGGTCAGGACCCGCACCGCCCAGCCGGGCACGGCCGGCGTCGCCCGGGGCGGCACCTCCCGCTCGGCGTCCCCGGGCGGCGTCGGATCGCCGGACGCGACGGTGGCCGTGTGCCCGCGGTCCCGGCGGACGGCCGGCCTGCCCATCGGCGGCCGTCTCACCGGAACCCGCCCGGGACGGCGGTGGTTCGAGGTCGCGGGCATCCGGTCGCGACGGTGGTGCTGCTGCGGCTGGTCATCTCCACCCCCAGGTCGGTCGGGCGTCACCCGGCCGGTGGTCGGGGCGCGGACCCGGTGACCCATGAGCCGACATGGGGACCGGGTCCGCGCCCCGACTGTGCCGCGTCCGTGCCCTTCCCGGGCGGCGGACAGCCGTCGGAGGCCCGGTCGTCAGCGGATCGTCATCCTCCGTGCCGCGTTGTGACGCCCCCGTGACCCCGTACCGGTCACACCGGGCTACGGGGTCACGGACCACGGGTCACCGGGCCGACCGCGGGGCGGCGCCCGCGGCAGCGCCGGTTACGCGTCGAGCAGCCGCCGCAGCCGGCGGGTGGGTTCCCGAACGGTGCACACCACCATCCGCACCGGGAGGGTCGCCGCGGCGCGGGCCGCCCGCATCCCGAGGCGCCGCAGGTCGGCGTACTCGGCCGGCCGGAAGTCGGCCACGGCCGCTGCCATCACCACGGCGTCGGCGTCCGCCGCCGCCTTGAGGACCGCCTCGCGCAGCTGCACGGCCGTCCCGACCCGTACGACGTCCACCCCGGCCGGGTCGGCAAGCGCGGTGTTGGCCGCCACGAGGGTGACCCGGGCCCCGC